>NZ_PSVD01000007.1:0-153611 GCF_002932035.1 Rathayibacter sp. AY1F6 | reverse complement strand
GGTGCCGCGGAGGGGCGACGTCTCGAGCGGGGTGCGCGCGGCCTTGGCGGCTGCGGCGGCGGGCGCCGAGACCGGGGCGGCCGGAGCCCACCGACTCCAACCCCGGCTACGTCACCCCGCTCGTGCGCAAGCTCGCGGGCGAGAACGGTATCGACCTCTCCACCCTCACGGGAACCGGAGTCGGCGGCCGCATCCGCAAGCAGGACGTCCTCGACGCGGTCGAGGCCGCCAAGTCGGCTCCGGCCGCCCCGGTCTCGGCGCCCGCCGCCGCAGCCGCCAAGGCCGCGCGCACCCCGCTCGAGACGTCGCCCCTCCGCGGCACCACGCAGCCGATGTCGCGCCTGCGCAAGGTCCTCGCGCAGCGCGCCGTCGAGTCGATGCAGACGAGCGCCCAGCTCACCTCAGTCATCGAGGTCGACGTCACGGCGGTCGCCCGCTTCCGCGACTCGGTCAAGAAGAGCTTCCAGGAGAAGACCGGCGCCAAGCTGTCCTTCCTCCCGTTCTTCGCCCTCGCGGCGGCGGAGGCGCTCAAGGCCTACCCGGTGATCAACTCGACCCTCGACGGGGAGTCGATCGTCTACCCGGACCACGAGAACATCAGCATCGCCGTCGACACCGAGCGCGGCCTGCTGACCCCGGTCCTCAAGAACGCGTCCGAGCTGAACCTCGCGCAGATCGCCTCCACCATCGGGGACCTGGCCGAGCGCACCCGCAACAACAAGCTGAAGCCCGACGAGCTCGCCGGCGGCACCTTCACGCTGACCAACACCGGTTCGCGCGGGGCCCTGTTCGACACTCCCGTCGTGTTCCTGCCGCAGACCGCGATCCTCGGCACCGGCATCGTCACCAAGAAGCCGGCCGTCGTGCAGGTGGACGGTGCTGACGCCATCGCGATCCGCTCGACCGTCTTCCTCGCGCTCTCGTACGACCACCGCACGGTCGACGGAGCCGACGCGGCGCGCTTCCTGGTCGCGATCAAGGAGCGTCTCGAGGAGGGCTCGTTCGAGAACGACCTCGGCATCTGAGACGCTCCCCCTGAGCGCGCCTCTCACGAGGCCGCTCCGGTGTAGACGTCGCGGATGAGCCAGCCGGCCTCCGTCCTGATGATCAGGACGGAGGCCGCTGTCGTCCCCGGGGCCGTCCGGAGGTGCACGACCGCCGATGCCCCGTTCACGTCGACGAGGACGGCCGACGCCTCCCCCGTCGCCGGGACAGCGGAGGCGGGGCCGTCCGCTGCGTCGCCGAGCGGCGAGTCCGCCGTGACCAGACCGCGGGCGCACTCCCGGTCCCCGCACGCGCGCACCGCGTCGATCAGCACCTCCGCCGCCTGCTCGGCGTCGAGTGAGGTCGCCGCGACCGGAGCCGGCGGTGCCGCGGTCGCCACCGCCGGCGGAGCCGACCGAGCCGGAACGGGCGCGGCTGCGGTCGACGCCTCCGCATCCTGCACCTGCCGATCGGGCCCGCCCGCGAGCGAACCGGCGAGCACCGCTCCCAGCACGATCGCCGTCCCGACGGAGAGCGGTCCCCGACGCCGGACGACGAACGCCCGGAGGCGGTCCTGCCAGCCGTCGAGCGGATGGACCCGCCTGTGCCGGGCAGCCGGAGCGGGCACCGCCTCCCGACCCCGTGCATCCGCGCCGGACGTCGGCAGCGCCCGCACCGCCTCGCCTATCCCCTGCGGATCAGCGAGTCCGTAGAGGTTGCCCTCCAGCGCCAGCAGGTCGCGGTGCCGCGCGAGGGCGGCGACCGGCAGCTCCGGGCAGAGCATTCCGAGGCGCTCCAGGACCCGCTGCAGCGCGTCGCGCGCCGCACGCGGGGTGTCGACGGCGGGCGTCGTCAGCAGCACCAGCGGCCGACCCTCCTCCGTCAGGCCGATGTCGTCCGTCGTCGGAGCCAGCCATGCTCCCTCGAGCGCGGCCGACCGGACCGCGCCCACCACGGGGGCGAGGAGGGTGACCGCGGCGCCGAGTGCGATCCCCCGCTCGACCCGCAGGAACCTCTCGAGTGTGGCGACGACGGGAGGGGCGGTCGAGACGATGCGCCTCCTCGGAGACGACTCCACCCTGACGATGCGTTCGCGGTGGCGGTGCTCGGCGAGCCGAGCCACCGCCGACACCTGTAGCGCCTCGGCCTCCCGCGGCCGCATCGTCCGCTCGGCCGGCGGTGCGGCATTCGGCGCAGGCGTCCGCCGCCTCCCCGTCCGCACTCCGCCGATCCTCCGGCCCTGGACCGTCCCGCTGCTCGTCATGAGGCGAGCCTGACCGCAGGTCGGGGCGGAGGACACCCGTCGATCCCGATCGGTGGACGGATCGGCGCACGTGCCCTCTGTGGAGGAGTCGGATCCGCGTCCGGGGTCCGCCGCCGCGCTCCCGCTCGGTATCCTTGACGTCATGGCACGCAGCACGGAACCGTCGACGAAGGCGGTCAAGGAACCCGGACGTCTCAAGCAGATGTGGCAGGTGTTCCAGATGACCCGCCGCTACGACAGCAGCGCCGTCTGGATCATCCTCCTCGCGCTCCTGCTCCCGATCCTGCTCGGCGTGCTCCTCGGCATCCTGCTCGGCAACGGCAACGGCTTCGCGATCGCGCTGTGGATCATCGTGGGCGTGATGGCCGGCCTGGTCGCCGGACTCGCCGTGCTCTCGCGCCGCGCCGAGCGCGCCGCCTACGGGCAGATCGCCGGGCAGCCCGGCGCGGTCGGCGCCGTCCTGCGCAGCGGACTGCGCGGCACCTGGACCGGCGGCGAGATGCCCGTCGCCGTCAACGGCAAGACCCAGGACGCCGTCTACCGCGCCGTCGGCCGCGGAGGCGTCGTGCTGATCGCGGAGGGCCCCGCCTCCCGGACCAAGCGCATGCTCGAGGACGAGCGGCGCAAGGTGTCGCGGATCCTGCCGAACGTCCCCGTCACCTTCGTGCACGTCGGCTCCGACGCCGATGCGACTCCGCTGCACAAGGTGCCGAGCCGCCTCTCGAAGACGAAGAAGGTCCTCACCAAGGCCGAGGTCCTCGCGGTGAAGAACCGGCTCTCCTCGCTCAACACGTCGCTGCCCATCCCGAAGGGCGTCGACCCCTTCAAGGTGCGCCCTCAGCGATCGCGCTGACGCACGACGCGACAGGCCGGTCGGGATCTCTCCCGGCCGGCCTGTCGCGTCTGCGGCGCGAGTCAGTAGCGGACGAGAACCGTCCCGGCCACCTTGTCGTGGAAGCCGCGCTGGTCCGAGTCCCAGACGAGCGCCGGCACCAGCACGGCCAGCAGCACAGAGCGCACGATCGGGCGCCACACGCCGACCCAGCCCCCGCCGAGACGGATGACGCGCATCCCGAGCAGGCGGTGCCCGATGCTGCCGCCGATGGTGGGGATGAAGACGACCTGCAGCAGGACGAACAGCAGCAGGCTCGCCCAGCGGTCGTAGTCGAAGAACGCGAGCGACAGCAGAGCGGCGACGGCGAAGTCGACGGCCAGGGCGGCGATGCGGCGGCCGGACCGTCCGACCGAGAGGCGGCCCTCTCGGGGGAGGCCGAGACGCTCCCCCGGGTACGAGCTCGGGGCGGCGTCGGCGAAGGTCCTGCGGTCGGCGGCTGGCATCCTCCGATCCTATCCGCGGCGTCTCGGAGCGGACCGAGGAGCGGGTGGTCCGGCAGACGACGTGGAGCCCGACCCCGGACCGGCCCCGTAACATGTCGGAAACAACAGGGACACGGTGGGGAAACCCCCCGTCACTACCCTGGAACGGCTGCGCTCTGCAGCACCCCGTCACGCCATTGGAGACCTTTGCATGTTTAAAGATTCTTCCGAGGTGCTCTCGTTCATCAAGGACACGGACGTCAAGTTCCTCGACATCCGGTTCACCGATCTCCCCGGTGTCCAGCAGCACTTCAACATCCCCGCCTCGACTGTCGATGAGGAGTTCTTCTCCGTTGGTCAGCTCTTCGACGGGTCCTCGATCCGCGGATTCGCGAACATCCACGAATCGGACATGCAGCTGATCCCTGACGTGACCACCGCCTACGTGGACCCGTTCCGCGTCGAGCGCACGCTGATCCTCGTCTTCGACATCTACAACCCGCGCAACGGCGAGATCTACTCCAAGGACCCGCGTCAGGTCGCGAAGAAGGCCGAGAAGTACCTCGCGTCGACCGGCATCGCCGACACCGCGTTCTTCGCCCCCGAGGCGGAGTTCTACATCTTCGACGACGTCCGCTACGAGATCACGCAGAACTCCGCGTTCCACTCCGTCGACTCGGTCGAGGGCGCCTGGAACTCGGGACGCGTCGAGGAGGGCGGCAACCTCGGCAACAAGACGCCCTACAAGGGCGGCTACTTCCCGGTGAGCCCCGTCGACAAGCAGGCCGACCTCCGCGACGACATCTGCCTCAAGCTGATCGACGCCGGCCTCATCCTCGAGCGCTCGCACCACGAGGTGGGCACCGGCGGCCAGGCCGAGATCAACTACCGCTTCGACACGATGGTCCACGCGGCGGACGACATCCTGAAGTTCAAGTACATCGTCAAGAACACGGCCGAGCAGTGGGGCAAGACCGCCACGTTCATGCCGAAGCCGCTCTTCGGCGACAACGGCTCGGGCATGCACACCCACCAGTCGCTGTGGAACGACGGCACGCCGCTCTTCTACGACGAGAACGGCTACGGCGGTCTCTCGGACCTCGCGCGCTGGTACATCGGCGGGCTGCTCAAGCACGCCCCCGCCGTCCTCGCGTTCACGAACCCGACGGTCAACTCGTACCACCGCCTGATCCCGGGCTTCGAGGCGCCGGTCAACCTGGTCTACTCGGCCGGCAACCGCTCCGCGTCCATCCGCATCCCGATCACGGGCACGAACCCGAAGGCCAAGCGCATCGAGTTCCGTGCGCCCGACGCCTCCGGCAACCCGTACCTCGCGTTCGCCGCCCAGCTGATGGCGGGCCTCGACGGCATCAAGAACCGCATCGAGCCGCACGAGCCGGTCGACAAGGACCTCTACGAGCTGCCCCCCGAGGAGGCGAAGCTCATCCCGCAGGTCCCCGCGACCCTGGGCGAGGCGCTCGACGCCCTCGAGGCCGACCACGACTTCCTCCTCCAGGGCGGCGTGTTCACTCAGGAGCTCATCGACACCTGGATCGAGTACAAGCGCGAGAAGGAGATCAAGCCCCTCGCGCAGCGTCCTCACCCGTTCGAGTTCGAGCTGTACTACGGGGTCTGATCCCGCAGCACTGCCGAAGGGCCGTTCCTCCTCGGAGGGGCGGTCCTTCGCCGTCCGCGGCGCGCGGGCGTCAGCGGTAGGAGGGAGCGTCTCCCGCGGCCGGCCCGTAGAACAGGCGCTCGAAGACCGCGCGGGAGCGGCGGGTCACGCCGAGGTAGTCGTCCTCGAGTGCCGTCGCGGACCCGGCCGGATACTCGAGCAGGCGCGCGACGCCCTCGAGCTGCCGGCGGTCGGTCGGGAGGACGTCGCTGGTGCGGTTGCCCCAGAGCGTGGTGCCCGAGCGGACACGGGACGCGAGGATCCACGCGGCGCGCAGCCGATCCGCGTCCTGCGGGCCGATCATGCCCTCCTCCTCCGCGACCGCGAGGGCGGTGAGGGTCGAGGTCGTCCGGAGCGCCGGGGTCCGCCGCGCGTGCTGCAGCTGGAGGAGCTGCACCAGCCACTCGACGTCGCTCAGCGATCCGCGGCCGAGCTTGAGGTGACGGCGCGGGTCGGCGCCCTGCGGCAGACGCTCGCTCTCGACCCGTGCCTTGATCCGCTTCACCTCGCGGATGTCACGGTCGGAGACCGCTCCCGGGTAGCGGACCCCGTCGGCCAGCTCCTCGAAGTCCTCGATGAGCGCCTGGTCCCCCGCTACTCCCCGCGCCCGGAGCAGCGCCTGCGCCTCCCACGTCAGCGACCAGCGGGCGTAGTAGGCGCGGTAGGAGTCGAGGGAGCGCACGAGGGGCCCGTTCTTGCCCTCGGGCCGCAGGTCGGCGTCGAGGTCGAGTGGCAGGCGGGAGTCCTCCGTGAGCCGGACCAGCTCGGCGACGACGAACTGCGAGTAGAGCTGGGCCTGGTGCGGCTCGGCGGTGCCGGGTCGCTGGACGTACATCACGTCGGCGTCGGAGCCGAACCCCAGCTCCGCCCCTCCGTACCGGCCCATGCCGATGATCGCGAACTCCGCGTCGGCGCCGGGCCGGGTCGCACTGCCGCGCCGGATGGCGGCGAGCACGCCGCCCAGCAGTGCGCTGATGATGTCGGTGAGGCTGGTCGCGATCTCTTCGATCGAGCTGAGGCCGAGCACGCCACCCATGGCGGTCCGCAGCACCTCGCGCCGGCGCATCGAGCGGAGGACCGAGGCGACCGCGTCGGGCGTCTCGTGCCGGGCGAGCACGGCGCGCACCTCCTCGGCGAGCTGGGCGGCGCTACGGGGGCGGAGGGCGTCGTCGTCCTCGAGCCAGGCCGCCGACTCCGGGATGCGGTCGAGCAGCTCGCCGACGAAGCGCGATCCGGAGAGCACCGTGGTGAGCCGCTTGGCGGCTCCGGACGAGTCGCGCAGCATCCGGAGGAACCAGGGCGTCCCGCCCAGTGCGTCGCTGAGGCGCCGGAACGCGAGCAGGCCGTAGTCGGGGTCCGGTCCGTCGGCGAACCACTGCAGCATCACCGGCACGAGGTGGCGCTGGATGCTCGCTCGGCGCGAGACGCCCGAGGTCATCGCGGCGATGTGGCCGAGCGCCCCGCGGGCGTCCGCGAAGCCGATGGCGGCGAGGCGCGCCTCCGCCTGGCCGGTGGACAGCTCGGCGCCGCCGTCGGAGAGCGCGGCGACCGCGGAGAGCAGCGGACGGTAGAACAGGCGCTCGTGCAGGCCCCGGACGCGGTGCTTGATCCCGTTCCAGACGCTCAGCAGCTCCTCCGCCGTGCGGGCGAGCCCGCTGGAGCGGGCGAGGGTCCGCAGCTCGTGCTCGTCCCGCGGCATCAGGTGCGTACGCCGAAGGCGCCGCAGCTGGAGGCGGTGCTCGAGCAGCCGGAGTGCCCGGTAGTCCTGCGCGAACTCCTCGGCGGCGGAGCGGCCGATGTACCCGCGGTCGGCGAGGGCGCCCAGGGCGAGGAGAGTCCCGGGCATGCGGATCTCGTCGTCGGTCTGCCCGTGGACGAGCTGAAGCAGCTGCACCGTGAACTCGATGTCGCGCAGGCCGCCGGGCCCGAGCTTGATCTGGTAGTGGACGTCGTTCTGCGGGATGTTCTCGGTGACCCGCTCCCGCATCCGCTGCACCGACTCGACGAAGTTCTCGCGGGAGGCGCTCGACCAGACCTTGGGCGCGACCGCGTCGACGTACGCCCGCCCCAGCTCCTGGTCGCCGGCGAGCGGACGCGCCTTGAGCAGCGCCTGGAACTCCCAGCTCTTCGCCCACCGGTCGTAGTAGGTGATGTGCGACTCGAGGGTGCGCACGAGCGCGCCCTGCTTGCCCTCCGGGCGCAGGTTCGGGTCGACCTCCCAGAGCTCCGGCTCCATCGCCAGCGCAGAGGTCCCGCGCATGAGGAGCACGGCGAGCCGGGTGGCGACGTCGATCGCACGGGCGTTCGTCAGCTCCTTCTCCGGGTCGCCCTCGGCGACGAAGATCACGTCGACGTCGCTGACGTAGTTGAGCTCGGACGCTCCCGCCTTGCCCATGCCGATGACGGCGAAGCGGGTGGCGGCGACCTCGTCCCGGCCGAAGCGGCCTGGGCCCGTGCCCTCGACCAGCTCGGTCCGCGCCACGGCGAGGGACGCCTCCAGCGCGGCTCCGGCGAGGTCGGCCAGCGCCCTCGTCACCCGGTCGATCGCCGCGACGGGGTCGGCTTGGCTCAGATCGTGGACGACGATCCTGGTGAGGAGGCGGCGGTACCGGACGCGCAGCGCCGTCCAGCCCGCCTCCTCCCGGAGCGACGAGAAGCCGTCGACGGCGCCGACCGACTCGAGCAGCTCGGCCTTCATCTCGGCGCGCCCGGGGAGCGTGCGCACCGGCTCGAGCACGCTGGCCAGCTCGTCGGGCCGGCGCTGGAGGAAGTCGGCGAGGCCGGAGGAGGCCCCCACCACCAGAAGCAGCCGGGTCAGTGCCTCGTCGTCGGCGAGGACCGCGTCCATGCGGTCGCGGTGCCGCCGCAGCAGGTCGATCAGAGCGAGCAGCGCCTCGTCCGGGTCCGCCACCCGGGCGAAGGAGGGCAGCACCGACTCGAGCTGCCGCCCGGCGAGCTCCTCCGCCTCGGCCAGCCGCGCCCCGGTCTCGCCGAGCGCGGCGAAGCCGAGGCGTGCGACATCGCGGAGGGAGCGTTCACGGGGCATGGCCGAGGCGTCAGAGCATCTCGAGATTGCTGCGCAGCTCGTACGGCGTGACCTGGGCGCGGTACTCGGCCCAATCCTTCCGCTTGTTGAGCAGCACGAAGTTGAACACCTGCTCGCCCAGCGTCTCGGCCACGAGCTCGGACTCCTCCATCAGCGAGATGGCGCGGTCGAGGCTGGCGGGCAGAGCGCCGTAGCCGAGCGCCCGGCGCTCCGCGTCCGAGAGGGCCCACACGTTGTCCTCGGCCTCGGCCGGGAGCTCGTAGCCCTCCTCGATGCCCTTGAGCCCGGCCGCCAGGAGCAGCGAGTACGCCAGGTAGGGGTTCGCCGCGGAGTCCAGCGCCCGGTACTCGATGCGCGACGACTGCCCCTTGTTGGGCTTGTAGAGCGGGACGCGCACGAGGGCGGACCGGTTGTTGTGGCCCCACGAGACGTAGCTGGGCGCCTCGTCGCCGCCCCAGAGCCGCTTGTAGGAGTTGACGAACTGGTTCGTCACGGCGGTGATCTCGGGGGCGTGCTTGAGCAGGCCCGCGATGAACTGGCGGCCGAGCTTCGAGAGCTGGTACTGGGCGCCCTGCTCGTAGAACACGTTCACGTCGCCCTCGAAGAGCGAGAGGTGCGTGTGCATGCCCGAGCCGGGGTGCCCGGAGAGCGGCTTCGGCATGAACGTCGCGTAGACGCCCTGCTCGATCGCCACCTCCTTGATCACGGTGCGGAAGGTCATGATGTTGTCGGCCGTGGTGAGCGCGTCCGCATAGCGGAGGTCGATCTCGTTCTGGCCGGGGCCCGCCTCGTGGTGGCTGAACTCGACCGAGATGCCCAGATCCTCCAGCATGCGCACGGAGCGGCGGCGGAAGTCGTGCGCCGTGCCTCCGGGGACGTTGTCGAAGTACCCGGCGGAGTCGACCGGCTCCGGACCCTCGGCGCCGAAGGACGACGACTTGAGGAGGTAGAACTCGATCTCGGGGTGCGTGTAGAAGGTGAACCCGCGCTCGGCCGCCTTTGCCAGCGTGCGCTTGAGCACGTTGCGCGGGTCGGCGACGGCGGGCTGGCCGTCGGGCGTCGTGATGTCGCAGAACATCCGCGCCGTCGGGTCGATCTCTCCGCGCCACGGGAGGATCTGGAAGGTCGACGGGTCCGGATGCGCGAGGACGTCGGCCTCGAAGGAGCGGGTGAGGCCCTCGATGGCGGAGCCGTCGAAGCCGAGCCCCTCCGCGAACGCGCCCTCCACCTCGGCCGGCGCGATCGCGACCGACTTCAGCGTGCCGACGACGTCGGTGAACCAGAGGCGAACGAATTTGATCCCTCGCTCTTCAATGGTGCGAAGAACGAAGTCCCGTTGCTTGTCCATCCAGACCCCTCCTGTTTCGACCCTCAGGCTACTGCCTCCGACCGGGGCCCGCGGGGCGCCCGAGGCGCGCCGTAGACTGGCGCCCATGTCAGCGCAGCCCGTGAAACGCGTTCGAACCCGCCACTTCCAGAACGCGAAGGACTCCGGTGTCCGCATCACCGGGCTGACCAGCTACGACCAGCTGACGGCGAAGATCTTCGACGACGCCGGGATCGACTTCCTCCTCGTGGGCGACTCCGCCGGCAACACGGTGCTCGGCTACGACACCACTCTGCCCGTCACCGTCGACGAGCTCATCCCGCTGGCGCGCGCCGTCGCCGGAGCCGTCGAGCGCGCCTTCGTCGTCGCCGACATGCCCTTCGGCTCCTACGAGTCGGGTGCCGACGACGCGCTGCACACGGCGTTCCGCTTCATGAAGGAGACGCACGCGCACGCGGTGAAGCTCGAGGGCGGAGTCCGCTCCGCCGAGCAGATCCGGCGCATCGTCGAGGCGGGCATCCCCGTGATGGCGCACATCGGCTTCACGCCGCAGAGCGAGCACGGGCTCGGCGGTCACATGGTCCAGGGGCGCGGCGAAGGCATCGAGCAGCTGCTCGCCGACGCGCGCGCCGTCCAGGAGGCCGGGGCGTTCGCCGTCGTCCTCGAGATGGTGCCCGCGGACGCGGCACGTCAGGTGACGGAGGAGCTGCGCATCCCGACGATCGGAGTCGGAGCGGGACCGCACGTCGACGGACAGCTGCTCGTGTGGACGGACTTCGCCGGATTCACCACCGGCCGCATCCCCCGCTTCGTGAAGCAGTACGCGGATCTGCGCGGCGTGCTCACCGGAGCGGTCACCGCGTACCGGGACGACGTGGAGTCCGGCGCCTACCCCGGCGCCGAGCACAGCTACGAGTAGCCGCGGTCAGCGGTCCTCGGCGGCGTCCTCCTCGGCCCACTTGCGGCTGTTCTCGTGCAGCCGCTCGAGGGCGTGCTCCGCCTCCTCGCGAGAGGAGAAGGGTCCCACCCGGTCGACGGAGGGGGACACGAATCCCTGCTCCACCGTGCCGGCCTTGAGGTTGTACCACCAGGAGTTCGCGTCGCCGTCAGCCATGCCGCGATCCTACGCCGCAGCCCGCGTCGGTCCGCACCCCCGCCCTTCGCTAGCATGGCCGCTATGACTGCTGCGGCGACCGCCATCGGGATCGACATCGGGGGAACGGGCATCAAGGGGGCCTCGGTGGACCTGGCCGCGGGCACCCTGCTCAGCGACCGGATGAAGCTCGCCACTCCCCCGGGAGGCACGCCGAAGGACATCGTCGCCACCGTCCAGCAGATCCTCGAGAAGATCCCGGACCTGCCCTCGGACACCCCGGTCGGCATCTGCTTCCCCGCCGTCGTCGTCCACGGACGGACGATGTCGGCGGCGAACGTGTCGGACGAGTGGATCGGCCTCGAGGCCGAGAAGCTCTTCGAGGACGCGATCGGCAGGAACATCTTCTTCGTCAACGACGCCGACGCGGCGGGCTACGCCGAGTCGCGCTTCGGAGCGGCGAAGGACAAGGAGGGCCTGGTCATCATGACCACCCTCGGCACCGGCATCGGGACGGCGCAGATCCACGACGGGATCCTCATCCCCAACGCCGAGCTCGGCCACCTCGAGATCCACGGCGGCGACTACGAGAAGAAGGCCTCGTTCGCCGCCAAGGAGCGCGACGACCTCGACTACAAGCACTGGGCGAAGCGCCTGCAGCGCTACTACTCCCACCTCGAGGCGCTGCTCTGGCCCGATCTCTTCATCGTCGGCGGCGGCATCTCCAAGCACCACGACGAGTTCCTCCCGCTGCTCGACCTGCGCACCCCGATCATCCCGGCGGCGCTCCGCAACAACGCCGGCATCCTCGGCGCGGCCGCGCTCGCAGGGCGGGGCTGAGTCTTTTTCCTCGGCGGTCCCCGCCCGCCGAGGCGCGGTCGGCCTCGGGAGGTGACGCGATCCGGGGAGCGGGGTGCGGACGGCTACGGCGAAACGCTGGCACGCGTTTCGCCGGTTCGCCTGGTGCGTGCCATGGCGGACGGACGTGATCAGACTTTCAGGGTCCAGCGGTCGCGGTGAGCCACGACGGGGCGGGGGCACCTGGTCCTCGGCGGCGATCCGCAGCGGCGTCTCAGGACCGTCCTCCGGGATCGGCGCCTGCCGGACGTCGTGCTGCACCGCTTCGTCCGCAGGAGGCAGCGCGAGAGATGGACCGCGCCAGTCCTGTCGAGTGGCGGCGCAAGGATGTATCGAGACCCGGGAACCGCCACGGCAGGCCGTCGCGCTGCCTGCGGGCGGGAGCGCGAGCTCGGCGACCGGCGGAGACGCGAGATGCCCCGCCGGGGCGGGGCATCTCGTGGCGAAGGGGTCGGCTGATACGCCGGGTTCTGTTCACGCCGCGCCTCTCGGCGGGCGCTGGACGGCCATCTCTCTCGGAGCCACGTCGCCGTGACCCTCCAGCGGTCTACCCGAGGACCCGACGAGCAGCCGCATCGTCCTCTGTCTGACCTTGCTCCGGGCGAGGTTTACCGAGCGGACCGGATCACTCCGGCCCCTGGTGGTCTCTTACACCACCGTTTCACCCTTACCGCCGGCCGGAGCCGACGGCGGTCTGTTCTCTGTGGCACTGTCTCGCGGGTCGCCCCGGGTGGGTGTTGCCCACCGCCCTGCTCTGCGGAGCCCGGACGTTCCTCGGCACCACGGCTCTCGCCGCGGTGACGCGACCGTCTTGCCGGCCCGTTCGCCCGTCCAGTGTACGGCTCAGGCGAGCGTGGACTCCTCGCCGCGCACCAGGATGCAGCCGCTGTCGGGGCAGAGGACGACCTCGTCCGGAGCGGAGGCGCGGATCCAGGAGAGGTCCGACTCGGTGAGGGCCACGCCGCTCCCCTCCGACACCTTCCCGCGGAGGAGGGCCGCTCCGACTCCGTAGCGGGCGCGCTGCTTCTCGTACAGCTCGACCAGGTCCTCCGGAAGGGTCGTCACCAGGTCGGCGCGGTCCCGGGCGAGCGCCTCCTGCTTGTCGCGGAGCTTCTCGGCCTGCGCGTCGCGCTCCTCGGCGAGGGTCCCGAGCGAGGCGACGACCTCGTCGCGCTCGGCCTGAGCCGCGGCGACCTCGGACTCGATGCCCTCGATCCGCTCCATCAGGGTCAGCTCGATGTCCTCGAGGTCTCCCCGTCGCTTCACGAGGGAGGTGATCTCGCTCTCGAGCGCGGCGATGTCCTTGGCCGCGGATGCGGTCTGCAGGCGGTCGCGATCGCGGGTGAGCCGCTTCTCGACCACGCTGACGTCGGACTCGATGCGCCCGAGCTCGGTGCGCACGTCCTCGAGGCGCCCTGTGCGCTCGGCGAGGGAGCGGCGGGTCTCGTTGTCGCGGGCCTGCATCGCCTGGATCCGCGCGATCTGCGGGAGCGTCGCGAGGGCGTGGCGCAGCTGCGCGCCCCTCGTGTCCAGACTCGCCAGAGTCAGGAGTTCGCGCTGGTGTGCGGGGCTGGCTTTCACGTGGCGGTCCTCGTTCCCGGCGCGCAGTACGGGCGCGCCGCGTCCATTCTCCCGTGCCCGCGGCGGGTCAGTGCACGATCGCGAAATCCCACGGGTCGGTGCGGGTCTCGCTCACCTCGACGGTGACCGTGGGCAGGGCGTCCCGCAGCGCGGTCGCGGCGACGTCGAGCCACAGCCACTCGCTCGCCCAGTGCGAGACGTCGATGAGGGCGGGGCCGGTGCCGTGCAGGGCCTTCTCGCGCGCCTCGGAGGCCGGGTGGTGCCGGAGGTCGGCGGTGATGAAGACGTCGCTCGTGCGGACGGCGGGGGCGTCCAGGAGGGAGTCCCCCGCTCCCCCGCAGAGCGACACGCGGCGCACGGGTGTCTCGTAGGCGCCCGCGACCCGCACTCCCCCCGCGGTGGCCGGCAGGAGCTCGGCCACGGCTCCGGCCAGGCGTCCGAGCGTCACCTCCTCGGGCAGATCGCCCACCCGGCCGAGCCCGACCGACGGGTCGGCGCCCGGGACGATCGGAGTCGTGCCGGTCAGGCCGAGGCGGGTCGCGATCACGTCCGAGACGCCGTCCGCGACGATGTCGGCGTTCGTGTGGGCCGAGATCAGTGCGCAGCCGCCCCGGACGAGGTCCGCGAGCAGGCGGCCCTTGTAGCCGTCCTCGGCGATCGAGGTGACGCCGCGCAGCAGCAGCGGGTGGTGCGCGACCAGGAGCTGGTATCCGCCGTCGACGGCCTCCGCGACGGTGTCGGAGACCACGTCGACCGTGAGCAGGATCCGCTCCACCGCGGCGTCGGGGTCGCCGGTGACCAGGCCGGGCGCGTCCCAGCTCTCGGCGGCCGCCTCGGGCCAGAGACGGTCGATGACGGCGTGGACGTCGCGCAGTGAGGGCATGCGTCCAGGGTAGGGCCGCTCAGGGCGGGTGGTCGGTCTCCACGGCGCGGATCCCGGCGTCGGCCGCCGCGTCCAAGTCGGCTCGCGGGTGGTCGTCCGACTCCAGCAGGAGGAGGGTGATGCCGCCGTACCGCTCGATCTCGATCAGGCCCGCGACTCCGGAGGCGGCGAGCACGTGGCCGCCGATCCCGCCGGTGGTGTCGACGACGTGCGTGTGCAGGCCGGCGACGCTGATCCCCTGGAACGGCTGCGGGCCGACGAAGCCCAGCAGCGTGCCCTCGACGCCGGTCAGCCGGACCTCGTGCTGGTCGCGCATCGCGTCCGCCAGGCGGCGGTAGGGCTCCGCCTGCGCGATCGGCCGGCGCAGGGTCGGCGTCTCCACCGCGCGCGCAGGCGGACGCCGACGAAGACGTCCGGACAGGGCACGAGCGAGCGCACCGCGGCCGGTCCGCCGAGCGGCGCGATCGGGAGCCGTCGCGGCGCACGGTCGGTGTTCCGTGCTTGCCTGGGGACCATGAACGAGTACCTCCCCTGGGCCGTCGCGGCCGCCCTGCTCCTGGCCCTTCTCATCACGGTCGTCGCCGGCCGCCGACGGCGCACTGCGGCGAGAGCGGCGGCGGAGCAGGCCGCGGAGGAGGCCTCGGAGGAGCACCAGCGCACGATCGCCGAGCGCGACCGGAGCCACGAGGCGGCGCTCAAGGCATTGACGCGCGCGCGCGACGCCGAGCGCGACCTCAGTCGGACCGAGCTCGAGACGGCGCAGGAGGAGGTCGAGCAGACCCGTGACGCGCTCGCCAGGACCTGGAGCAGCGAGGCCGTCTCGCACACCCTGATCCGGGAGGCGTGCGCCTCGGCGGGGCTGTCCGGCGTCCTCGCCACGAACGTCGTCTTCGTACCGGTCGAGGCGCGCACGACGCGCCGCTTCCTCGCGCAGATCGACCATCTGCTGCTCACCCGGCACGGCGCGCTCATCATCGAGGCCAAGTACTGGCAGGGGGTCGTCTTCGACGGCGTGCGACCCGGTACCGTCCACCCCTCCTACGGCGTCCTCCTCGACGAGGACGCCCTGCCCGAGGCCTTCGCGGTTCAGATCGCACCGGGGACGGTGTCGCGGTGGACGGTGCGCACGCATGTCGAGCAGCACGTCCCCGCCCGGCAGGTCCGGATCCAGGCCGCGAGACTCAAGGAGCACCTGGCCCTGAACGGTCTGCCCACGCCGTGGTTCGAGACGGCCGTGCTCTACAGCCACCCCGACGTCAGGACGTACGCGCCCGGATGGCAGGGCACGGGAGCGGCACGGACGAGGATCCTGACGGGAGTCGACGAGCTGACGGACGCTCTGGCCGATCTCGCACGGCGCCCGGGCACCACGATCGGGGAGGACGCCTGGGGCGAGCTCTCCGGATTCCTCGCCGGATGCGGCGGCCATGTGGAGCCGGTCGGGCCGACCCGTGCGTGACCAGCAGGGGGACCCGGTGGCCGGACGGGCACGGTCCTGGCTGGCCTGACCGGCCTGAGCCGGACAGGACGGCGCCGGACAGGACGACGCCAGACCCTGTAACGCCGGGAACGACAAAGGTCCGCACTCCCGGAGGAGTGCGGACCTGTTCGGTGGATCCGAGGGGATTCGAACCCCTGACCCCCTGCATGCCATGCAGGTGCGCTACCAGCTGCGCCACGGACCCATGTTCTGTCTTGCTTCGTGCTGTCCTGCGCTGTCTCCGCCCGGCGGAAGCAACTCGAATAAACTACAACACGATTCGCGTGAAGTGAAATCGAGCGCTGTCGCCGGGCGTGTTCGTCAGTTCGAGGACGTCGACGAGTCGACGGCGACGGGCTGCTCGACGGTGAACGGCACCGTCGGGCAGTCCTTCCAGAGGCGCTCGAGCGAGTAGTACATGCGATCCTCCTCGTGGAAGACGTGCACGACGAGGTCGCCGAAGTCGAGGAGGATCCAGCGGCCCTCCGCACGGCCCTCGCGGCGCAGCAGCTTGGCGCCGGAGTCGTTCAGGCGGTCCTCCACCTCGTTCGCGATCGCGACCACGTTGCGCTCGGAGCGGCCGGTGGCGAGGAGGAAGATGTCGACCAGCGGCAGCGGCCCCGAGACGTCGAGGGCGACGAGGTCCTCACCGCCCTTGGAGTCGGCGGCGGTGGCCGCGAGCTGGAGCAGGGCGCGGGCGGAATCGGTCGCAGTCATGAAGCCTTCAGTGTCGGTGGTGGAGATCAGAAGATGTTGAGCACGAAGCCGCCGATGAACAGCGCGATCGCGCCAACCAGCAGGACGGCCGCGGTGATCGCGAGGACCACCGGGACGCTCACGCCGGCGCGCTTCTGCGGCGCGATCATCGAGGTGCCGGCGGCGTGGGTGGAGACGGCGCTGGACGCCCGGACCGGCTCGGACTCGCCGACGGGCTGCTCGCGGTCGATGCGGTCGACGTAGCGGTCCACATCGGGCGAGTCGTAGAGGTTCGGGTGCTGGCCCGTGGAGCCGAGGCTGCGCGGGAGGTCGAACGAGCCGGTGACGAGGATCTCCCCCGTGTCCGTGCCGACTGTCGCGCCGGGGCCCGTGGTCGGCAGGATCAGCGCGTTGGTGGTGGTGACGGCACCGGTGGCGGCGACTCCGCTCGCGATGAGGGAGTCGAACGAGGCGTCCACCTCCTCCTTCGACTTGCTGTCGAGTTCCTCGGTGATGGCGAGGTGCTCGATCGGCGGCTCGAAGCTCCCGGTGATCTCGGTGGCCTTCTCGTCGGCGATGTCGAGGGATCCGCCCACCGACGCGAAGAGCGCGGTGTTCAGGTGCGGCTGCTCGGGCTGCTCGCCGGCCGTCGGCTGCTCGTCGTCCGCGTCCCGCTCGTCGGAGGCGTCCGCGGACGGCGTCTCGTCGTCGGAGGAGGAGCTCTCGATCTCGGCCTCGTGCACCTCGGCCGCGTCGGCGTCCGCGGTCGCATCGGTGGCGGACTCGTCCGCCTCCTCCTCGGACGCCTCGGGGGCGTCCTCGGTGACGACGTCCTCGTCGCCCTCCGGCTCCTGCTCCGCTGCGCCCTCGGGCACCGGCTCCGCATCACGGGACTCGTCGGCCGCCTCGATCACGGGGACCGCCCCGGTCGGCGGGAGCGCCGAGGCGCGCTCGAGGGCGCCCTCGACGTCGTCGGAGCGCTCGTCGTCGGACCGCTCCTCGTCGGCGGGCGGCTCCGCCTCCGGTGCGGCGGCGACCTTCTCCGCCTGCTGCTGCGCCAGCAGTGCGCGCAGCTCCCGACGGGTCAGCTGGCGGCCCGTGGCGTTCTCGGTGGCGACGATCTCCATCGAGGAGGTGCGCAGGTCGGGCTCGCTCGCGGGGCTCGGCTCGACGGGGGTGATCCGCAGGGCCTGGGTGGGGGTCAGCACCGGCATGTCGCCGGCGGTGGTGGCGGTCGCGGTGGCAGCTCGGCGGGACGTCGTCGGAACGGCGGCGGTCGTGGCCGCACCGGCCTCGCGCCTCTCGCGCTCGCGGATCTCGCGCCGGGTGAGCGGCTTCTCCTCGGGCTGAACTGTCATGACGTGCTCCGATACAGGTGGTGCTTCGAGATGTACTGGACGACACCGTCGGGAACCAGGTACCAGACC
The DNA here is from genome assembly GCF_002932035.1 of Rathayibacter sp. AY1F6. Taxonomy (NCBI): domain Bacteria; kingdom Bacillati; phylum Actinomycetota; class Actinomycetes; order Micrococcales; family Microbacteriaceae; genus Rathayibacter; species Rathayibacter sp. AY1F6. The sequence goes on along the minus strand of NZ_PSVD01000007.1, from coordinate 135,980 downwards.
GGATGACCCCGGTTGACGCGGCTCCGACAGTCGGTCGAGGAGATCGCCAGTGCCGGAATCTCCAACAAGGATACGTCCTGGGCCGGCAATCCCGAAACGTTGAGGACGTGCCCCGGCCGGCTGACGGCGACGAAGTGGGCCAGCTCCCACAGCTCGTCGTAGTCCTTCCAGCTCAGGATCTGAGCGACCGCGTCCGCGCCGGTGATGAAGAACAGCTCGGCGTCGGGGTGCGCGGCGTGGATGTCGCGCAGGGTGTCGATCGTGTAGGTCGTGCCGATGCGGTCCACGTCGACTCGGCTGACGGTGAAGCGCGGGTTCGACGCCGTCGCGATCACCGTCATCAGGTACCGGTGCTCGGCGGAGGTCACCGTCTTCTTGTGCCACGGCTGGCCGGTGGGCACGAAGACGACCTCGTCCAGGTCGAACGACTGGGCCACCTCGGAGGCGGCGACCAGGTGACCGTGGTGGATCGGGTCGAAGGTGCCGCCCATCACGCCGATGCGCGGACGCCGCGGGCCTCCGCTCGCGGCGGACGTCACGATCGCTGGGCTCCCCGCCTAGTGTCCGTGACCGTGCTGGTCGTGGGAGCCGGCGCCGGTCTTGTGCGAGTGGCGGTTCGCCACGTCGCGGTAGCTCCAGGTGACGAAGCCGAGGGCCGTGAAGGCGACGGCGGCGATCAGGCCGAAGACGATCGGGGGGAACGGCAGCTCCGTGTGGGCCGCTGCTTCGGCGAGGACGGTCATCGCGAGGGACATGCAGTGCTCCTTGGAGGTCGTGGTCGCCCCGGCGGGGCTCTGACGAGTCTACCCGGACGCCGCTCGACGCCGGATCGCCGGTCCGGGCGCTAGGCGCGGACCTGTCCCGCGCCGCGCAGCAGCCACTTCGTGCTGGTCAGCTCGGGAAGACCCATGGGGCCCCGAGCGTGCAGCTTCTGCGTCGAGATGCCGACCTCGGCGCCGAACCCGAACTCCCCGCCGTCGGTGAAGCGGGTGGAGGCGTTGACCATCACGACCGCGGAGTCGACCTCGGCGAGGAAGCGCTCGGCGCTCCGGAGGTCGTTCGTCACGATCGACTCGGTGTGGTGGGTGGAGTACCGGTCGATGTGGGCCATCGCGGCGTCGAGGTCGTCGACGATCGCGACGGCGACGTCGAGCGAGTAGTACTCCGCGGACCAGTCCTCATCGGTGGCGGGCACCGCGTCGGGCCAGAGCGCCGCGACGCGCTCGTCGCCGTGCACGGTCACTCCCGCTTCCGCGAGCCGACCGAGGACGGGCGAGAGGAGGCGCTCGGCGGCGTCACGGTGGACGAGGAGGGTCTCGAGGGCGTTGCAGGTGCTCGGACGCTGCACCTTGGCGTTGTGGACGATGTCCACGGCCCACTGCTCGTCGGCACTGGCGTCGAGGAAGACGTGGACGACTCCGGCGCCCGTCTCGATCACAGGGACCGTCGACTCGGTCACGACCGACTCGATGAGGCCCGCGCTCCCCCGCGGCACCAGGACGTCGACGTAGCCGCGCGCTCGCATGAGGGCCTTCGCGCCCTCGCGGCCGTGGTCGTCGACCGTCTGCACCAGCTCGGCGGGCAGCCCGACGGAGGCGACGGCCTCCTGCAGCAGCTCCACCAGGACGCGGTTCGTGTTCTCCGCGGCCGAGCCTCCGCGCAGGATCACGGCGTTCCCGCTCTTGAGGGCGAGCGCCGCGATGTCGATGGTGACGTTCGGGCGCGCCTCGTAGATCGCTCCGACCACGCCGAACGGGACCCGCACCTGGGTGAGGGAGGCGCCGTTGGGCAGGTTCGATCCCCGCACCGTCTGCCCGACCGGATCGGTGAGCCCGACGACCGCGACGACGGCGTCGGCGAGGGACCCCAGGCGCGCCGCATCGAGGCGGAGGCGGTCCTGCAGGCCCGCGCTCATCCCGCTCTCGCGGCCCCGCTGGAGGTCGAGCTCGTTCGCCGGGACGACGCGCTCGGCGCTCGAGCGCACCGCGTCGGCGATGGCGAGCAGAGCCCGGTTCTTGAGGTCGGTGGTCGCACTGCGGAGGGAGCGCGACGCGACGCGGGAGGCGGCGAACCGCTCGGTCAGCGCACTGCTGTCGGGGGTCGTCTGCGGCATCCGGCCAGTGTAGAGGCAGACGACCCCGGCGGCGGGAGTCAGCTCTCCTCGCCGGCCTCCGTGCCGTCGCCCTCGTCGGCGACGCGCCAGACGCCACCCTGGCGCTCGCGCTCGAGCTCCGCGCGCGCCTCGGCCTTGGCGTCCATCCGCTCGAAGTAGTCCTCGCGACGCTCGTTGCGGGTCTTGCGCCGGTTGTCCTCGAGGCGGAGGTCCGTTCCGCGGGGCGCGGTGATGAGCTCGGCCGTCGAGGTGAGGGTCGGCTCCCAGTCGAAGACGACGCCGTCGCCGGGGCCGATGACGACGGTGGAGCCGGCGACCGCTCCGGCCGAGAAGAGGCCGTTCTCGACTCCGAGCTTGGCCAGGCGGTCGGCGAGGAAGCCGACGGCCTCGTCGTTCGTGAAGTCGGTCTGCGCCACCCAGCGCACGGGCTTGGTGCCCAGGACCCGGTAGACGTTGCCGTACGAGCCGCCCTCGACCCGGATCTCGAAGTCCTTCTCGTCCACGGCGCGGGGGCGGATGGTGATGCGCTCCACCCGCGGCACAGCGGCGAGCTCGAGGCGGTGCTTCTCGACGATCTCGGCGAGGGCGAACGTCAGCTGGCGGAGTCCCGAGTGGCTGACCGTCGAGATCTCGAAGACGCGGTAGCCGCGGCCCTCGAGGTCGGCCCGGACGAAGTCGGCCAGCTCCTGGGCCTCGGGCACGTCGACCTTGTTGAGCGCGATCAGCTGCGGGCGCTCGATCAGCGGCACCTGTCCGTCGCCGACGGGGTACGCCGCCAGCTCGCCGAGGATGATGTCGAGGTCGGTCAGCGGGTCGCGGCCGGGCTCGAGCGTGGCGCAGTCGAGCACGTGGACGAGCGCGGTGCAGCGCTCGACATGGCGGAGGAACTCCAGGCCCAGGCCCTTGCCCTCGCTCGCGCCCTCGATGAGACCGGGCACGTCGGCGACGGTGAACCGCGACTCCCCCGCCTGCACGACGCCGAGGTTGGGCGCGAGGGTCGTGAACGGGTAGTCCGCGATCTTCGGCTTGGCCGCCGAGATCGCCGCGACGAGGCTCGACTTGCCCGCCGAAGGGAATCCGACGAGCGCGACGTCCGCGACGGTCTTCAGCTCGAGGACGACGTCGCCCTCCCAGCCCGGCGTGCCGAGCAGCGCGAAGCCGGGCGCCTTGCGCTTCGTGGTGGCGAGCGAGGCGTTGCCGAGGCCGCCCTGCCCGCCCGGAGCGATGACGAACCGGAGGCCGGGCTCGTCCATGTCGATCAGCTGGTCGCCGTCCGGCGACTTGACGACCGTGCCGACCGGGACGGGGAGCTCCATGAGCTCGCCGTTCCCGCCCGCGCGGTGGTCGCCCATGCCGGGACCGCCGTTCTCGGAGCTGCGGTGCGGGTGGCGGTGGTAGGCGAGCAGCGTCGTCGTCTGCGGGTCGGCGACGAGGACGATGTCGCCCCCGTGCCCGCCGTTGCCGCCGTCGGGGCCGGCGAGCGGCTTGAACTTCTCGCGACGGACGGAGACGCAGCCGTTGCCGCCGTGGCCGGCACGCAGATGCAGCGTGACGTTGTCGACGAAGGTGACCATGGTGTGAATCCGTCCGTGAGTGCGTGCGGCGCCGGGATGCCGGCGCCGGGGGGCTGTGCCCTGGTAAACGCGCAAGGGGCGAGCCGAAGCCCGCCCCTTGCGTCCTGTGCCTGTGCGGCCGAGGAGGTCGACCCTACTGGGCGGCCGCCACGATGTTGACGACCTTGCGGCCGCCCTTGCTGCCGAACTCGACAGCGCCCGCCGAGAGGGCGAACAGGGTGTCGTCGCCACCGCGTCCGACGTTCGCGCCGGGGTGGAAGTGGGTGCCGCGCTGGCGGACGATGATCTCGCCCGCGTTCACGACCTGGCCGCCGAAGCGCTTGACGCCGAGACGCTGCGCGTTCGAGTCGCGACCGTTGCGAGTGGAGCTCGCGCCCTTCTTGTGTGCCATTTCTCATCTCCTCGAGACCGGGGGGCCGCAGCCCCGTGCTGTTGCCCTGCAGTGCGATGGCTCGCTCCGCAGGTCAGCTCAATTCCTTTGCAGGACTACTTGATGCCAGTGACCTTGACGCGCGTGAGGTCCTGACGGTGCCCCTGGCGCTTCTTGTAACCGGTCTTGTTCTTGAACTTCTGGATGATGATCTTCGGACCACGGAGGTCCTCGAGCACCTCGGCGGTGACGGTCACCCCCGCGAGGGTCGCCGCGTCCGAGGTGATCGACTCACCGTCGACGAGCAGCACGGCAGGAAGCTGCACGGTGCCGTTCTCGTCGGCCTTGACGCGGTCCATCGTCACGATGGTGCCGACCTCGACCTTCTCCTGCCGACCGCCGGCGCGCACAACTGCGTAAACCACTTCTCGTACCTGTTTCTCGTCTGGACGGAGCGGAGGCCTCGTCCGGGGCTTGTAGGGACGGGGCTGAGCCCCGGTCTTCCGGTTCGTACCCGTCTCCTCACGACACGAGGGAACCGGCACCGCGGCCCACGCCCCGTGAGGGGCGGAGCGACAACGGAAATCTGCGTGAGCACATGGATCGCGCCACACCAACGGTCAAGAGTACGGGATCCGCGCTCCACGGTCAAACGCACACGACTGCGAAGCCGTGTCCACCCGACCGGCGACCCCGTCACGATAGTCGAGGAGGAGGCGCGTGGACGGACGGCGCGCCGCCTACGATCGGGGAATGGCCATCCTCGTCGACGCCGCGCGCTGGCCGGCGCACGGCCGGCTGTGGGCGCACCTCGTGAGCGACGTCTCGCTCGAGGAGCTCCACGACTTCGCGCGCCGTCTCGGCGTGCCCGAGCGCGGCTTCGACCTGGACCACTACGACGTGCCCGAGGAGCGGATCGACGAGCTCGTCGCCGCGGGCGCGGTCCTCGTCGGCGCGCGGGAGCTGGTCGAGCGGCTGAGGCGGAGCGGGCTCCGCGTCCGCGGTCGCGACCGGGACGCCGAGAGGGCCCGGCGCCGGCTCTCGCCGGGCACCGGGCCCTCCTGACACCGGGTCGCGCTACTGGTCGGCGCGGCGCGGGGTCTGCTCGGGGATGACCGCGACTCCGGTGAGCGCGGCCGTCGTGACGCGGCGGCTCTTCGCACGGCCCTGGCCGGGCTGCTTCGGGGCCGGCAGAGCGTCGAGCACGGAGTCGAGCAGGTGCTCGGCGACCTCGCTGCGGACGCGGCGCGGAGGCGTGACCGGCGCGATCGGGATGTCGAGGATCGGCGCGGCAGCGGCCGGCTCGATCTCCTTCTCGACCGGGGTCTCGACGGGAGCCGGCTCGACGGCCGCCGTCTCGGCGGCCTCCTGGCGCGGCTCGCGGTCGCGGCTGCGACGACGGCGCTCACCCCGGGCGGGACGCTCGCCGCGACGGCTCGGCTCGGACGGCTGCTCCTCGGGTGCCGTCGCGGACTCCTCCGGCGCCTGGGCCTCGACGGTCTCGGCGGCGTCCTCGACCAGCGCGGCCGCCTCCTCCGCCGCCTGGCGCACGGCCTGGGGGTGGATGGTGCTGGCGGCGATCTGCGCGAGCGCGTTCTTCGCGTCGTCCGTGATGGCGTGGGTGCTGATCGGCTTGGTCGCCGGCGCGCCCTGCCCGTTCTGCCCGCCGTTCGAGCGCCCGGAGGCGGCGGGCTGCTGCTCGCCGCCCTTGCCCCGGCGGCGCTGCTCCTGCTGCGGAGCGGCGGTCGACCGGTGCTTGAGCACGGGGTCGTGGTGGACGATGACGCCGCGCCCGGCGCAGATCTCGCAGTTCTCGCTGAAGGTCTCGAGCAGGCCCAGGCCCAGCTTCTTGCGGGTCATCTGCACGAGGCCGAGCGAGGTGACCTCGGCGACCTGGTGCTTCGTCCGGTCGCGGCTCAGGCACTCGACCAGGCGGCGGAGCACGAGGTCGCGGTTGGACTCGAGCACCATGTCGATGAAGTCGACGACGATGATGCCGCCGATGTCGCGCAGGCGCAGCTGGCGGACGATCTCCTCGGCCGCCTCCAGGTTGTTCTTCGTGACCGTCTCCTCGAGGTTCCCGCCCGAGCCGACGAACTTGCCGGTGTTGACGTCGACCACCGTCATCGCCTCGGTGCGGTCGATCACGAGCGAGCCGCCGCTGGGCAGCCACACCTTGCGCTCCAGCGCCTTCTCGATCTGCTCCGTGATGCGGAACTCGTCGAACGCGTCCTTCTCACCCGTGTAGACCTCGACGCGCTCGAGCAGATCGGGTGCGACCTGGCTGAGGTAGAGCTCGATGGTCTCGCGGGCGTCGTCGCCGGCGATGACCATCTTCTCGAAGTCCTCGTTGAAGACGTCGCGGACGATCTTGATCAGCAGGTCCGGCTCGCTGTGCAGGAGAGCGGGAGCCTGCCCGGTCGCGGCCTTCGCGCTGAGAGCCGTCCACTGCGCGGTCAGGCGCTCGACGTCGACGGTCAGCTGCTCCTCCGTGGCGCCCTCGGCCGCGGTCCGGACGATGACGCCCACGTTCTCGGGCAGCACCTCCTTGAGGATCTTCTTCAGGCGGGCGCGCTCGGTGTCCGGGAGCTTCCGCGAGATGCCGTTCATCGAACCGTTGGGCACGTAGACGAGGTAGCGGCCGGGGAGCGAGATCTGGCTCGTGAGACGGGCGCCCTTGTGGCCGACGGGGTCCTTCGTGACCTGGACGAGGACCCGGTCGCCGGGCTTGAGCGCGAGCTCGATCCGGCGGGGGCCGCCGGCGTTGTTCGCGGCGTCCCAGTCGACCTCGCCGGAGTAGAGCACGGCGTTGCGCCCGCGTCCGATGTCGACGAAGGCGGCCTCCATGCTCGGGAGGACGTTCTGCACGCGGCCGAGGTAGACGTTGCCGATGAGCGACGCCTCCTGCGAGCGGGCGACGTAGTGCTCGGCGAGGACGCCGTCCTCGAGCACGCCGATGCGGATGCTGTCCTCCTTCGAGCGGACGACCATGACGCGGTCGACGGCCTCCCGGCGGGCGAGGAACTCGGACTCGGTGACGACCGTGCGGCGCCGGCCGGCGTCGCGGCCGTCGCGGCGGCGCTGCTTCTTGGCCTCGAGGCGGGTCGAGCCCTTGATGCGCTGCGGCTCGGTGATGAGCTCGGGCTCGCGGGCCTCGCGCTGCTCGCGCGGCTGGCGGACCCGGACGACGGTGTTCTCGGGGTCGTCGGAGCCGGACCTCTCGCTCTCGCCGCTGCGGCGGCGCGAGCGGCGGCGGACGGAGCCCTGCTCCTCGGCCGGGCTCTCGCGCTCCTCCTGGACGCCCAGCGGCGCACCGCGGGGAGGCAGCGGAGCCAGCTCGACGTAGTCGGGCAGGACCGGCGCCTGGAACAGCAGCGACGGGCTCGGCAGTGCGGGCCGTCGCGGCTCCTCCTGGTCGGCGCCCGGGGTCTGCGGCAGGGCGTTGAAGAACACCGCGCCCGTCGACGTCGACGGCTCGGCCGCCTCCGCGGCGCTCCCGGTCTCGGGCAGCTCGATGCCCTCGGCTCCGGTCTGGTCGGTCTCGTTGCTGTCGATGATCGTCTCCCCTGTCGCTGGCGCGCTCGACTCGGTCCGCCGGCTCGCCCGGCGGCCACCGAAGAGGCGGCTGATCTTCCTGGCCCCGCTGCGGGGCCCGTCGCGGTCCGGATCGGATCCGCTCGTACTGTTGTCTTCCACCATTCCTGGTGCACTCCTCGGCCGGGTCGTCCGCCGCGTCGTCTTCCCGGATGCTTCTCTCGTGCGAGGGGCCTCGGCCCGCCGCGAATCCTTCCGCTCCCCCGGTCCCGTCGCGCTCGTGGCGCGGGACTCCGGTTGCAGCTGCACACTCGGAACTGACTATCCGACACGCGCTCCCCCGCGGTGCGACCTGCGGTCGACTCCCGGCGGAGCGGAGATCCGGCGCGTCCATTCGCGGAACGCTGTCGATCTCCTGTGGCCCGGTACTCGCCCGGTAAACCTTCTTCGCGTCGATGCGGGGTCCCCCGGACCGACGGCTCCGATTATCGCACGCATTCCCAGAGGCGCCGATCCGGCGCGTGCCATAATCCCCCGGTGTCCAGCGATCCCGGGGTGCGCGACGCCCCCACCCAGCAGCGCCCCGTCCTCTTCGCCGTCCTGCTGATCGTCCTCGGCGTGATCGGCTGGACCGCCGCCTTCGCTCTCACGAACGACAAGTTCGCCGCTCTCGAGAACCCCGATGCGGGCCTCGGCTGCGACTTCAGCCTGCTCGTGCAGTGCAGTGCGAACCTGAACTCGGCGCAGGGCGCGGTCTTCGGCTTCCCGAACCCTCTCATCGGCCTGGCTGCCTGGATCGCGCCGATCGTGGTGGGGCTGGGCCTGCTCGCGGGCGCCCGGTTCGACCGGTGGTTCTGGGCGGCCTTCAACGTCGGCTTCCTGCTGGCCCTGGTGTTCGTGGGCTGGCTCATCGCGACGAGCGTCTTCGCGCTCGGGACGCTCTGCCCCTGGTGCATGCTCACCTGGGCCGTCGTCATCCCGGGCTTCTGGCTGGTGACGCTCCGCAACCTCCGTGAGGGCGTGTTCCCCGTCCCCGCCGGGGTGCGCCGCTTCGCCGGTGCCGCCTACGGCTGGGTCCCGTTCATCACGCTGCTCTGCTACCTGCTGATCGCGGTGATCGCGCAGGTGAGGCTGAACGTGCTCGCCTACCTCTGACGGACGTCGTCAGAGGCAGGCGGCCGAGCGGCTCAGGCGAACCAGAGGCCGAGCTCGCGCGCGGCCGACTCCTCGGAGTCGGACCCGTGCACGAGGTTCTGCTGGACCTTGAGGCCCCAGTCGCGGCCGAGGTCGCCGCGGATGGTGCCGGGAGCGGCCGTGGTCGGGTCGGTGGTGCCGGCGAGGGCGCGGAAGCCCTCGATCACACGGTCGCCCGCGATGCGCAGGGCGACGATCGGGCCGCTCTCCATGAACTCGACGAGCGGCTCGTAGAAGGGCTTGCCCTCGTGCTCGGCGTAGTGGGCGGCGAGCAGCTCGCGGTCGGCCTCGACGAGCTTCACGTCGACGAGGGAGTAGCCCTTCGCCTCGATGCGGCGGAGGATCTCGCCGGTGAGGTTGCGGGCGACGCCGTCGGGCTTGACGAGGACGAGGGTCTCCTGAGTGGCCATGGTTCAGCGGTCTCCTTCGGTGGGGTCGGTGGGCTCCGCCGCCCGGCGCGTCTGAGCGTCGAGGCGGGTGCCGGTCACCATGCAGTACGTCCACAGCGCCACGAAGGCGGCGCCGATCACGTACATGATCGGGACCAGCAGGCCCGAGGCCACGATAACGAACTGCAGCACCCAGCCGATGCGGAAGCCGACCGGCCGGTTCAGCAGGCCCAGAGTGGCGACGAGCGCGAGGCAGACCACCGCTCCCCCGACCAGCACGATCACGGGGTCGGCCGCCTTCAGCCCGAAGGCCACCAGGGTGGCGAGGAAGACGATGACCGCCTCGAAGCCGAGCACGATCGAGCCGAGGCTCTCCCGGACGGTCCGCGAGCGCCGCGGGCGCCCGGCCCTCACGCGCCCAGCCAGTTCTCGTCGCGGGCCGCGGTGATCGTGCGGCCGACGAGGGTGATCGAGCCCGTGACCAGCAGGGCGCCCTTGTCGGTGCGCGCCGCGAGGACGCGACCGGCCGTGAGAGCACCCAGCGGGTCGTCGGCGACGCGGACCGCCTCCTCCGGGAACACGGTGCGGGCGAGCGCGGCGAGCTCCTCGGCGGGCATCGCCCGATCGCTCGGCGCCGTGGTCACGATCAGCTCGTCCACCACGGGGCGGAGCTCCCGGAGGATCCCCTCGGCGTCCTTCTCGGCCAGCACGCCGAGGACGGCCGTCACGCGGTCGAAGTCGAAGTAGCGGCCGAGAGCGGCGGCGAGGGACGCGGCACCGTGCGGGTTGTGCGCCGCGTCGACGACGGTGCGCGGAGCGAGTCCGACGAGCTGCAGGCGGCCCGGGGAGGTCGCGGCGGCGAAGCCCTCGTCGAGGACGTCGCCGGTGAGCTCCTGCGTCCCGCCTCCCAGGAACGTCTCGACCGCGGCGACGGCCACGGCGGCGTTCTCGGCCTGGTGGTCGCCGAAGAACGGCAGCAGCAGCTGCTCGTACGTGGTGACGAGTCCCCGGACGGTGACGACCTGGCCGCCGACGGCGACGGTCGTCGACTCGACGTCGAACTCCGCCCCCTCGACGACGATCGTCGACTCGGTGGCCTCGGCCGCGTGCCGCAGCACCGCCTCCGCCTCCGGGACCTGCCTCGCGGAGACCACCGAGGCGAGCGGCTTGACGATGCCCGACTTGGTGCGCGCGATCTCCTCGATCGTCGAGCCGAGGCGGTCGGTGTGGTCGAGGGCGATCGGCGTGAAGACGGCGACCTGCGCGTCGGCGACGTTCGTCGAGTCCCACTCGCCGCCCATCCCCACCTCGACGACGGCCACGTCGACCGGCGCGTCGGCGAAGGCCGCGTAGGCCAGGACGGTGATCGCCTCGAAGAAGGACAGCGGCGCCTCGCCCTGCTCGGCCAGCTCGGCGTCGGTCATCCGCAGGTACGGCTCGACGTCCTGCCAGTTGTCGGCGAGGCTCCGGTCGGAGATCGGCTCTCCGTCGATGACGATGCGCTCGTTGAAGCGCTCGAGGTGCGGACTGGTGAACAGGCCCACCCGCAGCCCGTGGGCGCGCAGCAGGCTCTCGATCATCCGGCTGGTCGAGGTCTTGCCGTTGGTTCCGGCGATCTGGATCACCGGGTAGGCGCGCTGCGGGTCGCCGAGGATCTCGACGGCGCGCCGGGTCGGAGCGAGGCGCGGGCGGACGCTCGCCTCGCCCAGGCGCTCCAGCAGCGCGGCGTAGACGGCGTCGGCGGCCGCGCGGTCGGCGTCGTCCGGCTCGAACGGATCAGACATCGGCGGCCTCGACCTTCTCGACGCGGATGATGGCGGTGCCCGCGGGGCCGACGGCGATCGCGCCCTCGCCGCCCTCGAGAGCCGTGGTGAGCGGAGTGAACGCGCATCCGGTCGCGAGGGTCTCCTCCGCGATCCAGAGCGCGTGCGGCTCGAGCGCCTGCAGGCTCGGCTCGTCGAGCACGACCTCCAGGACGATCCGGTCGCTGACCTCGAACCCGGCCGCCTTGCGGGCGTCCTGCACCGCGCGGATGAGGTCGCGGGCGAGCCCCTCCGCTTCGAGCTCGGGGGTGGTCGCCGTGTCGAGGAGCACGAAGCCCCCGCGCGGGAGCAGGGCGATGGCGCGGTCATCGCCGGCCGAGCCGCCGACCTCGAGCGTGAGCTCGTACTCGCCCTCGACCAGCTCGACGCCGCCGGCGGTGACGACGCCGTCCGTCTCGCTCCAGTCGCCGGCCTTGGCGGCCCTGATCACGGTCTGCACGCCCTTGCCGAGCCGGGGCCCGGCGGCGCGCGCGTTGACCGCGAGACGGGAGGTGACGCCGTAGTCGGCGGCGCTGGAGTCGACCAGCGGCACCAGCGACACCTCCTTCACGTTCAGCTCGTCGCGGAGGATCGCCTCGAACGGCGCGAGCTCGGCGGCGTCGGCGACCACCACGGTCAGGCGCGCGAGCGGCAGGCGGACGCGGAGCCCGGCCTGCTTGCGGAGGGAGAGCGCGGTGGACGAGATGCCGCGGACCGCGTCCATCGCGTGCACGAGCGCCGGGTCGGCGGGGAACTCGTCCGCCTCCGGCCAGTCGGTGAGGTGGACGCTGCGGCCGCCGGTCAGGCCCTGCCATATCTGCTCGGTGACGAGAGGCAGGAGCGGGGCGGCGACGCGGCACACGGTCTCGAGGACCGTGTAGAGCGTGTCGAACGCCTCCGATCCGCGGCCGTCCTCGTCGACGCCCTGCCAGAAGCGGTCGCGGGAGCGGCGCACGTACCAGTTCGTGAGCACGTCGCTGAAGTCGCGGAGCGCGGCGGCCGCGAGCGTGGAGTCCAGCGCCTCGAGCCGGCCGGTCACGGTCTCGACCAGATCGCGGGTCTTGGCCAGCAGGTAGCGGTCGAGGACGTCCTCGGAGCCGGTGTGCCTGGTCGCCTCGTAGCCGCCGCCCGCCGAGGCGTTGGCGTAGAGGGAGAAGAAGTACCAGGTGCTCCACAGCGGCAGCAGCACCTGGCGGACGCCCTCGCGGATGCCATCCTCCGTCACGACGAGGTTGCCGCCCCGGAGGACCGGGCTCGACATCAGGAACCAGCGCATGGCGTCGGAGCCGTCGCGGTCGAAGACCTCGGCCACGTCCGGGTAGTTGCGCAGCGACTTGGACATCTTCTGCCCGTCGTTGCCCAGCACGATGCCGTGGCTGACCACGTTGCGGAACGCCGGGCGGTCGAAGAGCGCGGTGGAGAGCACGTGCAGCGTGTAGAACCAGCCGCGCGTCTGCCCGATGTACTCGACGATGAAGTCCGCCGGGTTGTGGGTGTCGAACCAGTCCGCGTTCTCGAACGGGTAGTGCACCTGGGCGAAGGGCATCGATCCGGAGTCGAACCAGACGTCGAGGACGTCGCTGATCCGGCGCATCGTCGAGCGCCCGGTCGGGTCGTCGGGGTTCGGGCGGGTCAGCTCGTCGATGAACGGCCGGTGCAGGTCGTCCGGGCGCACGCCGAAGTCGCGCTCCAGCTCGTCCAGCGAGCCGTAGACGTCGATCCGCGGGTACTCCGGGTCGTCGCTCTTCCACACCGGGATCGGCGAGCCGAAGTAGCGGTTGCGGCTGATGGACCAGTCGCGCGCGCCCGAGAGCCACTTGCCGAACTGGCCGTCCTTGACGTTCTCGGGGACCCAGGTGATCTCCTGGTTGAGCTCCTCCATGCGGTCGCGGATCGCGGTGACGCGGACGAACCAGCTCGAGACCGCCTTGTAGATCAGCGGATTGCGGCAGCGCCAGCAGTGCGGGTACGAGTGCTCGTAGCTCGCCTGGCGGAGCAGCCGGTGGCCCGCGCGCAGGAGCTGCGTGAGGGGCTTGTTCGCGTCGAAGACCTGGAGGCCGGCGACCTCGCTGATCTGCGGCAGGAAGCGGCCGCCGTCGTCGACCGAGATGATGACGGGGATGCCCGCCGCCTCGCAGACCTTCTGGTCGTCCTCGCCGTAGGCGGGCGCCTGGTGCACGATGCCGGTGCCCTCGCTGGTGGTCACGTAGTCGGCGACGAGGATGCGCCACGCGTTCTGCGTGCCCCAGGCCTCGGTGTCCGCGTAGTGGTCCCAGAGGCGGTCGTAGCTGATCCCCTCGAGCTCGGAGCCGCGGTGGGTGCGCGAGACGGCGGCCAGGGCCGACTCCGCGTCCGGATAGCCGAGGTCCTTCGCGTAGGCGCCGACCTGGTCGATGGCGAGCAGGTACTCGGCCGAGAGCTCGCGCTCCTCGGGCTCGCCCCTGCCGTCGGCCGCGCCGTTCGGGCCGGCGGGGACGACCGCGTACTCGATGTCGGGCCCGACGGCGAGCGCGAGGTTCGTCGGCAGCGTCCACGGCGTCGTCGTCCACGCGAGAGCGCGGACCGCCGTCAGCTGAAGCGCCTCCGCCGTCTCGCCGACCAGCGGGAAGGTGACGGTGACCGTCTGGTCCTGGCGCATCTTGTAGACGTCGTCGTCCATCCGCAGCTCGTGGTTCGAGAGCGGCGTCTGGTCGCGCCAGCAGTACGGCAGCACGCGGTGGCCCTCGTAGGCGAGGCCCTTGTCGTAGAGCTGCTTGAACGCCCAGATCACCGACTCCATGAAGGTGGGGTCGAGCGTCTTGTAGTCGTCGTCGAAGTCGACCCAGCGCGCCTGGCGGGTGACGTAGTCCTGCCACTCCCCGGTGTAGCGCAGCACCGACTCCTTCGCGGCGGCGTTGAAGGCCGCGACGCCCATCTCCTCGATCTGGGACTTGTCGGTGATGCCGAGCTGCCGCTCCGCCTCGAGCTCGGCGGGCAGGCCGTGGGTGTCCCAGCCGAAGCGGCGGTGCACCTGGCGTCCGCGCATCGTCTCGAAGCGGGGGAAGACGTCCTTGGCGTAGCCGGTGAGGAGGTGCCCGTAGTGCGGCAGGCCGTTGGCGAAGGGCGGGCCGTCGTAGAAGACCCACTCCGGCGCTCCCTCGCGCTGCCGGATCGACTCCTGGAAGGTGTCGTCCGCCTTCCAGTACGCGAGCACGCGCTCCTCGATCTCGGGGAAGCGCGGCGACGGGGACACGCCCCGGCCGAACGCGGAGCCCTCGGCGGGCTCGGCTCCGTGCGGGGTGGGCGGGGTCAGGGGGTAGGTCACGTGCGGTCTCCTGGCAGTGCTGCTGGTCTGCACGAGGACGGCCCGCCCGGATCTCAGACCCCGGGCCGGGTCGCGGTACCACCTCGCTTGGACCGGTCGGCCGGTCGCTCCCGGAGGAGTGCCCGCTGACGCGTTCCCACTCGATCGGCTGTCACGGGCCGCACCCGTCCGGGTCTACTGGGCGCAGGCCGGAGCCGGCGCCGTTCTTCCGGAGACTCACCGGTGATGGCCGGGTCGAAGTCGTCCGGCGCTATCCTAGCGCGTCGGGGGAAGCGGAGCAGGAGCGGTTCATGGTGCGAGGAGTGCAGCGCGGACGGCCCCGCGCGTCGTCGCGCTCCATGCTCGAGGACGCCGCACTGGACCTCTTCGTCGAGCAGAGCTACGCGGGCACGACGATCGAGCAGATCGCCCAGCGGGCGGGGGTCTCGCGCAACACCTTCTTCAACTACTTCGAGTCCAAGAGCGACGTCTTCTGGGTGCTGGTCGACGACCGGCTGGCCGAGCTCCCGGAGGCGCTGGCCGAGACGGCGGCAGAGGCGCCGGTGATGGACGCGCTCGGCGACGCGCTGCTCGCGATCGGCTCCGGCTTCGGACCCGCGACGGTGCCGTGGGTGCTCACCCAGTCCGAGATGATCGGCAGCGTCCACGAGCTGCAGGCGTCGGCCCTCGGCCGCCTCGCCCGGCAGGCGGCCGTCATCGCCCGCTTCGTGGAGGAGCGGAGCGCGCGCCCGCTGCCCTCGCACCTCTCGCGCGCCATCGCCTACGCGAGCGTCGGAGCCGCGGTGGCGGCCGTGCAGGCGTGGGCCGCGGCGGGCCCCACCCGCGGCGAGCTCGTGCCCTATCTCGACGAGGCGCTCGCGCCCGTCCGCGCCGGCTTCGCCCCCGTCGTCGACTGACCCGGCTCCCGCCGCTCCGGTAGAATAGTCGCGGCCGGCGGGCGACTCGCCCCGGAGCCCCCATCCAGGCACCATCACCACCGACACGGTGCCGCCCATAGCGAACCGGAGCATCATGACCCTCGCCGACCGCCTCCCCGCGAAGCCCGCCCTCGAGGGCCTGGAGGGCACGTGGGGCCTCCGCTGGCAGACCGACGGGACCTACCGGTTCGACCGCACCGGCCTCACCCGCGCCGACGTCTACTCGATCGACACCCCGCCGCCCACCGCGTCCGGGTCGCTGCACATCGGGCACGTCTTCTCCTACACGCACACCGACGTCGTCGCGCGGTTCCAGCGGATGCGCGGCAAGAGCGTCTTCTACCCGATGGGCTGGGACGACAACGGCCTGCCCACCGAGCGCCGCGTGCAGAACTACTACGGTGTGCGCTGCGACCCGACGCTCCCCTACGAGTCCGGCTTCACGCCTCCGTTCGAGGGCGGCGACAACAAGAGCAGCAAGGCCGCCGACCAGAAGCCGATCTCGCGCCGCAACTTCGTCGAGCTGTGCGAGCGCCTCACCGTCGAGGACGAGAAGCAGTTCGAGGACGTCTGGCGGGCCCTCGGCCTGTCCGTCGACTGGTCGCAGAGCTACCGGACCATCGGCGACGAGTCGCAGGCCGCCTCGCAGCGCGCCTTCCTCCGCAACCTCGCCCGCGGCGAGGCCTACCAGGCGCAGGCCCCGACGCTCTGGGACATCACCTTCCGGACCGCCGTCGCCCAGGCGGAGCTCGAGGACAAGGACCAGCCCGGCGCCTACCACCGCCTCGGCTTCCACCGCGACGGCGGCGAGGACGTCTTCATCGAGACGACCCGTCCCGAGCTGCTGCCCGCCTGCGTCGCCCTCGTCGCGCACCCCGACGACGAGCGCTACCAGGCGCTGTTCGGCACCACCGTCCGCACGCCGCTCTTCGACGTCGAGGTCCCGGTGCTCGCGCACCACCTCGCGCAGAAGGACAAGGGCTCGGGCATCGCGATGATCTGCACCTTCGGCGACATCACGGACGTGGTCTGGTGGCGCGAGCTCGACCTGCCCAACCGCGCGATCATCGGCTTCGACGGCCGCCTGATCTCGGAGGCTCCCGCCGCGATCACGAGCGACGCGGGCCGCGCCGCGTACGAGCAGCTCGCCGGCAAGACCGTCTTCTCCGCGAAGCAGGCCGTCGTGGCGCTGCTGAAGGAGTCCGGCGAGATGGTCGGCGACCCGCGCCCCATCACCCACCAGGTCAAGTTCTTCGAGAAGGGCGACAAGCCGCTCGAGATCGTGTCGACCCGCCAGTGGTACATCGGCAACGGCGCTCGCGACGCGGTGCTCAAGGAGCGCCTGCTGGAGCTCGGCCGCGACGTGCGCTTCGTGCCGGCGTTCATGCGCGTCCGCTACGAGAACTGGGTGAACGGCCTCTCCGGCGACTGGCTGATCTCGCGCCAGCGCTTCTTCGGCGTGCCGATCCCGGTGTGGTACCCGCTCGACGGCGACGGCAACCCCGTCTTCGACTCCCCGATCGTGCCGGACGAGGCGGCGCTGCCGGTGGATCCCTCCAGCGACCCGGCCCCCGGCTACTCGGAGGACCAGCGCGGAGCGGCGGGCGGCTTCCAGGGCGAGCTCGACGTGATGGACACCTGGGCGACCTCCTCGCTGACCCCGCAGCTCGCGGGCGGCTGGGAGCGCGACGACGAGCTCTGGCAGCTGGTCGCTCCCTACGACCTGCGCCCGCAGGGCCAGGACATCATCCGCACCTGGCTCTTCTCTACCCTCCTGCGCTCGCAGCTCGAGGACGGCCGCGCCCCGTGGAGCACGGCGACCGTCTCCGGCTTCATCGTCGACCCCGACCGAAAGAAGATGTCGAAGTCGAAGGGCAACGTGGTCACTCCCGCCGCGATGCTCGAGCAGCACGGCTCGGACGCGGTCCGCTACTGGGCCGCCTCCTCGCGCCTGGGCACCGACGCGGCCTTCGACCCGCAGAACCCGACGCAGATCAAGATCGGCCGCCGACTGGCGATCAAGATCCTCAACGCGGCGAAATTCATCCACGGCTTCCCTCTCGCCGAGGGCGCCGAGGTCACCGACCCGCTCGACCTCAGCATGCTGGCCACCCTCGACACCGTGGTCGCCGACGCGACGACGGCGCTCGAGAACTACGACCACGCCCGCGCCCTCGAGACGACGGAGGCGTTCTTCTGGACGTTCTGCGACGACTACCTGGAGCTGGTGAAGGAGCGCGCGTACAGCGAGGACGGCGCGTCCGCCGCGGCCGCCCTGCACCGGGCGCTCGACGTCCTCCAGCGCCTGTTCGCGCCGTTCCTGCCGTTCGCGACGGAGGAGACCTGGTCGTGGTCGCACGACGACTCGGTGCACCTGCGCCCCTGGCCGACGGTCGAGGGACTGGGCGGCGACCCCGCCGTCCTGGCCGCGGCGAGCTCCGTCCTCACGGCCATCCGGCGCGCGAAGACCGATGCGAAGGCCTCGCAGAAGACGCCGGCCCGCTCCGCCCTGGTGACGGCGCCCGCCGAGCTCGTCGCGTCTCTCCGACTCGCCGCGGGAGACCTCGCGGCCGTCGGCAGGATCGCGACGCTCGACTTCGCCGAGGGCGACGCCCTCGCGGTCGGCATCGAACTCGAGACCGAGGCGTAGCGCCGCTCCCGGGGGGCGGGAACCGTCCCGCCTCCCTCCCCACCGTCGAGAGGACCCCTCCCATGCAGCTCGGAACCCGCTGGTCGGTCGGCCAGGTGCCGCCGCAGACCCTCCCCGAGATCGTCGTCACCGCCATCGGCGACGTCGAGGGCGAGCTCGCCGCGGCCGGCACGGCGACCGCCGACTGGCGCTGGACGCTCACCTGGCTCGAGGGCAGGCCCGTCCTCGAACTCGACGACGGCACGACGATCACCTACCGTCCCGACGAGGACGCTGCCTACATCACGCAGCCGCAGGGCCGCGTGGAGGGCGAGGACGACGACGACTGGGGCTGACGCCCCTTCGCGGCGCGGTCGCCGAGCCCGGTGAGCGCGCGTGTCCTGCGATCCTGAGCCGGAGCCCTCTCCCCCGCTCGCGCTCTAGGCTCGCAGGATGAGCGCTCCCGATCCCGTCGCCGTCCTGCTCGAGCCGAGCGGACTCCCCCACGGGCTCCCCGACTTCGCCGCCGTCGACCCCGAGGCCTACCGCCCGGCGTTCCTCGAGGCCCTCCGCCGGCACCGCGCCGAGATCGACGCGATCGCCGGCGCCTCCGAGCCGCCGACCGTCGAGAACACCCTCGTCGCCCTCGAGCGGGCGGGCCGCGAGCTGCGCCGGGTGAGCGCCGTCTTCTTCACTGTCGCCGCCTCCGACCGCACTCCGCTCACCGACGCTCTGGAGGCCGAGCTCGCTCCGCTGCTCTCGGCCCACAGCGATGCGATCAGCCTCGACCCGCGCCTGTTCGCCCGGCTCCGCGCTCTCGCCGAGCAGTCGACGGAGCTCGACCTCGACGCCGAGACGGCCTACCTCCTCGAGCGGAGGATCACCGGTTTCGAGCGCTCCGGTGCGCTCCTCGACGACGCGGGGAAGGCACGGCTCGGCGAGCTGAACGAGCAGCTGTCGACCCTGACCACGCGCTTCGAGAAGGACCTGCTCGCCGAGTCGAACGACCGGGCCGTCCTCCTCGACGACGTCGCCGGCCTCGACGGGCTCGACGAGTCCGACGTCTCGGCCGCCGCGCGCGCCGCCGCCGACCGCGGCGTCGACGGCTGGCTGATCACCCTGCCCCTCTACTCCGGACACCCCTGGCTCGCGCGTCTGCGCGACCGCGGCGTCCGCGAGCGCGTCCTGCGCGCCTCCGTCGGCCGCGGTGCGGAGGGCGGGCCGCACGACACCACCGCGACCCTGCAGCGGATCGTCGCGCTGCGGGCCGAGCGCGCAGCTCTGCTGGGCGCGGCCTCGCACGCCGAGTTCGTGATCTCGGGCCAGACCGCGGGCTCGCCGGAGCGCGTCTTGTCGCTGCTGCGCGAGCTCGCCGCTCCCGCCGCCCGGAACGCGAGGATCGAGCTCGAGCGGATGCAGGCCTCCGCCGACGCCGAGCAGGACGCCGCCGGAGCGCCGCGCTTCACGATCGAGGCGTGGGATCGCGCCTACTACGAGGAGCGCGTGCGGTCGGAGAGCTACTCCGTCGACTCCAGCGCACTGCGTCCCTTCTTCGAGCTGGAGCGGGTGCTCCGGCACGGCGTGTTCGCCGCCGCCACCGGTCTCTACGGCGTCCGCTTCTCGGAGCGGAGCGACCTGGCCGGCTACAGCGAGCACGTCCGCGTGTTCGAGGTGCACGAGGAGGACGGGACGCCGCTGGGCCTGTTCCTGCTCGATCCCTTCACCCGCGACTCGAAGCGCGGCGGGGCGTGGATGAACTCCCTGTCCAGCCGCACCTCGCTGCTCGGCGACTCCGCCGTCGTCGTGAACAACCTGAACCTGTCGGCTCCGGGCGCGGGCGAGCCCGCCCTTCTCAGCCTCGACGAGGTGGAGACGCTGTTCCACGAGTTCGGGCACGCCCTGCACGGCCTGTTCGCGAGCACGCGGTACCCGCGCTTCGCCGGTACCGCGGTGTTCCGGGACTTCGTCGAGTTCCCGAGCCAGGTGAACGAGACGTGGGTGCGCCGCCCCGGGCTCCTCGCCGAGTACGCCCGCCACGTCGAGACCGGCGAGGCCCTGCCCGCGGGGACCGTCGAGCGCCTCGAGGCGTCCGCGCTGTGGGGCGAGGGCTTCGCGACGAGCGAGTACCTGGCGTCCGCCCTGCTCGACCTCGCCTGGCACTCCCTGCCGGCACCGGTCGAGCCGCGCGACGCGGCCGCCTTCGAGCGCGACGTGCTCGACGGCGCGGGCCTCCTCCTCCCCGCCGTGCCGCCCCGCTACCGCAGCACGTACTTCGCGCACGTCTTCTCCGGCGGCTACTCCGCGGGCTACTACTCCTACATCTGGAGCGAGATCCTCGACGCGGACACGGTCGAGTGGTTCGAGGAGAACGGCGGCCTCGACCGCTCGGCGGGCGAGCGCTTCCGCCGCGGGGTGCTCGAGCTCGGCGGCTCCCGCGATCCGCTCGACGCGTACCGCGCGTTCCGCGGGCGGGATGCGCGGACCGAGCCGCTGCTCGCGCGCCGCGGCCTCCTCTAGCGGCGCCGGGGGACGAGCCAGGCGAGGAGGACGAGTCCCACGACCAGGCCCCAGAACGCCGATCCGATCCCCGCGATGGTCGTGCCGGAGGCGGTGACCAGGAGCGTCGCCGCCGCCGACAGCCGCAGCCGCGCGTCCTCCACAGCGGCCTGCACCGCCGACACGAACACCCCCAGCAGCGCCAGACCGGCGACCGCCTCGATCAGCAGCGGGCTCGCGGAGGACACCAGCGCGGCGGCCGCTCCGGCGAACACGCCCAGCACGAGGTAGGAGGCGCCCGCCGAGACCGAGGCGACCCAGCGCTGCTCCGGCCGCGGCGAGGCCTCGGGACCCGCGGTCAGCGCGGCGCTGAGCGCGGCGTAGTTGATCGGCACGCCGCCGAAGATCGCCGAGACCCCGGAGAGAGCACCGGTCGAGACGATCCCGGGACGCGAGTGGGCCGCGAAGCCGAAGCTCGTCAGCACCGCGATGCCCGGGATGTTCTGCCCGGCCATGGTGACCACGTAGAGCGGCAGGCCGATCCCGACCATCGCTCCGATCTCGAACACCGGAGCGACGAACTGCGGCACGGGGAGCAGCGGCGCACCGGCGAGTGCCGCGCCGTCCGTCACGATCAGCAGCACGATCGCCAGGGCGATCGCGGCCGGCACCGCCCAGCGGGGCAGGAGCCGCAGGAGCAGCAGCCAGAGCAGGATCACCGGCAGCGCGAGCGCGGGGATCTCGACCGCCGCGCGCACCGGCGCCAGGACGAGCGGGAACAGGATGCCCGCGAGCATGGCGTTCGCGAGCGGCCGCGGGATGCGCGCGACGAGCCTCCCGAGCGCCGGCCACAGCCCGGTGACCACCAGCAGAGCGGAGGCGACCAGGAACGCCCCGACCGCGCGGTCGAAACCACCGGGGAGCGTCGCGGTCGCGGCCAGCAGGGCGGCTCCCGGCGTGCTCCAGGCGAAGGTCATCGGCACGCGGTAGCGGATGCTCAGCACGATGCAGAGGACCCCCTGCAGCACGCAGACCGCGAGGAGGCCCGACGCGGCCTGCGCGTCGGTGGCGCCCACCGCGACCACCCCGGCGAGCACGATCGCGAACGAGCTGGAGAAGCCGGTCAGGGCGGCGACGATCCCGGCGAGCAGCGGCTGGACGATGGCGGAGCCTCCCGGAGGATCGACCGGCACCGAGGCGACCGGACGCACCGTCGGCGCGCTCCGCCAGGCTAGGGAAGCGGGAGCGCCTCGCCCGACGATCCGCCGGGCCAATCGCGGTGAACTGGCAGAGCGGGGCGGGGAGCGACTAGGCGCTCTTCTCCTGGCGACGGGGAGCGTGAGGGACGATCGTCGGGGCCGCGTTGTCGAGCACCGCGGCACGGGTGACGACGACCCGAGCCACCTCGTCCGAGGAGGGTACCTCGAACATGATCGGGCCGAGCACCTCCTCGAGGATCGCGCGCAGTCCGCGGGCCCCGGTCTGGCGGAGGACCGCCAGGTCCGCGATGGCCTCGAGAGCGCCCCGGTCGAACTCGAGCTCGACGCCGTCGATCTCGAACATCCGCTGGTACTGCTTCACGAGCGCGTTGCGCGGCTCGGTGAGGATCTGCATGAGCGCGACCTGGTCGAGCTGCGTGACCGTCGTCACGACGGGGAGACGCCCGATGAATTCGGGGATCAACCCGAACTTGTGCAGGTCCTCCGGGAGGACCTCACTGAAGATGTTGATCTCGTCTTCCTTGTTGTGCAGCGGAGCGCCGAAGCCGATGCCGCGCTTGCCCGCCCGCGACGAGATGATGTCCTCGAGTCCGGCGAAGGCGCCGGCGACGATGAAGAGGACGTTCGTCGTGTCGATCTGGATGAACTCCTGGTGCGGGTGCTTCCGCCCGCCCTGCGGGGGCACGGAGGCGACGGTGCCCTCGAGGATCTTGAGCAGCGCCTGCTGCACTCCCTCGCCCGAGACGTCGCGCGTGATCGAGGGGTTCTCGGCCTTCCGCGCGATCTTGTCGACCTCGTCGATGTAGATGATGCCGGTCTCGGCACGCTTGACGTCGTAGTCGGCGGCCTGGATGAGCTTGAGGAGGATGTTCTCGACGTCCTCGCCGACGTAGCCCGCCTCGGTGAGGGCCGTGGCGTCCGCGACAGCGAAGGGCACGTTGAGGCGCTTCGCGAGGGTCTGGGCGAGGTAGGTCTTCCCGCAGCCCGTGGGGCCGATGAGCAGGATGTTGCTCTTGGCGATCTCGACCTCGTCGTGGATCGCGTCGGCGGCGGTGATGGTGTTGCGGGCGCGCACGCGCTTGTAGTGGTTGTACACGGCGACGGCGAGGGCCTTCTTGGCCTGCTCCTGCCCGATCACGTACTCCTCGAGGAAGCCGAAGATCTCCTTCGGCTTCGGGAGGTCGAACTCGTGGCTCGTCTCCTCGCTCGACTCGGAGAGGCGCTCCTCGATGATCTCGTTGCAGAGCTCGACGCACTCGTCGCAGATGTAGACGCCCGGTCCCGCGATGAGCTGCTGGACCTGCTTCTGGCTCTTGCCGCAGAAGGAGCACTTCAGCAGGTCGGCGCTTTCGCCAATACGTGCCACGGGGATGCCCCACTTCCTTGTCGTGCGTCTGTCGTGCGTCGGTCGGTCGTGGAACGGAGCCCGGAGCTCCGGCCGGTGCGAGCGGGACGAGCCCCCTGACACTGCTCCGAGCCTAGCCGCTGAGCCGCGAGGGCTCGGCAGGCGGGCCGGATTCGCCGTGCCTTGCGCCTCGTGTGGCGCTTTGCTACGGCGACGGAGGACGCAGAGAGGGGCCGGGCGGCGGATCGCTCCGCCACCCGGCCCCTCCCGGACGCCCTACGCCGTGAGAGCCGGGAGGCTCTTGCGGCTGGTGAGCACCTGGTCGATCAGCCCGTACTCGAGCGCGTCGCTCGCGCCGAGGATCTTGTCGCGGTCGATGTCCTTCTTGACCTGCTCGATCGAGCGGTTCGAGTGGTGCGACAGCGTCTCCTCGAGCCACTCGCGCATGCGCATGATCTCGGCGGCCTGGATCTCGATGTCCGAGGCCTGGCCCCCGCCCTGCTGCACGGCGGGCTGGTGGATGAGGATGCGCGCGTTCGGCAGCGCGAGGCGCTTGCCGGGCGTTCCCGCGGCGGTGAGCACGGCGGCGGCCGAGGCGGCCTGGCCGAGCACGACCGTCTGGATGTGCGGGCGGATGTACTGCATCGTGTCGTAGATCGCCGTCATCGCGGTGAAGGATCCACCGGGCGAGTTGATGTACATGACGATGTCGCGGTCCGGGTCCTGGCTCTCGAGCACGAGGAGCTGGGCCATGATGTCGTCCGCGGAGGCGTCGTCGACCTGGACGCCGAGGAAGATGATGCGGTCCTCGAAGAGCTTGGCGTAAGGGTCCTGGCGCTTGTAGCCGTAGGCCGTGCGCTCCTCGAACGTGGGGAGGATGTAGCGCGAGGACGGTGCGGCTCCGGAGCCGAACGCCGTTCCGCCGAAGGTGGGTGTGGTCATTGTCTGTTCCTGATCTCTCGGCGCGTTCGCTGGACTACTCGTCGATGGCGGTTCCGCCACCGCCGGCCACGTCGGTCGCCGACGAGCGGATGTGGTCGACGAAGCCGTAGGCGAGGGCCTCCTCGGCGCTGAACCAGCGGTCGCGGTCGCCGTCCTCGTTGACCTGCTCGACGGTCTTGCCGGTCGCCTTGGCGGTGATCTCGGCGAGGCGCTTCTTCATGTCGAGGATGAGCTGCGCCTGGGTCTGGATGTCGGAGGCCGTGCCGCCGAAGCCGCCGTGCGGCTGGTGGAGGAGCACCCGCGCGTTCGGGGTGATGTAGCGCTTGCCCTGGGTTCCGGCGGTGAGGAGCAGCTGGCCCATGGAGGCCGCCATCCCGATGCCCACGGTCACGATGTCGTTCGGGACGAACTGCATCGTGTCGTAGATCGCCATGCCCGCGGTGATGGAGCCGCCGGGCGAGTTGATGTAGAGGTAGATGTCCCGCTCGGAGTCCTCGGCTGCAAGGAGCAGGAGCTTCGCGGCGATCTCGTTCGCGTTCTCGTCGCGCACCTCGGAACCGAGCCAGATGATCCGGTCCTTGAGCAGGCGGTCGAAAACACTGTTGGGCATAACCATGTCGGCCATGTATTGCTCCGTTTCAGTTGTCGCTTCGGAGGCGAATCTATCGGACGCCGCCAGGCCGATCCGGCCGTGTTCGCCCGGGGCGGAGCGGGAGTCGCCCGTGTTCGCCCGGGGCGGACCGGAGCCCCCCAACGAGAGGAGCCGCCCTCCGACGGATCGGGGGGCGGCTCCTGACGTGCTCGCGGCGACTACTCCGCGGCCGGGGTCTCCTCGGCGGGAGCGGCGGCCTTCTTCTTGGCCGGCGCGCGCTTCTTCTTGGGGGCTGGGGCGGGCTCCTCCTCGGCAGCGGGCTCCTCGGCGACGGGCTCCGCGGGGACCTCGGCGTCGGCGGCGGCCTGAGCCTCCTCCACGACCTCGGTCTCGTCCGAGGCGACGGCCTCGTCGGAGGCCTCGACGGCCTCGTCGTCACCGGGGACCGCGGTGAACGCGGTCAGGTCGACGGCGTTGCCCTCGGTGTCGGTGACCTTCGCCTTGCCGAGGACGATCGCGAGCGCCTTGTTGCGGGCGACCTCGCCGACCATCTGGCCGATCTGGTTGTTCTCGGACAGGATCTTGATGAACTCGTTCGGCTCCATGCCGTACTGCGCCGCACCCTGGATGAGGTACTGCGTGAGCTCGTCCTGGCTGACCTGGACCTTCTCCTGCTCGACGACGTGGTCGAGGAGGATCTGCGTCTTGAAGGTCTTCTCGCTGGCCTCCTTGACCTCGGCGCGGTGCTCGGCGTCCTCGAGGCGGTTCTCGCCCTCGAGGTGGCGGTGCACCTCGTCCTCGACGAGACCGGCGGGCACGGGGACCTCGACGAGGGCGAGCAGCGCCTCGACGAGCTTCTCGCGGGCCTCGCCGCCCTGGCCGAAGGTCTTCTGCTGAGCGGCCTGCTCCTTGAGCGACTCGCGCAGCTCGGCGATGGTGTCGAACTCGCTGGCGATCTGCGCGAAGTCGTCGTCGGCCTCGGGGAGCTCGCGCTCCTTGACGGCGGTGAGCGCGACGGCGATCTCGGCCTGCTCGCCGGCGTGGTCGCCGCCGAGCAGCGGAGCGGTGAACGTGGTGCTCTCGCCCGCGGTGAGCGAGTCGAGCGCCTCGTCGATGCCCTCGATCAGCTCGCCCGAGCCGAGCTCGTACGAGATGGCGTTGGCGGTGTCGACCTCGACGCCGTCGATGGAGGCGACCAGGTCGATCTGCGCGAAGTCGCCGGTCTTCGCCGGGCGGTCCACGGTGACCAGGGTGCCGAAGCGGCTGCGGAGCTTGTCCAGCTCGGCGTCGACGTCGGCGTCGGTGACCTCGGCCGCCTCGACGGTGAGCTCGATGCCGTCGTAGTCCGGGACGGTGATCTCGGGGCGCACGTCGACCTCGATGGCGAGCTCGAGGTCGCCGGTGAAGTCCTTGTCGCTCGGCCAGGCGACGATGTCGGCCTGCGGGCGGCCCAGGGGGCGGACCTCGGTCTCGCGGACGGCCTCGCGGTAGAAGCCGTCGAGGCCCTCGTTGACCGCGTGCTCGAGCACCGCGGCCTTGCCGACGCGCTGGTCGACGATGGCGGGCGGGACCTTGCCCTTGCGGAAGCCGGGGACGTTGATCTGCTCGGCGATGTGGCCGTAGGCGTGCGTGATGCTGGGGCCGAGCTCGTCCGGGGTGACCGAAATCGCGAGCTTCACGCGGGTCGGGCTCAGCTGTTCTACCGTGGTCTTCACGTGAGGGGATCTCCTGTGCTGGTTGGTGTCGGCGCCGGATGACGGTCGTCACGGGTCGATGTCGTCACGATGAGTACTCGTGGTCGGGGCGACAGGATTCGAACCTGCGACCTCCCGCTCCCAAAGCGGGCGCTCTAGCCAAGCTGAGCTACGCCCCGGATGCGCGGGCCTGGGCACCGTGCGTGAGACTCTCGTCGAGCCGTCCCCGCACGTGCGCTTGCGCGACACGCCGAAATGGCCTTCGCAAGTGTACTGCACCGCGGCAGCGGCGACCGGAACCGCGCGGCGGAGGACGACCGGGGTGTCCACGGTGCTCGTGCGATGTACTACGCTGTCCTGGTGCCCGGTCGAGAGACCCGGTCGCACCGGTTCGCGGTCGTCAGGCCGCCGATCCGGGGCTGTAGCTTAGTGGTAAAGCCTCTGTCTTCCAAACAGATGATGCGAGTTCGATTCTCGTCAGCCCCTCTCCTCTCGAAGAGCCCCGGATGTCCGGGGCTCTTCGTCGTTCCGAGGCGTTCCGGGCGTGCTCAGCCGACCGCGCCGCGGTGCTCCTCCGTCAGGGCGAGGTACGAGGCGGCGTTCCGGCGGATGCCCTCGCGCTCCTCCTCCGTCAGCTCCCGCCGGACCCTCCCGGGGACGCCCGCCACGAGCGAGCCCGGCGGGACGACCGTCCCCTCGAGGACGACGGCGCCCGCGGCGATCAGCGAGCCGGTGCCGATGACGGCCCCGTTCAGGACG
The DNA here is from genome assembly GCF_002932035.1 of Rathayibacter sp. AY1F6. Lineage (NCBI taxonomy): Bacteria > Bacillati > Actinomycetota > Actinomycetes > Micrococcales > Microbacteriaceae > Rathayibacter > Rathayibacter sp. AY1F6. The sequence goes on along the minus strand of NZ_PSVD01000007.1, from coordinate 109,106 downwards.
GTCGCGCTCATGCCGACCAGCACGTCGTCTTCGAGGGTGCAGCCGTGCAGCACAGCGTTGTGCCCGACCGAGACTCCGGCGCCGATGACCGCGTCGTAGTCGGCGTCGACGTGGACGACGACGCCGTCCTGGAGGTTGCTGCCGGCGCCGAGCTCGATCCGCGCGTGCTCGGCGCGCAGGACGGCGCCGTACCAGACGCTCGCCCGCTCCCCCAGGCGCACGGAGCCGATCACGGTGGCGCCCGGAGCGACCCACGCGGTGTCGGCGATCTCCGGGGCGCGTCCCCCGGTCAGGGCGAGGACGCGGGCGCCCTCCGCAGGACTCGACGGCATCGGGTTCTCCTCTTCTCCGGTGGTCAGCGCCCGGCGCGCAGGAAGGCGAGGACCGCCAGCACCCGCCGGTGGTCGGAGCCCGAGTCCTCGAGCCCGAGCTTCTGGAAGATCGCGGTCACGTTCTTCTCCACGGCGCCCACGCCGACGAAGAGAGCGGAGGCGATGCCCGCGTTCGTGCGCCCCTGGGCCATCTGCTCCAGCACCTCCCGCTCCCGCGGGGTCAGCGAGGCGAGCGGGTCGCGGTTGCGCTGCAGGAGCGAGGCGACGACCTGCGGGTCGAGGACTGTTCCGCCCGCTGCGACGCGCTCGACGGCGTCGCGCAGCTCCTCCACGGAGGCGACCCGGTCCTTCAAGAGGTAGCCGAGTCCGCCGTCGCCGGAGCCGAGCAGCTCCTGCGCGTAGGTGACCTCGACGTACTGGCTGAGCAGCAGAACCGACACCTGCGGGTAGCGCCGGCGGATCTCCAGCGCCGCGCGGACGCCCTCGTCGCGGAAGGTCGGCGGCATCCGGACGTCGAGCACGGCGACGTCGACCCCGGCCGGGTCCCGCGCCAGATCGGCGAGCAGGGCGTCCGCGTCCCCGAAGGCGCCGACGGAGGCGAACCCCGCGTCCTCGAAGAGGCGGACCAGGCCCTCGCGCAGGAGGACCGAGTCCTCGGCGATGGCGACGCGGATCACGGGCACGCCCTCAGGATAGGGCGGCCGGGCGGTAGGGGACGTGCACCCCGACCGTGGTCGGCCCGCCGACCGGCGACTCCACGCTCAGGATCCCGCGCAGGCCCCGGACGCGCCCGCCGACCCCCTCGAGACCGTGACCGGCGACCGGCGACGCCCCGCCGACTCCGTCGTCCACCACCCAGGCGTCGAGCCATCGCTCCCCCGGAGTGCCGGAGTCGCGGGTGTCGAGATGCACCCGCACCGATCGGGCACCGGAGTGCTTGGAGACGTTGGCGAGCAGCTCGGCGACGACGAAGTAGACGCTGCGCTCGACCTCGGGCGGCACGTCCGCCACGGGGTGCTCGGTGAGGACCTCGACCGGCACCGGGCTGAGCTCGGCGAGCGAGTGCACCGCCGCCTCGAAGCCCCGGTCCTGCAGGATCGGCGGCGCCACTCCGCGGGAGAGGGCGCGCAGCTCGTCGAGCGCGGCGCGCACGTGCTCGCGAGCCTCGTCGACCAGGCGGGCGGCGGACTCCGGGTCGGCGGCGAGTCGGTTGCGGGCCGAGGCCAGGTCCATCTGCACCCGGATCAGGCGCTGCTGCGGGCCGTCGTGGATGTCGCGCTCGAGCCGGCGCAGCGCGCGGTCCTCGGCGGCGACGGCTGCGCCGCGGGAGGCGCTCAGCTCGGCGACCTCTCGCTGGAGCGCCTCCGACTCCCACGGGCCGAGCAGGAGACGGTCGACCAGCCAGTGCAGGAGGGAGAGGCCGCGGGTGGCGAACGGCAGGGTCGAGACGAAGAGGACGGTCGTGGCGACCGTCGCCGCGGCGACCAGTCCCGCCGGAGGCTGCGGGGCGCCCAGCAGAGCGGCCCCGCTCTCGGCCAGCAGGCGGGCCGGACCGGGGGCCCCCGTGAGCGCGGCGGCCACCGTGCCCGGGCCCGCCCAGGTCCACAGCGCGAGGAGCAGTCCGGACAGCAGCGCGAGCACCGGAGCCACGACGAGCGTGTGCAGGAGAGCGAGCCAGTAGTGCCCGTCGATCACCGGACCGTAGAGGGCGAAGGTCGAGGGAGTGACGGCGGAGGGCGGTCGCCGCCACTGCGGCCGGGGGACGGCGGGCCGTCCGGCCAGCACGTCGAGGCCGACGGCGGCCCGCGAGAAGAAGCGCGCCGTGTAGAGGGCGGCGGGCAGGAACACCAGGCCGATCAGGACTCCGACGAGCCCGAGCGCGACGGCCAGCGCGACGCCGGCGCAGAAGGCACCGAGGAGGGCGACCGGGATCGCGGCCACCAGCGCGAGCACCTCCCGGGGCAGTCCGCGCCAGAGCCGGAGGTAGGCGCGCGAGGCCTCGCCGAGGGCCGTCGATGCTCCGCTCATCCGCGCCTCCTGTCCGCTCCCGCCGCCGCCGCGACCCGGTCGAGCGTACCGGCGGCACGGCTCCGGGCACCCGGGGGGAAGCCCCCGTGACGCCCCTCCGCGACCGAGGTGAGCCTGTCCTTCACCGGACTGAGCCGAGCCTGCGCTTCCTTGCGGCGCCGAGGGATCTGCGTACTGTTGACGATCAGTCACCCCCTCTCGAAAGGACCAGACGATGTCCACCACGTCCGTCACGTCGCTCACCTCGTCGAACCCGGATGTCGCATCCGGAGTCGCCCAGTTCCTCAGCCCCGTCGTCGTCGAGATGACCGCGCTCGCCGTCAACGGCAAGCAGGCGCACTGGCACGTCCGCGGCGCCAACTTCATCGGCGTCCACGAGCTGCTCGACGCGATCGTCGGCCGCGCCATCGAGTGGGCCGACCTCGCCGCGGAGCGCGTCGTCGCCCTCGGCCTCCCGGTCGACGCCCGCATCCAGACCGTCGCCTCGGCGACGCAGTCCGAACCCCTCACCCCCGGCTTCCAGCGCTCCGAGAACGCGATCGTCGAGATCATCCGCCAGATGGACGTCGCCATCGCGACCGTCAACACGGCGATCGCCGAGCTCGCCGAGATCGACGCGAGCAGCCAGGACGTCGCGATCGAGATCGGCCGCGGCCTCGAGAAGGACCGCTGGTTCCTCTTCGCCCACGTCAGCGAGAGCTGAGCACCACGCCTCGACCGGCCCGCGGATCCTCGGATCCCGCGGGCCGTCGTCGTTCCCCGGCCCGTCCGCGCGATCCGGAGCAGCCGGAGTCGCGACGGGCGCGGGTCAGCCGCCGTGCGTGAAGCGGCCCGCCAGGAGGGTCGCGGCGACCGGCATGGATCGGAGGGCTCCTGCATCGGCGGCGAGCGGATCGCGGTCGACCACCACCAGATCGGCGGGATCGCCGGCCGCGGGCGTGAGCCGGCGCACCCGGGTCGAGGCGACGATCGCCTCCTCGACGCTCACCCGCTGCTCCGGATGCCAGGGCTCGTCGCCCGGCAGCGCCCGCGCGACCGCGGCCGAGATCGCGACCCACGGGTCGAGCGGAGCGACCGGAGCGTCCGAGCCGAGCACCACGCGGGCCCCGGAGTCGAGCAGCGAGCGCAGCGGGAACGCCCGGCCGGTGCGTCCCGGCCAGTACCGCTCCGCCACCTCGCGGTCGTCGAGCGCGTGCGCGGGCTGCACTCCGGCCTCCACGCCGAGCGCGGCGAACCGCGGAAGGTCGGTCTCCGCGAGCAGCTGAGCGTGCTCGATCCGGCCCCCGCCGACCCGGCCGAGCGCGTCCAGAGCCAGCGTCGCCGCGGCGTCTCCGATCGCGTGCACGGTGGAGCGGATGCCCCCGGCGGCCGCGCGGGCGAGCAGCTCGTCCAGCTCGGCGGGCTCCACGGTGAGGACGCCGTTGCCGTCGTGGTCGGCGTAGGGGTGGGCGCAGTAGGCGGTCCTCGTGTTGAGGGAGCCGTCGATCAGGACCTTGAGCGGGCCCATCCGCAGCAGGCCGTCACCGCCGTCGAGTTCGTCGCCAGTGCGCAGTCCCTCCGCGAGGGCGCGGTCGAGGTGGTCGCGGTAGACGCCGGTGTCGACGCGGAGGGAGCGTGCTCCGCCAGCGACGCGACGGGGCCAGTCCCCCACATTCCAGCGCATCTCGAGGTCGACGACGCCGACCACCCCGCGAGCCGCAGCCCGCCGCGCCGCCGCGTCGGCGAGTGCGTCGAGCTCGTCGTCGCCGAGGGCGCCGAGTGCGGTGACGAGCTCGAAGCAGGCGTCCTCGCGCAGCAGCTCGGGCTCGGGAGCGACGGCGTAGCGCCGGTACGCGGCGGAGTTCAGCCAGGCGCAGTGCAGGTCGCCGCTGATCAGCACGACGGGCCGCTCCGGAGAGACCTCGTCCAGGAGCGCGGTCGTCGGCGGCTCCGGCCAGAGGCCGTCGCGGAAGCCGAAGCCGATCAGCGTGCCGGTACCGGGCTCCTCCGCCAGGCGACGTCGGACCGCGTCAGCCGTTCCGCGGGCCGAGTCGGCTGACGAGACGTCCAGGCGCGGGGCCGTCATCGCCCACTGGGAGAAGTGGACGTGCTCGTCCCAGAGGCCGGGGAGCACCCAGCGCCCGTCGAGGTCGCGCACCTCGTCGCCCGGGGCGGCGGCGGCGTCCGGTCCGACCGCTTCCACGCGGCCGTCGCGCAGGAGCACGGCACCGGGTCGGGACGAGCCGAGGAGGCGGGCGCCCCGGAGCAGGAGACCGCCGGTCATCGGGCGGCCTCGCGGAGCGCGGGGCGGACGGCTCGGCGGGTGCGCGACCGGGCGGACCGCTCTCCACCCGCGCTCACGACTGGCACACCGGGCACCAGTAGAGCTTGCGCGCGCCGATCTCCTCGAGCAGCACGTTCGTGCCGCAGACGCGGCAGGGCAGGCCCTCGCGCTTGTAGACGTAGTTGCGCTCGGCGCGGCTGCGGACGGCTTTCGAGCGCTCGGTCTTCGTCAGGCCGCGGCGCGTGATCATCATCCCGGTCCGGATGCCGTCCTCGAGCAGGTCCGCCCAGTCCCGCCACAGCTCCTGTGCGAGCTCCAGCGGCACCTGCTTGCCGGGAGTGTGCGGGTCGAGGCCGGCGCGGTAGAGCAGCTCCGCGCGGTAGATGTTGCCGATGCCACTGACCACGGACTGGTCCATCAGCACCAGCCCGACCGGCGTCGCCGTCCTGCGGAGCCGGTTCACGAAGCGGTCGCGCGCCTCGTCGGAGTCGTCGTCGGCCGGATCCGGACCGAGGCGGGCGAGGAGGGCCTCCACCTGGGCGGGATCCATCACCTCGCAGGCGGTGGGGCCGCGCAGGTCGGCGACCGTCTCCTCCGTCATGATGCGCACGCGCACCGCGCCCACGGGCGGCGGCGGGAACTCGTCGAGATCGGAGTCGGTCTCGTGCTCCGTCTCGGAGAGGCGCACGGCGCGGCGGCGCCGGGGAGCGCCGATGCTGCTGCCGGCCTTGCCGTCCGGGAACAGCGGCGAGACGTGCCCGAGGAAGTCCCACGCACCGTAGAGGCCGAGGTGGACGTGCAGCGTCAGGTCGCCCTCGAAGCGCAGCAGCAGGTGCTTGCCGACGGCCGTGGACTCGAGGACCTCGCGCCCGTCGAGGAGCGCGGCTCCCTCGGTGAAGCGGCCCTGGGGGCTGCTGGTCGTAACGCGGTGCCCGACGACGTCGCGCTCGAACTGCAGGGCGATCCGGTGGACGGAGTGCCCCTCGGGCACTCAGCGCTCCTTCGCGGCGGAGTCGACGACCCGGCCGGCGATGTCGCCGGTGGCCTCGTACTCGGCGAGCTGCGCGATGCGGCGCACGTGCCGCTCCTCGAAGGTGAAGGGCTCGGCGACGAACGCGTCGATGAAGCCGGTGGCCTCCTCGACGGAGTGCTGGCGGGCCCCGATCGAGATGACGTTCGCGTCGTTGTGCTGGCGGGCCAGCACGGCGGTGCTCAGGTTCCACACGAGTGCCGCGCGCACGCCCGCGACCTTGTTCGCCGCGATCTGCTCGCCGTTGCCCGAGCCGCCGAAGACGACGCCGAGAGCCTCGACCCCCGCCTCCTGATCGCGGACGACCGCGGCGGCGGCGTTGATGCAGAAGGACGGGTAGTCGTCCAGCGGGTCGTAGGACGTGGGGCCGTGGTCGATCACGTCATGACCGGCGGCGCCGAGGTGCTCGATCAGGTGACGGCTGAAGTCCAGCCCTGCGTGGTCCGTGGCGATGTGGATGCGCACGAGAGAACTCCTCCGGAAGAGCCGTCTGGGGCCCGCGGTGCCCGGGCCGGGAGCCAGAGTACCGCGGGTCGGCTCAGTCGAACTGCGGGTCGCGGGTCCGCGAGCGCTTGAGCTCGAAGAAGCCGTCGAAGGAGGCGGCGGCGACGATGCCGTCCCAGAGGGTCAGCGCCTGCTCGCCCCTCGGGATCGGCGAGATGACGGGGCCGAAGAAGGCGACGTCGCCGATCGCGATGACCGGGGTGCCGACGTCCTGGCCGACCCGCTCGATCCCGTCGAAGTGGGAGGCGCGCATCGGCTCGTCGTACTCGTCCGAGTCGGCGTGGGCGGCGAGCTCCGCAGGCAGGCCGAGCTCGGCGAGCGACTCGGCGATCACCGCGTCGACGTCGGTGCGCCCGCCCGGGTGGATCCGGGTGCCGAGCGCGTCGTAGAGCGGCTTGACGTGCTCGCGGCCCTCGCGCTCGGCGACGGCGGCGACCAGGCGGGTGTATCGCAGCGCGCGCGGGAGGAAGGCGCGGTACGAGTCGTCCACGTCCTTGTCCTCGTTGAGGACGGCGAGGCTCATGATGTGCCACTGCACGTCGAGGTCGCGCGCGGGGGTCACCTCGTCCACGAATCGCGAGGTCATCCAGGCCCACGGGCAGGAGGGGTCGAACCAGAAGTCCACAGAGGTCATGGGGACACGCTACGCCGCTCGCGGCGGCCGCGTCCGCGCTCCCCGGCGGCTCCGCAGGATCGGCGCCACGGGGCTCCACGGCGGGTCCCGGCAGCTCTAGGGTGGATCGGCGGCGCCCGCACCCCGGCGCCCGCGGCAGCGCCCGAGACGAACGGATGGAGCACCCCCGTGCCAGGAGACAACCTCACCCGGAGCGAGGCGCAGGAGCGCGCCTCGCTGATCCAGGTCCACGACTACGACATCGCCCTCGACCTGACCCGGGGAGCCGAGACCTTCCTCAGCACGACCACGGTGCGCTTCTCCTCCGCCGAGGGCGCCTCGAGCTTCATCGACGCCGTCACGGGCACGGTCCGCTCCGTCACCCTCAACGGCGCGGAGCTCGACCCCGCCGACGTCGCCGACGGCGTCCGGATCCGCCTCGACTCCCTGGCTGCGGACAACGAGCTCACCGTCGTCGCCGACATGCTCTACACCAACACGGGCGAGGGCCTGCACCGCTTCGTCGACCCCGTCGACGGCGAGGTGTACCTGTACTCGCAGTTCGAGGTGCCCGACTCCCGCCGCGTCTTCGCGGTGTTCGAGCAGCCGGACCTCAAGGCCGAGTTCCGCTTCACCGTCACCGCGCCCGCGCAGTGGCAGGTCGTGTCGAACCAGCCCACTCCCGAGCCGGTCCCGGCGGGCGAGGGGATCGCGACTTGGAGCTTCGAGCCCACCCCGCGCATCTCCTCCTACATCACGGCCCTCGTCGCCGGACCCTACGTGGTCGAGACCGACTCGCTCGTCTCCTCCGACGGCCGCACCATCCCGCTGGGGGTCTTCGCCCGGGCCTCGCTCGCGCCCTTCCTCGACGCCGACTACGTGTTCGAGAAGACGAAGCAGGGCTTCGCCTTCTACGAGGAGAAGTTCGGCGTCCCGTACCCGTTCGCGAAGTACGACCAGCTGTTCGTCCCCGAGTTCAACGCCGGCGCGATGGAGAACGCGGGAGCGGTGACCTTCACCGAGACCTACGTGTTCCGCTCGAAGGTGACGGACGCGATCAAGGAGCGCCGGGTCGTCACGATCCTCCACGAGCTCGCCCACATGTGGTTCGGCGACCTGGTCACGATGAAGTGGTGGAACGACCTCTGGCTCAACGAGTCGTTCGCCGAGTACGCCTCCACCCTCGCCACCGCGGAGGCGACGGAGTGGACCGAGGCGTGGACCACCTTCGCCGCGATGGAGAAGAGCTGGGCCTACCGCCAGGACCAGCTGCCCTCGACCCACCCGATCGTCGCGACCATCAACGACCTCGAGGACGTCCAGGTCAACTTCGACGGCATCACCTACGCCAAGGGCGCCTCGGTGCTCAAGCAGCTCGTCGCGTGGGTCGGCGAGAAGGAGTTCCTCGCCGGCGTCCACGAGTACTTCGTCAAGCACGCCTTCTCGAACACGGAGCTGCGCGACCTGCTGGTCGAGCTGGAGGCCACCAGCGGGCGCGACCTCACCGAGTGGTCGGCGCAGTGGCTCGAGACGGCCGGCGTGAACACGCTCCGCCCCGAGATCGCGGTCGACGAGAGCGGAGCGATCGCGTCCTTCGCGATCCTGCAGACCGCGGTCGAGGAGTACCCGACGATCCGCCCGCACCGCCTGGCGATCGGCCTGTACGACTTCGAGGGCGAGCGCCTCGTCCGCGTCGACCGCCTCGAGCTGGACGTCGACGGGGAGCGCACCGAGGTGCCCGAGCTGATCGGCCGCACCCGTCCGGCGCTCGTGCTGCTCAACGACGACGACCTCGCCTACGCGAAGGTCCGCCTCGACGACGCCTCGCTCGCCGTGGCCGTCGAGCACCTCGCGAGCATCGACAGCCCCCTGGCCCGCTCGCTGGTCTGGGGCTCGGTCTGGGACTCGACCCGCGACGCCGAGTCGGCGCCGCGCGACTTCGTCCGCCTCGTCCTGGGCAACGTCGCGACCGAGACCGAGTCCACGACCCTGCGGACGGTGCTCAACCAGCTCGTCGCCACCGCCACCCAGTACGTCGCTCCGGAGTACCGGGCCGAGGTCCTCGAGGAGGCGGGCGATCAGCTGTGGACGCTCGCGCAGAGCGCCGAGCCGGGCAGCGACGCGCAGTTCCAGTTCGTGAAGTTCTTCGCCGCGATCGCGTCCACCCCGGCGCACCTCGAGGCCGTGCAGGCGCTGCTCGACGGCTCCACCGCTCTCGACGGCCTCGACATCGACACCGACCTCGGCTGGGAGCTGCTGATCGCTCTCGTCGCCGGCGGGCGGGCCGGTGCGGACGACATCGACGCGGCGCTCGCCTCGGACAACACGGCGACCGGCCAGCAGTCGGCCGCGCACGCCCGTGCCGCGCTGCCGACCGCGGAGGCGAAGCGCGCGGCGTGGGATTCCGTCACGGCCGACGACTCGGCACCGAACACGATCGTCCGCTCGACGGGCCTGGGCTTCCAGCGCGCCGCCGACCCGCGCCTGCTCGACGCGATGGTCCCGGTCTACTTCGACGCCCTCCGCACCCTCTGGGAGTCGAAGAGCTACAAGATCGCCGAGTACCTGGTCGTCGGCTTCTACCCGGCCGCCACGCCCTCGCAGGAGATCGTCGACGCCACCCGCGCCTGGCTCGACGCGAACCCGGAGGTCCCGGCGCTGCGCCGACTCGTGATCGAGAACCTGGCCGGCGTGGAGCGTGCGCTCCGCGCCCAGGAGCGCGACACCCGGGGCTGACAGTGAGCCGCCCGGTCCCCCGGCGCTCGGCGCTGCGGGACCGGGCGGCTCTCCCCGCTCCCGGCGCCTAGCGCTGCGGGACCGAGCGGCGCTCCGGCCCGTCATAGGCGGACAGCGGCCGGATGAGCGCGTTCGAGCCCCGCTGCTCGATCACGTGGGCCGTCCAGCCCACCACCCGCGCGGCGACGAACAGCGGAGTGAAGATCCCGGTGTCGAAGCCCATCAGCCGGTAGGCGGGGCCGGACGGGTAGTCGAGGTTCGGCAGGATGCCCGTCCGCTCGGCCATCGCCGCGGCCAGAGCGTCGTACAGCTCCATCATCTCGCCGGCCCCCTCGTGCTCGGCGAGCCGCCGGAGAGCGGCGTCCATGGTCGGCACCCGCGAGTCGCCCGACTTGTAGACCCGGTGGCCGAACCCCATGACCTTCCGGCGCTGTCCGAGAGCCTCGGCGAGCCACTCGCGGGACCGCCGGTCCGCCTCCGGTCCGGTGCCGACCTCGTCGAGCACGTGCAGCACGGCCTCGTTCGCCCCGCCGTGGAGCGGTCCCTTGAGCGCTCCCACGGCGGCGGTCACGGCGGAGTGGACGTCCGACAGCGTCGACGTCACGACGCGGGCCGTGAAGGTCGAGGCGTTGAAGGAGTGCTCGGCGTAGAGCACCAGCGAGACGCGGAACGCGTCGACGACGACCGGCTCCGGCACCTCGCCGAAGGTCGTCCAGAGGAAGTTCTCGGAGTAGTCGAGGTCGTCGCGCGGATCGATCGGCTCGAGGCCGCGCAGGCGGCGCTGAGCGTAGGCGACGATCGCCGGCAGTGCCGCCCAGAGCCGCACGGAGCGCTCCAGCACGGCCTCGGGAGCGTCGGCGTCCGGATCCTCCTCCAGCGCGCCCAGGACGCTCACCGCCGTTCGCACCACGTCCATCGGGTGCGCCGACAGCGGCAGCAGGTCGATCACGGTGCGCACCTCGGGGGCCAGGGCGCGGTGGGCCCGCTCCACGGCGGCCAGCCCGGCCGCCTCCTCCGCAGTGGGGAGCTCGCCGTGCCAGAGCAGCCAGGCCACGTCCTCGAACGAGGTCCCCGCCGCGAGCTCCTGCACGGGGTAGCCGCGGTAGAGCAGCGAGTTCGACGCCGGGTCGACCTTCGAGACGGCCGTCGTGTCGACGACGACCCCCACGAGTCCCTTGCGGATGTCCTGATCGGTCGTGCTCATCCTTCGCTCCTTCGCGAGAGGCGGGCGGCGGCGCCGGGGAGCGCCGCCGGTTCGTGCGGGTCGGCGCGCTCAGGCGCCGTAGTGGTCGGCGAGCGAGAAGTCGAAGACGCCGTCGTCGAAGCGGCTGTACGAGGCGTAGTCGAGGAGCTCGTAGAGCTCGGCGCGCGTCTGCATGCCTGCGACCTCCGAGCGGAGCGAGCCCTCCGCCTTGAGGGCGTCGAGTGCCCGCATCGCGGCGCCCATCGCGATCCGGAGCAGCGAGACCGGGTGGATCACGACGTTCACGCCGACGTCGGCGAGCTGCTGCGCGGTGAACAGCTCGCTCTTGCCGAACTCGGTCATGTTGGCGAGGATCGGCACGTCGATCGCGGCGCGCACGGCCTCGAACTCGGACAGGTCGCGCATCGCCTCGGGGAACACCGCGTCGGCTCCGGCGTCGACGAGGCGCTTGGCGCGGTCGATCGCGGCCGGCAGGCCGTCGAGGGCGCGGATGTCGGTGCGGGCCATGATCACCAGATCGGAGTCGCGGCGCGCGTCGACGGCCGCCGCGATCCTCCGCACCGAGGTCGCCTCGTCGACGACCGCCTTGCCGTCGAGGTGCCCGCAGCGCTTGGGGTTCACCTGGTCCTCGATGTGCAGCCCCGCGACTCCGGCGTCCTCGAGCATCTGCACCGTGCGCGCGACGTTCAGCGGCTCGCCGAAGCCGGTGTCCGCGTCGACGAGGACCGGCAGGTCGGTCAGGCGCGCGATCTGCTGCGAGCGGCCGGCCACCTCGCTGAGCGTGGTGAGCCCGATGTCCGGCAGCCCCAGCTCGGCCGAGAGCACGGCGCCCGAGACGTAGATCCCGTCGAAGCCCTTCGCCTCGATGAGGCGCGCGGAGAGCGGAGTGAACGCGCCGGGCAGCTGCAGCAGCTCGCCCGAGGCGAGGCGCTCGCGGAAGAGGCGGCGCTTCTCGGCGGGAGTCCGGGTGGAGTGGAGCATCGGGCGTCCTTCCCAGGGCGGTGTCCGGGTCCGAGCGGACCCGCCTCGAATCTATACGCGCTCGGGGCTCGTGCACCCGTCTCGGAGGGAGGCGTCCCGTAGCCTGGAGCGGTCATGCTGCTTCTTCAGACCTCCACCCCGGACCCTGTCGCCGCCACCGTCTCCTTCTTCGAGTCCGAGCCCTTCTGGAAGGTGGTCGCGATCCTCGGGATCGTGCTGGGCGCGCTGCTGGTGCGCGTCATCGCCCACTTCGTGATCGGCCGCGTCGTCGACCAGATCGTGTCGGGAGTGAAGCGCCGCCAGCGCGTCGAGGACACCCAGTCGATCGCCGCGTCGCCGCTCGCGGCCGTGCGGGTGGTGCAGCGCACGCGCACGCTCGGGTCGATCCTCAACAACCTGAGCTCGATCCTGATCGTCGTCATCGCCCTGGTCATGATCGTGACGACGATCGACAAGGACCTCATCGGCTCCTTCGCCCTGCTGACGGCCGCCCTCGGCGCGGGCCTCGGCTTCGGCGCGCAGAACATCGTCAAGGACGTCCTCAACGGGCTGTTCATGGTCGCGGAGGACCAGCTCGGGGTCGGCGACGTCGTCGACACCGGGCAGGCGACGGGCGTGGTCGAGTCGGTCGGCGTCCGGGTGACGCAGATCCGCGACGTCAACGGCACCCTCTGGTTCGTCCGCAACGGCGAGATCGTCCGGGTCGGGAACATGTCGCAGGGCTGGTCGCGCGTCATCGTCGACCTGGCCGTGCCCTACGAGACGGACCTCGAGCAGGTGCAGTCCACGGTCCTCGCGACAGCGAACGAGCTGGCGGCGAGCAGTCGCTGGCGGGCCCGGATCATCGACAAGCCCGAGCTCTGGGGCCTGGAGTCCATCGCCGACGACGCCCTGGTCATCCGGGTCGTGGTCAAGACCCGCACCACCGCCAAGGACGACGTCGCCCGCGAGCTGCGCCTGCGCCTGAAGAAGTCACTCGACGCGCTCGACGTGAAGCTCCCCTCGCTGGCCACCGTCGTCCTCGAGGGCTTCGAGGGGGCGACGAGCGTCGGAGGCGCCAAGCCGCCGCGGACCACGCCCTCCCCCACGATCAGCACCGAGCACGGCAAGCCCGTGCGACTCCCCCGCGCGCTGCGGCGCGGGAGCGGGACGCCGCCCCAGGACGGCGGCGGCACCTCCGGCCCGACGGGAGCGCGCTCGTGAGCGGCCTGCAGATCGGCGGCACGCCTCCGCTGCGCAGCTTCTGGGAGCACATCGGCGGCCGGCCGACGTTCGAGCGCCTGGTCCGCCGCTTCTACGAGGGCGTCCGCGAGGACGAGGTCCTCTGGCCGATGTACCCCGAGCACGACCTCGAGGGCGCGATCCAGCGGCTGACCGGCTTCCTCGAGCAGTACTGGGGCGGCCCGGGCACCTACAGCGAGGAGCGCGGCCACCCGCGCCTGCGGATGCGGCACCAGCCGTTCCGGATCAACCCCGAGGCCCGCGACCACTGGCTCCAGCACATGCGGACGGCCGTCGACGATCTCGAGCTCGCTCCGGCCGACGACGCCCTGCTCTGGGACTACCTGGAGCGCGCCGCCCACGCGATGGTGAACACCTTCGAGGAGTAGCCGCTCAGCCCGGGGTGCGGACCAGCACGTGTCCGCGCCGTGAGGTGAGGCGGCGCCAGGCGCCGCTCTCGAGCAGGGCGACCGGGTCGTCGGCGCCGAGGAACCCGAGCGCGAAGAGGGCGAACGCCGCTCCCGCCGGGACGTCCTCGAGGCCGTCGAGCGGGCGGCCCCAGACGCTCGACCGCACGCGGCCGACGATCTGCTCGCCCGTCTCGGAGCCGACGGCCGCCGCGATCTCGTCGATCCCCTCGCGCGCGACGCGCTCCAGGAAGCCCGGGTCCACGGGCTCGCGCCGGGTCCAGCCGCCGCGGGGCGGGGAGACGCCCGCCCAGGGTCCCGCCGTCGCGTCGTCGCCGTCGGGCAGCACGACCGGCTTGCCGTCCGCTCCGCCCGGCTCCCACTGCAGGCGGGCGAGGCGGTCCGACAGCGCACGGATCGGCACGACCCGGTCGAAACCGGCGGGCTCGTCGAGCGCGAAGACGCGCAGGCCCAGCACGGTCGCGGAGCGGTCGAGCAGACCGCGGGGCTGGAGGATCGCGGTGTAGGCGGCCAGCACGTGGTCGTCGGCGAGGAGCCGGACCGCACCGTCCTCGACCCGGGCCGAACGGCCGAGGAAGACGCGCAAATCCGACAGGCTGGGCGGATCCGCCAGGGAGAAGGACGAACTCATCGCGTCGATAAACTTACCCGAGGCCGCTCGCCCCACCGCCCGACACCCCGGAGGTACCGTGCCCGATCCCCTGTCCTCGTTCCTCACCGCGCTCGACCTGACGGACACCGGCGCCCGCACCAGCGAGGACATCTCGACGGGTCCCTCGCAGTGGATGCCCGAGGGGCGGGTCTTCGGCGGCCAGGTCCTCGCGCAGTCGCTCATCGCGGCCGGTCGCACCGTCGAGGGGCGCTCCGTGCACTCGATGCACGGGTACTTCCTCCGCCCCGGGGACGTCTCCCTGCCGATCACGTTCTCGGTCGACCGGATCCACGACGGCCGCTCCTTCTGCACCCGTCGGACGCAGGCCTACCAGAACGGACGCCCCATCCTCTCGATGATCGCCTCGTTCCAGACCGAGGACGAGGGCCTCGATCACCAGGCGCCGATGCCGGAGGGGATCCCCGACCCGGAGTCGCTGCCGAGCACCGCTGAGATCCTCGCGGGGGTCGACCACCCGGTCGGCAGCTTCTGGGCCACGCAGCGCCCCTTCGACGTGCGGCACGTCGAGCAGCCGGTGTACCTCCGGGCCGACCCCGAGCGGGTCGCGCACCAGAGCGTGTGGATGCGCTCGCTCGGACCGCTGCCGGACGATCCGATGCTGCACCGCGCCGCCCTCGCCTACGCGAGCGACTACACGATCCTCGAATCCACGCTCCGCCGGCACGGTGCGGCGTGGACGTCGCCGGGCCTGCGGATCGCGAGCCTCGACCACGCGATGTGGTGGCACCGCCCCGCGCGCGTGGACCAGTGGCTCCTCTACGTGCAGGAGGCTCCGAGCGCGTCCGGCGGACGCGGGCTCTCGCTCGGGCGCATCTACACGCAGGAGGGCGTGCTCGTGGCGAGCGTCGCCCAGGAGGGCATGGTCCGCGTCCCCCTGGGCTGAGCTCAGCCCCGCTTCGAGAAGGTGATGGGCTCCTCAACATAGGGGCCCCACGCCTCGCGGAGCTCCTCCGGGATGCGCTGGGGCCTGCCCGTCGCGGCCGTGACCAGCACCAGAGTGGTGGCCGCCTTCGTGAAGAGCACCCGCGGGACGACGCCGGCGGGCGAGTAGAGCTCGTAGCAGACCTCGAGGCTCGCCCCGCCGATCCGCCCGATCCACAGCTCCACGTCGATCGGCGCGCGCATGTACGGGATCGGCGCGAGGTACTCGATCTCCTGCCGGGCGATGAGGCTGATCGACTCGGCGCCCGGCCGTGCGTCGAGCACCGCCGTCGCCATCCCGCCGGGCTGCGGCGAGTCCGGCTTCCAGAACGCCTGGATGCGCGCCTCCTCGAGCAGGCGCAGCATCTCGGCGTTGTTCACGTGCGCGTAGGCGTCGAAGTCCGACCAGCGCAGCGGGATGGCGACGTGCAGGCGCATCAGTCGCGGGTGAGCTTGCGGTACGCGGAGCGGTGCGGCTTCGCCGCGTCCGGGCCGAGGCGCTCGATCTTGTTCTCCTCGTACGCCTCGAAGTTGCCCTCGAACCAGTACCAGTTGGCCGGGTCCTCCTCGGTGCCCTCGTAGGCGAGGATGTGGGTCGCGATCCGGTCGAGGAACCACCGGTCGTGAGTGATGACCACGGCGCAGCCCGGGAACTCGAGGAGCGCGTTCTCGAGGCTGCCCAGGGTCTCGACGTCGAGGTCGTTGGTGGGCTCGTCGAGCAGGAGCAGGTTGCCGCCCTGCTTGAGCGTCAGCGCGAGGTTGAGGCGGTTCCGCTCGCCGCCGGAGAGGACGCCGGCCTTCTTCTGCTGGTCCGGGCCCTTGAAGCCGAACTGCGAGACGTAGGCGCGGGAGGGGATCTCGGTCTTCCCGACGGTGATGTAGTCGTGCCCGTCGGAGACGACCTCCCACAGGTTCTTCTGCGGGTCGATGCCGCCGCGGCTCTGGTCGACGTAGGAGATGTCGACCGTCTCGCCGATCTTCAGGTCGCCCGAGTCGAGCGGCTCGAAGCCCACGATCGTCTTGAAGAGCGTGGTCTTGCCGACGCCGTTCGGGCCGATGACGCCGACGATGCCGTTGCGGGGCAGCGTGAAGCTGAGGTCGTCGATGAGGACGCGCTCGCCGAACTGCTTGTGCAGCTTCTTCGCGTCGATGACCTGGGAGCCCAGACGGGGGCCCACCGGGATGACGATCTCCTCGAAGTCGAGCACGCGCGTCTTCTCGGCCTCGGCCGCCATCTCCTCGTAGCGCGCCAGGCGCGCCTTCGACTTGGCCTGACGGCCCTTGGCGTTGCTGCGCACCCAGTCGAGCTCGGTGGTGAGCCGCTTGGCGAGCTTGGCGTCCTTCTTGCCCTGGACCTCCAGGCGGGCGCTCTTCTTCTCGAGGTACGTCGAGTAGTTGCCCTCGTAGGGGTAGAGGTGTCCGCGATCGACCTCGGCGATCCACTCCGCGACGTTGTCGAGGAAGTACCGGTCGTGGGTGACGGCGAGCACGGCGCCGGGGTACTTCGAGAGGAACTGCTCGAGCCAGAGCACGCTCTCGGCGTCGAGGTGGTTGGTGGGCTCGTCGAGCAGCAGCAGGTCGGGCTTCTGCAGGAGGAGCTTGGTGAGCGCCACGCGGCGCTTCTCGCCACCCGAGAGGTTGGTGACGAGGGAGTCCCCCGGCGGGGTGCGCAGCGCGTCCATCGCCTGCTCCAGCTGCGAGTCCAGGTCCCAGGCGTCGGCGGCGTCGATCGCCTCCTGCAGGGTCCCCATCTCGGCGAGGAGGCTGTCGAAGTCGGCGTCCGGGTCGGCCATCGCGAGGGAGATCTCGTTGAAGCGGTCGATCTTGCCCTTGATCTCGCCCACGCCCTCCTGGACGTTCTCGAGCACCGTCTTGGTCTCGTCGAGCTCGGGCTCCTGCATCAGGATGCCGACGGTGTAGCCCGGGCTGAGCCGCGCCTCGCCGTTGCTCGGCGTGTCCAGCCCCGCCATGATCTTCAGGATCGTCGACTTGCCGGCGCCGTTGGGCCCGACCACGCCGATCTTCGCTCCCGGCAGGAACGACATGGTGACGTCGTCCAGGATCAGCTTGTCGCCGACCGCCTTCCGCGCGCGCACCATCGAGTAGATGTATTCAGCCATGCCCAGTCCTCAAGTCCGTCGGTCTGCGCGGAGTCGGGTCGCCCGCCGGTCCCCTGCTCCGCGCGGAGGCGCTGACGGAGGCTCGGACCGGGGCGGGACGCCGGGCCCCGGCCGACGCGGAGCGCAGGCCGCGGGACCGTCCGCACCAGTCGAGGATAACGGGAACTCGCCGGTCCGCGTCGGAGGGAGCGCCTGAACGCGGACCGCCCTCCGCTCCGGCCGGGCCGGTGGGGAGGGCGGATCGCGTCAGCGGACGACGGTGCGGATCAGCTGCAGGGCGTCAGGCGCTCCACCGCCTCGGACAGCGTGTCCGTGCTGCCGAGCAGGATCACCTGCGTCGCCTTGGACGCGGTGATGTCGGCGAGGACCGCCCGGGGCACGCAGGTGGGCTGGACCGCGAAGAGCGGGCTCCCGGTGTAGCCCGCCGCCGTGGCTCCGGCCAGGGCGTCGGGGAACTTCTCACCGGTCGCGAGGTAGACGGTATTCGCCGAGGTGAAGGCCGCCTCGTTCAGCTTCTCCGAGGTGTCGTACCGGTCGGTCCCGCCGATGCGGGTGATCACCGGGCCCGTGATCGAGCGCTCGATGCCGGCGCTGACCGAGAGCGTCGAGCCCGCGATCGTCAAGCTACTGACCTCGAGGCCGCTGATGATCTGCTGGGTGAGGGGGTCCACCGTGGAGCCGGTTCCGTTGGTCAGCACCACCGGAGCGCGATTCGCGCCGGCTGCGGCGCTGGCGCTCAGGGCGTCGGGGAACTTCTCGCCCGTGGCCAGCCAGGCCATCGAGGAGCCGCCCCTGAAGGCGTCCTGGAGGATCAGCTTCGAGGTGTCGTAGCGGTCGACTCCGCCGATGCGTGTGGTCTTCCCCTTCGGCGCATACGCGGCCAGGTCGCTGTAGACCTGGCTGCCGACGCTGAGCTCGGAGCCCACGACGACGATCTTCGCGGGCTTGAGACGCGTCAGCTCGGTGCGGACGACCTGGCTCATCGAGTCGCGGTCGACCAGGAGCAGCGGCCCGCGCGCCTTGGCCGCGGCGGGTCCGGCGCTGAGCGCGTCCGGGAAGTTCTGCCCGGTGGCGACGTAGACGACGGGGACGTTCGCCGGGAAGGTGCGCTTGGACACCTCGACCGCGGTGCCCTGACGGTCGGTGCCCGAGATGCGCGAGACGACCGGCGAGCCGGCAGGCGGGGCCGTCGGCGTACTGGTCGGCACGGGCGTGACCGGAGGAGTGGTCGGGCTCGGCGTGACCGGCGGGGTGGTAGCGGTGGCCGTCGGGGTCGGCGTGACCGGCGGGGTGGTGGCTCCGCTTCCCGTCACGCGGACCGCGGCGTCCGACGTGATGGTCGCTCCGCGGGGCTGGTCCACCCTGCCGTTGCTGACGCCGGTGACCTGGACCAGGCTGCTGGCGCGGTCCTTGTAGGCGTCGTAGGCGCTCGAGGGGATCGTCACGGTGACCGCGGACCGTCTGCTGTTCGTACTCACCTGGGCGGGGATCCGCTCGGTCCTGCTGGGACCGACATAGGCGGCGAGCCCCTGGAGGTCGTAGAAGTCGTCCCGGTTGGACTCGAGGACGACGGTGTCGCCACCCTTGACGTCCAGAGCCATGTCGACCTTCTCGTACGCGAAGTACGCGGCGCTCCGCTGGAGCGTCTGTGCGCTGCTGCTGAGGTCGACCCCGCCGACACCGCCGGCGCCGGAGGCTCCGGCGACGGAGAGGGTGGCCGACGTGGTCAGCTCAAAGCCGCTGTCGACCGGCTGGCCGATCGGAGTCTCTTTCTCCTCCAGCGGCGGCTTCTGCGCCGTGATCTGGAGGGCGACAGTCCCACCGCCGAACGAGGAGAGGGGCCGCTTCAGGTCGATGAGGAAGGTGCGATCCCCGGGGTCGAGTTCCACCGACCCTGTGAGGGCGTAGTCGCCGATCACCCAGTTGTACGTCGTGAACGCCGGGTACCTCCCCGTCGGCCGGGCGGAGTCGGACAGCGTGACGTCGAGCCCGGTGACATCTCCCGCCACGGGAGCGGTCTGAGCGGCCGAGAACGTCTCGGTGGTCGACCAGCTGTAGGGGTAGGGCTTCGTCTGCAAACGCGTCTCCGCTGCGGCAGCCGCTCCGGCTCCTGTCGTCACTCCGAGAACGACGGCTGCCGTGCTCGCGACCGCGATGGCGGCGCGCCTCCACCTCGCTCGCGTCGTCGTCTGCGGTCGGGATGTGGTCATGGCGAGTTCCCCCTCGTCGTGGTCCTCGTGCCGAGCACTCCTGTCGGCACGTCCGTCGCGGTGCCCGCGCTGGGGCCCACGTGTCGGTCAGGGCAGCCTAACCGTGCGGAGCGGCGTCCCGGGGAGGGGAGGGCGCCGCCGACCACCGGGATCGTCGACCGGTCCGCTCGCACGAGGCTGTGCTCACGCTCGGATCCGCACCGGTCGGAGTGGTCCTGCAGGAGCGTCGGGCGAACACCGGGCGCTCTCGGACTCGACGGGCGAGGGGCCTTGTCGAGGATCCTTTCGTCCCTTCCGACCCCGACCGGGGCGCATGGCAGAGCGGACCCCGGTCGAGGCGAGCGCGTCAGCGCTGGATCGGTACGGTCCGGCCGACCAGGCAGGCGCCGGTCGCGATCGGTGCCGCGATCACCGCCCGCACCCCGCCGCTCTTCGGGCCGTACTGGCCGATGAGGCACGACTCCCCGAGCTTGACGGAGACCTGCACCGAGTCCGCGTCGAGTCCGACCGAGGTCTCGTCCGCTGTCAGCTGCATCGACTCGCGGGAGAACCCCGCCGCGACGAGCGCGTCGACCACGCTGGAGCCGCTCACCTCCGGATCGGGCTCGGCCGCCGCGCGAAGGGTCTGCTCGAACACGGGGAGGTTCTGCTCCGTCGTCCCGCCCGGCACGAAGGCGACGGGTGCGGCGGACTCCGCCGGTGCCGGCGCCTCGGCCGCGGAGGAGGACACCACGGGGTCCGGCGCCGACGGCGACGTGCAACCGGAGAGGCAGACGGCGAGACCGCCGAGCACGAGCGCGATGCGGGCCGCTCGGTTCCGTGTCACGCCCGGCTCCTCCCGACCGGGACGGCTCTCGCTCCGGTCCCCCGGATCAGAACGGGGTCTCCCCGGATCCTACCGAGAGACCGGGAGCGCCTCCGCCGACGCCCGCCGCCACCGGCGGCTCGGGCACGGCATCACCGCGGTCTTGGCCCGACGCGCCCCAGTCCCCCGCCGCGGCGCCCTCGCGCGGCGCCTCCTCGCTCCACGCGGGCTCGGCGGCGGGGGCGGGAGCAGAGGCGCGCCCGACGGTCTTCGTGAAGCTGCTGGTCCCCCAGGCGAGGTCGTGCCCGATGCCCTCGGCCGTGAGGACCACATCGGTACCGGCCTTGCCTCCCGCCTCCCAGGCCCTCACCCCGAGCCGCCCGGTGACCAGGATCCGGTCGCCGCGCGACAGGGAGGACAGCGCGTTGCCGGCCAGGCCGTTGAACGCGGTGACGGTGTACCAGTTGGTCGAGACGTCGACCCAGCGCTGCTCCGAGCGGTCGTAGCGCCGCTGCGTCGAGGCGAGCCGGAAGCTGGTCATCGCGGTGCCGCTGGAGGTGTCGATGCTCCGGGGCTCGGTGCCGATGGTCCCGATGACGGTCAGGGTGTCGGTCATGGTCGTGTCCTCTCTACTCCTGCCCCGCCACGGCTGCGACGGGCACGGCGCCCGGGCGGAGGGGGCTGGTACCACTCGGGCGCCGCAGGGCCAGTGTCGCGACGAAGGGCCCGCCTCCGAGGTGGAGGCGGGCCCTTCTGGGGAGAGGACGAGCGGATCGTCCCCTGTGGAGGAGCGTTACGATGCGATGATGTACCTCGAGTAGGACTTGCGGATCTTGTTCACCTTGGGCAGTGCGACCGCCATGCAGTAGCCCTGGCCCGGGTTCTTCGCGAAGAAGTCCTGGTGGTAGTCCTCGGCGGGGTAGTAGACGCCCAGCGGCGAGATCTCGGTGACGATCGGGCCGTCCCACCACTCGGACGCACGGTCGCGCGCGGTCTCGAACAGCTCCTTCTCCTCGTCGGAGGAGTAGAACATCGCCGAGCGGTACTGCGTGCCGACGTCGTTGCCCTGGCGGTTCAGCTGTCGCGGGTCGTGCAGGGTGAAGAAGACGTCGAGGACGACCTGCTCGGGGATGACCTCGGGGTCGAAGGTGACGGCGACGGCCTCGGCGTGGCCGGTGCGCCCGGAGCAGACGTCCTCGTAGTCGGGCTCGGTCGTGCGGCCGCCGGTGTAGCCGGAGACGACGTCGGTCACGCCGTCGAGGACGCGGTAGACGGCGTCCAGACACCAGAAGCATCCTCCGGCGAGTACGAATGTGCGCATTGCGTGTGACTCACTTCCTGTCGCGTCGACGCGTCCGGGGTGCCGGAGGCGTCAGTCGGTCCAACACGCTCACCGCCCCCTGCATTCCGCGGATCCGCCCCCTGCAATAGAGTCGCGGCGTGAGCTACGACGCCGCCCCCGCCCGCTACGACCGCATGGACTACCGACGCACCGGACGGAGCGGCCTGCTGCTGCCCGCCCTGTCGCTGGGCCTCTGGCACAACTTCGGATCCGACCGCTCCCTCGACACGCAGCGCGCGATCCTCCGCCGCGCGTTCGACCTGGGCGTCACCCACTTCGACCTCGCGAACAACTACGGACCGCCCTACGGCGCCGCCGAGACGGCCTTCGGCCGCATCCTCGCGGAGGACCTCCGCCCGTACCGAGACGAGATCGTCATCTCGTCCAAGGCCGGATACGACATGTGGCCCGGCCCGTACGGGGACGGCGGCTCGCGCAAGTACCTGCTCTCCTCGCTCGATCAGAGCCTGCAGCGGATCGGCGTCGACTACGTGGACGTCTTCTACTCGCACCGGCCGGACCCGGAGACTCCGATCGAGGAGACCATGGGCGCTCTCGTCTCGGCGGTGGAGTCGGGCAAGGCGCTCTACGCCGGCATCTCGAACTACTCGCCCGAGCAGACCCGGGCCGCGCAGGCGGCACTGGCGGGCAGCGGAGTGCCGCTCCTCCTGCACCAGCCCCGCTACTCGCTCTTCGACCGCGGACCCGAGGACGGCCTCTTCCCCGTGCTCGACGAGCTCGGCACCGGCTGCATCGTCTTCTCGCCGCTGGCGCAGGGGCTCCTGACGGACCGCTACCTCGACGGCACCGTGCCGGAGGGGTCCCGCGCGGCGACGTCGCGCTTCCTCTCCTCCGACCGGATCGACGAGGCGTACCTGACACGCGCCCGCGGCC
This sequence comes from Rathayibacter sp. AY1F6, assembly GCF_002932035.1. Taxonomy (NCBI): domain Bacteria; kingdom Bacillati; phylum Actinomycetota; class Actinomycetes; order Micrococcales; family Microbacteriaceae; genus Rathayibacter; species Rathayibacter sp. AY1F6. The sequence goes on along the minus strand of NZ_PSVD01000007.1, from coordinate 86,801 downwards.
TGAACGCGATCGCGCAGCAGCGCGGCCAGTCGCTGGCCCAGCTCGCCCTGAGCTGGGTGCTCCGGGTGCCCACCGTCACGAGCGCCATCATCGGCGCGTCGAGCGTCGCGCAGCTCGAGCAGAACGTCGCCGCGCTGGACGCCGGCCCCCTCTCGCAGGAGGAGATCGACGCGATCGAGGAGTTCGCGGTGCACGGGACGACCCTGCGCTGACGCCCCGGCGGGGATGTCGGTGGTCGGCCGTAGTCTGCGACAGCACTCGGCCGGTGGGTGCTCCGAGACTCGAGCAGGAGGAACCGATGTCCCTGTCCACGCTGCACGCCACCCGCACCCCGCCGACGCTCACCCGGGTCAACGCCCGGCTGTGGCGCGTGAGCACCGGCTCGGGTGCCGTCGTCGGCCACATCGAGCTGGTCGAGGATCCGCTCGGCGAGCGGTACCGCGCCCGGCTGCTGCGGGCGGGCATGCCCGCCGGCGCCGAGCTCGGCGAGTTCTGGAGCGTCGACGACGCGATCGAGGTCTTCCGCGTCGCCTGACGCGCCGATCCGCCCGGTCGGCGGCGTGCCGAACGGGCGGCGGCGACCGCCCCGGATAGCGTTCGCCCCATGCAGTGGTGGAACGAGTTCATGTCCTGGATCCGCACGAGCGACGGGCACCAGGCGGTCTTCACGGCCGCTGTGGTCCTGCTGGCCGTGGTGGTCGGAGCGATCGTGATCGGCTCCGTCTTCCGGGCCTCCATCGCGCGCCTCATCCGTCAGCAGGATCACGAGCGGAAGAACGCGGTCATCGCGACGCTCGTCGACGCCGCGGTCGACGCCTCGGCCTGGAACGTCCTCAGCAGCCCGGAGCGCGTCCTCAGCGACCGCGCGTCCGCGCAGGCCGAGACGCACCTGCGCCTCCTGCCCGTCAAGGGCTCCGGAGTCGCGGCCAACTGGGCCGCTCACGAGCTCGCCGAGCTGAAGCACACGTCGAGCACCGGCGGCTACCAGACGCAGGCGAGCGTGGGCGAGTTCCGCGACCGCCTCGTGCAGTGGCGGGACAAGCCCGGGCGCGCCCGGAAGGCCTTCCTCGCCGACCTCGAGCGCTGGCGCTTCTCGGAGACGGGTCGAGACCGCTCCGCCGAGTCCGCTCCGTCGTCCGATCGGGCCGCGAGCACCGCCGAGGCCGCTCCCCAGCGCACCGCTCCCCCGGCCGCCGCACCGACCGCCGTCGCACCGGTCGTCGTCGGCGCGGGCTCCGCCTCCGGCTCTGCAGCCCCGCAGACGCCCACGATCGTCCTCCCCGCGTCGGCCGGGGACGCCTCGCAGGAGGAGACCCGCCGCCTGCTCGCCGACGTCGACCGCCTGGAGGTGCCGTCGCGCGAGCGTCCCGTGGAGGAGCTGCCGCCCGTCGACCCGCAGCGCTCGGCTCCTGCCGCCGAGCCGCAGCCGGACGCGGAGCACGACGCGACGCCGTCGGCTCCGGCCGACGGAGACCGCGACGACGTGCCGGCCGACGACGAGGCGGTCGTCCGGGCGGACGAGGCCCGGTTCGAGCGGTCCGCCTCGGACGACGACCGAGGCCAGGACCGCAGCTCGGTCTGAGTGCTCCCGACCACGAGAAGAAGGCCCCGATCGCGAGTGCGATCGGGGCCTTCTCCGTGGTGCGGGCGGTGCGTGTACTGACTAGCTGTGTGCATCACGTGCACGGGCGACTCGGCCGACCAGTACGGCGAGGGGCGCCGCGACGATCGTCCACGCGACGGCGATTCCACCGAGGATGGCGAGGAGCAGCATGGTCGTACCTCCGTTCGTTACGTCGTTGTAATTCCGGACACCCCAAGACTAGGTGCCTGAATGACACTCAAACGACTTCGGGTGGGAAACACGCCGGTGTTGCCTCCGATTTGCCGGTGTGTTACTGGTGGAGCGACCGCGAGTCCTCGTCCGAGGGTCACCGGAGCGGAGGAAAACCCCGTGGGTGCCGGGCGTCACTCCTCGGAGGAGCGCAGCGCCGCCCGAGGAGAGGCCGCGACGCGGTCGAAGGACGGGCGCGAGGCGTCGACGCTGATCCGCACGCCACCGGGACAAGACTAGGGACGGCGACCGGCGCGCTCCCGATCCGATGGTGCCCCCGGCAGGAATCGAACCTGCGACCAAGAGATTAGAAGGCTCCTGCTCTATCCGCTGAGCTACGGGGGCGGACTGCGACCACGATACCGAAGCGCAGGGGCCGCGCCCGCCGGGGCCTAGGCGCCCCGGACGAGTCCCAGCACTCCCACGACCAGGGAGACCACGGCGAGGGCGAGCGACACGCCGATGAGCACCGTGTGCACGCGGAGGAAGGTCGTCGCGCGGCCGTCCGCGTCGCGCGCCCGCGGGTCCTTGCGGACGCGGCGGAGGAAGGGCGGCCAGACGATCGCGTTCCACACGGCGTTGACGATCAGGAGGCAGCAGGCGAGCGTGATCACGAGGGTCCAGTGTAGGAGGAGCGGGACGGCCGGACCGGGTGTCGGCGGCCGCCGATAGACTGCCCCGCATGAGTAGCGCCCCCGACCGTCTTGTCTGGATCGACTGCGAGATGACGGGGCTCGACCTCTCCGTCGACGAGCTCGTCGAGATCGCCGTCGTCGTCACCGACTTCGAGCTGAACCCGCTCGACGAGGGGCTCTCCCTCGTCATCCGGCCCGACGCGACCGCGCTCGAGAACATGGGCGACTTCGTCCGGTCGATGCACGAGACCTCCGGCCTGCTGGTCGAGATCCCCTCCGGCGTCAGCGTCGCGGAGGCCGAGTACGAGGTGCTGGAGTACGTGCTGAAGCACGTCCCGGCCGAGCAGCAGGCCCCCCTCGCCGGCAACTCGATCGGCACCGACCGCGCCTTCCTCGCGAAGTTCATGCCGCGCCTCGACGGCCACCTGCACTACCGCAACGTCGATGTCAGCACGATCAAGGAGCTGGCACGGCGCTGGTTCCCGCGCATCTACTTCAACGCGCCCAAGAAGCACGGCGGACACCGCGCTCTCGCCGACATCCTCGAGAGCATCCGAGAGCTGCAGTACTACCGCCGTGCCGTGTTCGTGGAGCAGCCGGGGCCGAGCACCGCCGAGGTGCAGGCCGTGTCGGCCGCCGTCGTGGACGAGTTCGCCTCGCGGATGTAGTACTCTCGTACAGTTGCTTCGGCGGGTCACCCCGCCGGAACACGCTCCTGGTGGGTATAGCTCAGTTGGCAGAGCGCCTGGTTGTGGTCTAGGAGGTCGCGGGTTCGAGCCCCGTTACTCACCCCAGTGGCTGTGCATGCAGCGGAAGAGGCCCGGAGTTCCGACTCCGGGCCTCTTCGCACATCCGGCGACCGGCAGCGATCGCCGACGCAGAGAGGTCCCGGATGCTCGAGCTGGACGAGGACGCCTTCGAAGCCCTGGTGATCTCCGAGCTCGACGCGCTCCCGGACGACATGGTCGACGGGCTCGACAACGTCGTGTTCGTCGTGGAGGACCGGCCCGAGGACGGGACCCTGGATCTGCTCGGCTACTACGACGGCGTCGCCCTCACCGAGCGTGAGCGCTACGGCTTCGGCGAGATGCCCGACCGCATCGTGCTGTTCCGCGAGCCGCACCTCGCCGCGTGCGACGATCTGGACGCGCTGCGCGACGAGATCCATGTCACCCTCGTCCACGAGATCGCGCACTTCTACGGCATCGACGACGACCGGCTGCACGAGCTCGGCTGGGCCTGATCGCCGCCGAGGGCGAGCCTCTCACCGGCATCCGCGCGTCGCCGCGCTCGGAGGGGACCCCTCAGCCGCGCACCGCTCCCCCGCCGCCCGTGTCCAGCACGAGGTCGGCGTTCTCCCGGGGCCGCTCCCGAGCGCAGTAGGAGCGGAAGTCGCGGTCCCAGGCGTCCCAGTGCGGAGCGAAGAGCTCGCCGTCGCGCTCGAGCGCGCGCACGCGCCGCACCTCGTCGTCGGCCTCGAGCCAGACCACCAGATCGGCGTGGCGGCGCGCGGCGGCGCCGGCCGATCCGCAGCCCTCCAACACCAGAAGCTTCTCGCGGACGGCGCGGCGCCCGGCCGTCGTCCCCGCGGCCCAGTTCCAGGGCCGCCAGTGCGCCGCGAGGCCGAGGCCGTGGGGGCGGACGAGCGTCCCGGCCGTCTCCCGCGACGCCCGGTCCAGGCCCGTCCAGCCGGGGTAGAGGTCGTCCATCCGCACGAGCGCGACCGACGGTGCCGCCAGCGCGAGACGGAGCTGCTCGACCAGCGCGCGCGCGAACGTCGATTTGCCGGAGCCGCTCGGTCCGTCCAGCAGCACCGTCCGACGACGCCGCGCGATCACGGAGCGGGCGAGGTCGCTCGCCGTGTGATCCGTCAGCGGCAGGATCCGCTCAGCCATGCAGGACGAAGCTCCAGGAGCCGGTGACGACGGCGGCGGTCACGGCGACGGCAGCGATCAGCACTCCGCCCGCGAGCAGCAGGAGGTCGCCGGCTCCGAGGCGCGACTGCCGCGCCCAGGTGCGCGGGACGCCGGAGCCGAAGCCCTTCGCCTCCATCGCCGTCGCGAGCCTGCTCCCCCGCCGGATGGCCAGCACGAGCAGCGAGAACGTGCGGGCCGCGAGGCTGCGGAGCGCCTCGACGGGCCCGCGGCCGTCGGCGACCCCGCGGGCCCGGCGGGCCATCGACAGGGTGCGCCAGTCGTCGACGAGCAGACCGACGAGCCGCATGCCGGCGAGAGCGCCGAGCACGAAGCGCGAGGGCAGTCGCAGGATCTGCGCGAGGCCGTCCGCCAGGTCGGTCGGGTCGGTGGTGGCGATGAGGACCACGCTCGGCAGTCCGATCGCCAGGACGCGCAGCGCGATGGCCAGCCCGAGGGCGACGGATCCCTCCGTGACCGAGACGATGAGGAACTCCGCGTAGACGGCGCCGCTGTCACGCCCGTAGAGGACAGTCGAGAGGCCGGCGAGCGGAGCCGCGATCCAGACGGGAGCCGTCCGCCGCACGAGCTCACCCGCCCGGAGCCCCGCGAAGGGCAGAACCAGCAGCTCGAGCGCCAGCGCCGTCGCCGCGGAGACCGCATCGACCGTGAGGAGGAGCGCGAACGCGATGACCAGGCTGGCGAGGAGCTTGGCGACCGGGTTGGCCCGGGCGATCCGGCTGCGCGCGGGAACGGAGTCGAGGAGCGTCATCCCGACACAGCCTCGCGGGCGCCGAGGGTGACGACCGAGTCGGCGAGGGCGGCGACCAGCGCCTCGTCGTGGGTGACGGCGAGCACCGCCGTGCCCGCGTCGCGCTGCTCGGCGAGGAGGTCGACGAGCACCTCCCAGGTCAGGCGGTCCTGCCCGAACGTCGGCTCGTCGAGGACGAGTACGGACGGCGACCGGGTGAGGGCGGACGCGACGGCCAGGCGCCGCTTCTCGCCTCCGGAGAGGGTGAACGGATTGGCGTCGGCGAGGTGCGCGAGGCCGAGGCGCTCCAGGAGCTCCTCCGCCCGATGCCGCTCTGTCTCGTCGCGGGCGCCCAGCGCGAGCTCGGCGCGCACGCGAGCGGTGAGGAACTGGTGCTCCGGCTCCTGGAACACCATCGCGATCCGTCCGGCGAGCTGAGCCGAGGTCCAGCGGATCGGCTCCGGGCCCGCACCGGCGCGGAGCGACTCGGAGGCGGTCACCCGCCCCGCGACCGGCGGCAGGAGACCGGCCAGCGTGAGCGCGAGGGTCGACTTCCCCGCGCCGTTGGGTCCCAGCACGGCCGTGGCCCGCGCGGAGTCGACGGCGAGCTCGAGCCCCGAGGCCACGATGGTCGAGCGGCGGCGCCCGAGGACGGGCCGGCCGATGGCGAGGTCGTGCGCGCTCAGGGCGGCGGGCGAGGGCAGCACGCTCGCCCCGCGCCGGGCGGGGGTGTCACCGGGCAGCCAGACGCCGGAGGCGCGGAGCACGTCGTGCGTTCGATCGAGGACCTCGACCGGAGCGCCGTCGGCGACGACCGCGCCGTCCCGCCCGAGCACCACGACCCGGTCGACGAGGCCGACCCACACGTCGACCCGGTGCTCGACGACGATCAGCGTCGCCCCCGTGCGGGCAGCCGTGCGCTCCACCGCCGCCCGCACCTCGCGTACACCGTCCGGATCGAGGTTGGCGGTGGGCTCGTCGAGGAGCAGGAGCCGCGGACGCATGGCGAGCACACCCGCCAGGGCGAGCCTCTGCTTCTGCCCGCCCGAGAGCGCCGAGGTGGAGTGGTCCAATGGCACGTCGAGCCCGACGTCGCCGAGTGCCTCCCGCACCCGCGCGGGGATCTCCTCGCGCGGCACGCCGAGGTTCTCGCAGGCGAACGCGACGTCGTCGCCGACCCGCGCCAGGACCGCCTGAGTGTCCGGATCCTGCAGCACGAGTCCCGCGACACCGCGCCGGGTGAGCGGCGCGGCTCCGTCGATCTCGAGCTCGCCCGCCGCGGAGCCGTCCTCCTCCCCGCCGAGGACGCCGGCCAGGGCGTGCAGCAGCGTGCTCTTTCCCGCGCCGGAGGGGCCGAGGAGCAGCACGCGCTCCCCCGGCTCCAGCGCGAGATCGAGGCCGGAGAGGGCGTCGCGGGAGCGTCCCGCGTGCCGCCAGCTCCAGCCCCGCGCCCGGACGTAAGCGCCGCTCATCGAGCGCCCGCGCCGGCTCCCTCGACCGTCCGGCCCTCGCGCCCGGAGGCGAAGCGGTCCAGCGCTCCCGAGGCCGCGAGCCCCCGCACCGCGAACCAGGACAGCAGCCCGGCCAGGAGCGCGCCCGAGACGATCGAGGAGACGACGTAGACGGTCTTGAAGAGCGCGTCGTTGACGGCGTAGTACGACAGCAGGTCGTTGATCGCGAGGGCCAGCCCGGCACCGGCACCGGCCAGCATCGCGACGAGCGGACGGCCGCTGCGGTAGAGGAAGAGCGCCAGGACGATCTCCGCGCCGAGTCCCTGCACGAGTCCGGAGATCAGCACGGTGAAGCCCCACTGGGTGCCGATCAGAGCCGACACGGCCGCGGCGACCAGCTCGGTGTAGAGCGCGGCTCCGGGCTTGCGGATGATCAGGCCGCCGAGGACGCCGGCGAAGAGCCAGCCGCCGCCGAGGAGCCCGCCGAGCCCGGGCAGGAACTCGAAGGCGAGGCCGAGGACGTTCGTCGCCAGGCCCCAGGCCCAGAAGACGATCCCGCTCGCGACGGCGACGACGCTCGCCACCACGATGTCGACGACCCGCCAGCGCAGATCGCGCCGGGCCGGGGCGGAGGAGGTGAGGTTCTGCGCGTTCGTGTTCTGCGCGTTCGTGTTCTGCGCGTTCGTGTTCTGCACTGACGTGTTCTGCGCGTTCGTGTTCTGCACTGACGTGCCCTTTCGTGGAAGCGAATGGAGGGCACGGGTTGGTAAGAGGAGATCGAAACGTTCCTTCGCTGGCATGACCCAGATCAGGTTCGACGGTCGAAGGCTGCTGCCTTCCTCTCAGCCCGGTGCACCGGACTCCCGTGTTCGTCGGCAATCATAGACGTCATGTCGTGGTCGGTGGTCGTCGTCCTGGCCGTGCTGCTGATCGTCCTGCTGCAGGCCCTGCTCTGGCAGCGCCGTGCGCGGATCCGCCGCGAGCTGCTCAGCTACGGCACGCGGGTGCCGGCGCGCGTCGTCGGGCCGGATCCGGCACGCGGCGATCGCGATTCGGCACGGGATCTGGGCAGGCTCCTGGTCGTCTACCGGACTGCCGAGGGTGTGGAGAAGCGCGCGCAGAAGTACCCGCTGAAGCGGGGGGACGCGTGGATGGCCGGTGAGCCCGCCGCGGTGATCTACGACCCCCGCCGGCCGGACGACGCCGAGCGTCTGATCGTCGGCTTCGGCCGGACGAAGAAGAAGTGGTACCACGCGCGCCAGCAGCGCGCCAGCTGACGCGGGGCCGCTCCGGCTACTTCTTGAGGGCGCGGATGATGCGCGCGAGGGCCTTGCCGGTCACCCACACGAAGGGGATGCCGACGGCGAGGACCGAGATAACGTTCGGCTGGAACCGCAGGCCGAGGTCGTCCTTGATGTACGCGCCGATCGGGATGACCGTGGCGCCGCCGCCTCCGCCGCCGCCCTCCTGGCCGTCCTCGGAGCCGCTTCCTCCGCCGAAACCGAACCAGCGGAGGGCGACGGGGACGAGCGAGACGCCGTCGACGGTGACGGGCTCGCCGTAGATCGTCGCGGTACCCGCGGTGGTGACGGTGTCGGCCAGGGAGACTGCGATGTTGGGCATGGTGCGACGGTACTCCGCGGCTCTCCGCGGCGACAAGCGGCCCGCCGGGGCGCACAGGACTCGTCCATGGACCTCCGGGGACCTGCTGTCATGATCGACGGATGTCCGCCCGCACCCGCCGCCGCCCCGTGCGCTCGGCCGCGGTGGCGGTCGCGAGCCTCGTGCTCGCCGCCTTCCTCGCCTTCCACCGCGCGCTGCCCGATCCGATCGGCTGGCTGTCGGTCCTCGAGGTCGGGATCCCGTGGACGGGGCTCGTCGTGCTGCTCCTCATCGCGGCCGCGGCGGCCCTCCGGTCGCGCCGGACGGCGGCCGCGGTCACCGTGCTGGCGATGGTCTACGGCGTGCTGGTGCTGCCGGTCGCGCTTCCGGCGCCGGCCGTGCGCTCCGGCTCGTTCACCGTCGTCAGCCAGAACATCGAGACGAGCAGCGACGCCGGTGGGCTCGCCGCCTCGCTCGCCGCCCGCGGCCCCGACGTGATCGCGCTGCAGGAGCTCGACGGAGACGCGGTGGACGCGGTCGACGCCGAGCTGGCCGACGAGTACCCGTACTCGTCCGTCTCGAGCACCGTCGGCGTCTGGAGCCGGACCGAGCTGACCGACGAGGAGCCGCTCGACCTCGGTCTCGGCTGGGAGCGCGCGCTCGCCGTCGACGTCGACACGCCGGTCGGCAGCGCGCGCCTGTTCGTGGTGCACCTGGCCTCGTTCCGGCCGGGCGACCACGAGGAGCGGGACACCATGCTCTCGAACCTCGCCACCGCTCTTCGAGACGACGCGTCGGAGCGGACACTGGTCATCGGCGATTTCAACACGCCGACGGACGACCACCTGTTCGCTCCGGTGCTGGCGGAGGCGGGTCTCGTCCGCACGGGTGGAGTCGGCTTCCCGGCGACCTGGCCGTCCCTGCTGCCGCTCGTCTCGCTCGACCACGCGCTCGCCGACGGCGTCACCGCCGCGACCGTCGCGGTCCTGCCGCCGAACGGCTCCGACCACCGCCCGATCAGTCTGACGATCGGTTCCGCGTAGCGAGCGTGTCGCTGAGGTCGATCCCCTTGGCCGACTCGGGAGCCGACCGGGACAGGAGCGAGGCGGGACGCACGGCCCCGGAACCGAAGCGGGCGGCCACGCCGTCGACCGCGAGCTCCGCGTCGCGCCAGTCGTCGGAGTCGCTCCACAGGGAGAACGCGACGTCGTCGCCCTCGACAAGCTGCTCGCCGCGCACGCCGATCAGCCGCACGGGCCGCCGCATCGGGTTGGCCGCCTCGAGCAGCGCGGAGGAGGCCTCGTAGAGGACGCGGGCCACGTCCGTCGCCTCGACGAGCGTGCGGGAGCGGGTGAGGGTGCTGAAGTCGCCGAAGCGCACCTTCACCGCGACGGTGCGGCAGCGCACTCCCGAGCGGCGCATCCGCACGGCGACCTTGTCGCAGAGCCGCAGCAGCTCACGACGGACGAGCTCGGGGTCGGCCACGTCGTCGGCGAACGTGATTTCGTGTCCGGCGCTCTTCTCGATCTGGCGGGTGTCGACCGGCCGGGGATCCACCCCGTTCGCCAGGGCGTGCAGGCGCCTCCCGGTCGCCTCGCCGAGGGCGGACACCAGCGACGGCAGCGGCGTGGTCGCGACGTCGGCGACGGTGCGCAGACCGCGGCGCAGAAGCGCCTCCTCCGTGCTCGCGCCGACTCCCCACAGCGCGCTCACGGGCAGCGGATCGAGGAACTCGCGGACGCCGTCGGCGGGGACGACCAGCAGACCGTCGGGCTTAGAGCGGCCGGAGGCGAGCTTGGCGACGAACTTGGTGCTGGCGATCCCGACCGAGCAGGTCAGCCCGAGCTCGGCGTGCACCCGGCGGCGGATCTCGGTGCCGATCGCGAACGGTGAGCCCGAGATGCGGCGGGCACCCGCGACGTCGAGGAACGCCTCGTCGATGCTCAGACGCTCGACCAGCGGCGTGAAGGAGTCGAAGATCGCCATGACGCGGCGAGAGGCCTCGCGGTAGCGCTCCATGTGCGGCTCGAGGACCACGGCCTGCGGGCACCGGCGGAGGGCGACCGCCATGGGCATCGCCGAGTTGACGCCGTAGCGGCGCGCCTCGTACGTCGCCGCTGTGACGACGGAGCGCGCTCCGTGGTGGCCCACGATGACCGGCCTCCCGCGCAGATCCGGCCGGTCGAGCAGCTCGACGGAGGCGAAGAACGCGTCCATGTCGATGTGCATGATGCTCGCGCGCGGGTCGTCGAAGGGCTCGGTCGTGACCTGCCGCCCCGTGCCGTCCTGCTTGCTCACGCGGTGCCGTCCTGCTCGCTCACGCCGTGCCGTCCTGCCTGCTCACGCCGCTCCGTCCTGCTCGACCACACCTCCGGAAATGATCGCACCCACCACCGACATCGGCTTCCCGGCCGCTGCGCCCGGGCCGGCCGGGAATGAGCGCCGACCACTCGCGGTTGACCCGAGCACCACGACGCTCCGGAGAGACCATGACGCACGAGCAGCCCGACTCCCCCACCGCCACCGAGACCGGCCCCGGCGCCGAGATGAGCCGCTGGCTCGATCTGCAGGACCGCGCCCACCGCGCCTTCGAGCTCCGGCTGAGCGCCGTCGAGGACTGGTCTGCCCCCACGCCCGACACCGAGTGGGACACGCGCGCTCTGGTGCTGCACGTCGTCCGCGAGCAGCAGCGCGCGCACACGCTCCTCTCGGGCGGCGACGAGTCGGCGCTGCGCCTCGAGTCGGTCGCCACCGATCTGAGGAGCGAGTGGCGCCGCGTGACCGACCGCCTGCGCGTCGCTGTCCGCACCGTCGACCCGGCGGCGACCGTGCAGCTGGGGCGCGACACCGTCAGCGCCGTCGAGCTGCTGCAGGAGCAGACGGCAGATGTGACCGTCCACGCCTGGGACCTCGCCCGCGCGACCGGCAGCGACGAGCGGCTGGACGAGGAGCTCGTCGCAGCGGTCTGGGAGCTCTTCGCACCCCAGGAGGAGACCCTGCGCGCGAGCGGCCTCTACGCCGCGCCCGTGCCGGTCGACGACGCCGCCTCCCTCCAGAGCCGCCTGCTCGCCATCACCGGACGCGACGACCGCCTCGCCGCCTGACGGCCCGGCGCCCGGACGCCGTCAAGGCCTGGGGGCGTCCAGGGACGCCGCGGCAGGATGGAGGGGACCACGAACACGGGGCGACCCGCCCCGACGAGGAGAGGAACGTCCATGACACGCATCGCCGTCATCGGAGCCCACGGCAAGGTGGGGCAGCAGATCCTGCACCTGCTCTACGACGCCGGCCACGAGTCGGTCGGAGTGATCCGCAACCCCGATCACGCCGAGGACATCGTCCGGCTGGGCGGCGAGCCGCTCGTGCACGACCTCGAGGACACGACGCCCGAGGCCTTCGCCGAGGCGCTGGGCCACGTCGACGGCATGGTCTTCACCGCCGGAGCCGGACCCGACTCGGGCCCGGAGCGCAAGCGCACCGTCGACCTGGGGGCGTCCGTCCTCAGCCAGAAGGCCGCCGCGATCGTCGGGGTCCAGCACTTCGTGCAGGTCAGTGCGATCGGTGTGGACGAGCCGCTCCCCGAGGACACGGAGGAGGGCTGGAAGGCCTACGTCGAGGCCAAGCGCGACGCCGACGCGGCACTGCGCGACTCCGGCCTCGACTACACGATCCTCCGCCCGGGCGGGCTGACGGACGACGAGGGCACCGGCACGATCACGCTCGGCACCTCCGTCGAGAAGGGGAGCATCCCGCGAGCGGACGTCGCCGCGACGGTGATCGCCGCCCTGGCGCAGCCGACCTCCATCGCGAAGACGTGGGAGATCGTCTCCGGTCCCACCCCGATCGAGGACGCGGTGGCTCAGGGAGCCTGAGCCCCGGCCCCTCCTCCTAGAGTGGGGCGGGTGAGCACCCACCCGCCCCGCCCCTGGATCCGCAGCTACGCGCCCGGCGTGCCGACGGAGCTCGAGCTCCCGACCGGCTCGCTCGTCGACATCGTCACCGAGTCGGCCGAGCGCTATCCCCACCAGGTCGCGCTCGAGTTCTTCGGCCGTTCGACCAGCTACTCCCAGCTCGCCGACGAGGTGGAGCGGGCCGCCGAGGGCCTCCGCCGCCTGGGCGTCCGCGCGGGCGATCCGGTCGCCCTCGTCCTCCCGAACTGCCCGCAGCACGTCGTCGCCTTCTACGCCGTCCTCCGGCTCGGCGCCGTGGTGGTCGAGCACAACCCGCTCTACACCCCGCGCGAGCTGCGCCACCAGTTCGAGGACCACGGCGCTCGTGTCGCGATCGCCTGGAACCGCGTCGTGCCGACGGTGCAGGACCTCCCGGCCGATCTCGGCGTCGAGACCGTCGTCGCCGTCGACCTCACCCGCGCGATGCCCGCCTCGATGCGCGCAGCCCTCCGCCTGCCGCTGAAGAAGGCCCGGGAGTCGCGCGCCGCGCTGACCGGGCCGGTCCGCGGTGCGATCGAGTGGGAGTCGCTGCTGAGGCGGCGGATCGACCCGGCGCACCCGCGCCCGGTCGCGGAGGACCTCGCGGTCATCCAGTACACGAGCGGCACGACCGGCACGCCCAAGGGCGCCGAGCTGACCCACGCGAACCTGACGGCGAACGCCGCCCAGTCGCGCGCCTGGGTGCCGACGGTCCGCCGCGGCGACTGCGTGGTCTACGCGGTGCTCCCCATGTTCCACGCCTACGGGCTGACGCTCTGCCTCACCTTCGCGATGAGCATGGGCGCGCGCCTGGTGCTGTTCCCGAAGTTCGACCCGGAGCTGGTGCTGAAGGTCGTCAAGAAGCACCCCGCCACCTTCCTCCCGGCCGTTCCGCCGATCGCGGAACGCCTGGCGCGCAGCGCGCAGCAGCGGGGCGTCTCCCTGCGCGGCATCGAGATCGCCATCTCCGGCGCGATGCCGCTCGACCCGGCGCTGGTCGACTCGTTCGAGGCGCTGACCGGAGGCACGCTCGTCGAAGGCTACGGCCTCTCGGAGACCTCTCCGGTCCTGATGGCCAACCCGGTCGGTCCGACGCGACGCGCCGGGACGGTCGGGCTTCCGCTGCCCGGCACGGACGTGAGGATCGTCGACCCCGAGGATCCCGACACGGAGGTGGCGACCGGCGAGCAGGGCGAGCTGGTCGTGCGCGGTCCGCAGGTGTTCCGGGGCTACCACCGCAAGCCCGACGAGACGGCGGCGACCTTCACCGGCGACGGCTGGTTCCGCACCGGCGACATCGCGACGATCGACGAGGACGGCTTCGTGCGCATCGTCGACCGGATCAAGGAGCTCGTGATCACGGGCGGCTTCAACGTCTCGCCGTCCGAGGTGGAGGAGGTGCTGCTCCGCCTGCCCGAGATCAAGGAGGTGGCGGTGGTCGGCCTGCCCGATCCGCGCAGCGGCGAGTCCGTGGCGGCGGCGGTCGTCCTGGAGCCGGGCGCGCAGCTCGACGTCGCAGCCGCCCGCAAGGCCGTCCGGGAGGCGCTGACGCCCTACAAGGTGCCCAAGCGGATCACCGTCGTCGACGAGCTGCCGCGGAGCATGATCGGCAAGGTCCTCCGCCGCCAGGTGAAGGCGATGCTGACCGACGAGGACTAGCCCGGAACGAGCGAGGGCCCCCGACCACTGTCCGTGATCGGGGGCCCTCTGCAACGAGGCTAGAAGCCGAAGTCGCCGCCTCCGAAGTCGCCGCCCCCGCCGAAGTCGCCTCCGCCACCGAAGTCGCCTCCGCCACCGAAGTCGCCGCCGCCGGAGTCGCCCCAGCCGCCGCCGTCTCCGGCGTCCGCACCGGAGGCGTCCGCACCTCCCGCATCCGCTCCGCCGTCGGCCGAGGCTTCTCCCCCGCCGTCACCACCGGCGTAGTCGCCTCCCGCGTCGGGGAGGAACGCGCCCGCGATGGCCGAGCCGATCGCGAACCCGGCGATCGTGCCGAGCATCGAGGAGGCGAGGACGCCGCCGAAGCCCATGCCTCCGCCGCCGGAGAAGCGCCGCTCCATGAATCCGGGCTGGCGCAGCTCGCTCCTCGTGGCGGACTGGGCGAGCGTGCGGGGGTCGTCGTCCTTCGGCGCGTCGCCGACAGGGGCCCCCTCGCTGAGCTCTCGGAAGACCTGCTGGCGCTGCTCCGGGGTCAGCTGCTCGAAGGCCTCGCGGTGCACCTGCTCGATCGCCTCGGGCGGCGCGGTGCGGAGGAGGTAGCGGTAGCGCTCGATGGCACGCTCATCGTCAGTGCGCGGAGACGTCGCCGGAGGGGAGCCGTACTCGGGCCTGCGGTCCGCGGCCTGCGGCGGCGCGTACGTCGAGCGGCGTGCGCTCTCGGGCTGCTCGTCGCGGCCCAGCAGTCGGTCCAGGAATCCCATGATCTCCTCCTCGGCGCCCGACGGACGCACACCGCCACGGTAGGCCTCTCACCGCTCCGGGTGCTGAGCGTTCTCTCAGAGGCTGCTCGGAGCGGAGGCCTCGGTCACTTCTGCTTCGGGATGACCACCCACATCACGAGGTAGGCGATGATCTGCGGCCCCGGGAGGAGGCACGAGAGCACGAACAGGAGACGCACCACGAAGGGGCTCCAGCCGAATCGGCGGGCGAGACCGGCACAGACGCCGGCGATGATCCTGCCCCGACGGGGGCGCACGAGAGTAGCCATGACTCCACTCTGGCGCAGGGCGCCTGAGCGGGGCATCCGGGAAACCCCCTAGGTCTGCGCGGGAGTCCCGTCGAGCTCCTCGGGCCGGAACGCTCCGACCGAGCGGGCGAAGGCGGCGGCGCGCTCGGCGTCGGCCTCCGGCCAGACCACGTGGAAGCGCTCGAAGACCACGTCGCCGATGCCGCCCGGTGAGACGCGGGCGAAGTAGCGGCGGTGGCCGTCGAGCCAGGAGGCGCGCGTGCGGTCCCCCTCGCCCTCGGCCCAGGCGAACGCGTCGTCGACGGAGTCGAGCGGACCGGTCCGCACGTCGTCCGTCACGAGGACGACACGCGCCGCTCCCGCGCCGTCGCAGACGATCCAGTGGTCACCCGCGACGGGCGCCCCCTCCTCGGCGAGGGACGCCGTGGCCGTCTTCACTCCGCGCCGCACGAGGCCCAGCAGCTCGTCCGCCATCGCCGTGCTGTCGCCGAACGCCTCGACCGGCGGGAGCGCCTCGTCGACTCCCGGATGCGCGGAGCGGTACTCCGCCCAGAGGAGCGCCGCCGAGGCGGCGTCGGTGTCGGGGAGGGAGGTGCGCTCCGGCGCGGCGGGCACGAGCGCCACGATGTTCGCCCCGGCCAGGGAGGCGGGATCGTCGGGGTGGTTGTCGGGCGTGGTGACCGTGTCGAAGGGCCAGTGCTGCTGGAGCCAGCGGCGCGCGTAGGCGTCGAGCTCCTCCTCGAGCCGCGAGCCCCGGACGGCGGGGACGACCCACCAGGAGGCCTCGGCGGAGTCGCCGCCGCCGGGCCGGACGCTCAGAGCGCCCAGCGCCTCGGTGCGGTCCGGGCCGACGAGCAGGAACGCGTGCGCTCTGCCCGCACGCGACTCCTCCTCGAGGCGCAGGAGACCGCGCACGTCCTCGCCGAGGGACGCCGACGGCAGGGCGGCCGGATCGTCCCCGCGGAGGAGAGCCGCGAGCCACGGTCTCTGCTCGCCGATCACCGCGTGCAGGAGGTCCGCGTCGCTGGAGACGAGAGGACGCAGGAGGGCGCCCGCCGGCAGCTCGAGCCGCGCGGGAAGGGGCGCGTCGCCGGTTCCACCGCTCATGACCGCACCTCCCCGCGCACCGGCTCAGCCGGCCGCGCGCTCCAGGACGAGCTCGCGGACGCGGGCAGCGTCGGCCTGCCCCTTCATTGCCTTCATCACGGCACCGATCACGGCACCGGCGGCCTGCACCTTGCCGTCGCGGATCTTCGCGAGCACGTCGGGCTGCGAGGCCAGTGCCGCGTCGATCGCCTCGATGAGCGCTCCGTCGTCCGAGACGACCGCGAGTCCCCGGGCGTCGACGACCTCCTGCGGGGTGCCCTCTCCGGCGATGACGCCCTGGAGGACCTCGCGGGCGAGGCGGTCGGTCAGCGTGCCGCTCTCGATCAGACCGGCGAGCTCGGCGACCTGCGCCGGAGTGACCAGGGAGGCCGGGTCCTCGCCCGCCGCGTTCGCGAGGCGCGCGATCTCCCCGGTCCACCACTTGCGGGCCGCCTGCGGAGCGGCTCCCGCGGAGACGGTCTCGGTGATCTCGACCAGCAGGCCGCTGTTGGCGACGTCCTGGAACTCGAGGTCGGTGAAGCCCCACTCCTGCTTGAGGCGGCGGCGGCGGTCGGCGGGCTTCTCGGGGAGCGCGGCGCGCAGCTCCTCGATCATCTCGGGGCTCGGCACCACCGGGAGCAGGTCGGGCTCTGGGAAGTAGCGGTAGTCGTCGGCGTCGCTCTTGGGCCGTCCCGCGGAGGTGCGGCCGGTGTCCTCGTGCCAGTGGCGCGTCTCCTGCGTGATCGTGCCGCCCGCGGCGAGGATCGCCGCCTGGCGCTGGATCTCGTAGCGGACGGCGCGCTCGACCGAGCGGAGCGAGTTGACGTTCTTGGTCTCGGTGCGGGTTCCGAGCTTCTCCTGGCCGATCGGGCGGAGCGAGACGTTCGCGTCGCAGCGCAGGTTGCCGCGCTCCATCTTGGCGTCCGAGATGCCGAGCGCCAGCACGATGTCGCGGATCGTCGCGACGTAGGCCTTCGCGTACTCGGGCGCGCTCTTCCCCGCGCCGTAGATGGGCTTCGTGACGATCTCGACGAGCGGGACCCCCGCTCGGTTGTAGTCCACGAGCGAGTACTCGGCGCCCTGGATGCGGCCGGTGGCGCCGCCGACGTGCGTGAGCTTGCCGGCGTCCTCCTCCATGTGCGCGCGCTCGATCGGGATCTGCACGAGCGAGCCGTCGGCCAGCTCGATCTCGACCGAGCCCTCGAAGGCGATCGGCTCGTCGAACTGCGAGATCTGGTAGTTCTTCGCCAGGTCCGGGTAGAAGTAGTTCTTGCGCGCGAAGCGGCTGGACGGGGCGATCGAGCAGCCCAGGGCGAGGCCGAGGCTGATCGAGTAGCGGACGGCCTGCTCGTTCACGACCGGCAGCGAGCCCGGGAGGCCGAGGTCGACCGGGGTCACGTTCGTGTTGGGCTCGGACCCGAACTCGTTCGGCGCGTCCGAGAACATCTTGGTCTTCGTGTTGAGCTCGACGTGCACCTCGAAGCCGAGCACCGGCTCGAAGGTCTCGAAGACCTCGTCGTAGTCCATCAGCTCGGGAGCGGACGTGTGCGCGGAGGCCATCAGACGGCACCTTCCTCGGTCGCGGAGAGCACGGAGTGGGTCAGGTCGGGGGCCTGCGCGAGGAGCGGGCGGCCCCACTTCTCCTCGAGCAGCGCCTCGAGCGCGGCGCCCACGGTGTAGAGGCGCACGTCCTCCCGGGCGGGAGCGAGGAACTGGATGCCGACGGGCAGCCCGTCCTCGTCGGCGAGGCCGGCGGGGACGGAGATGCCGGGGATGCCGGCCAGGTTCGCCGGGATGGTCGCGACGTCGCCGCGGTACATCGCCAGCGGATCGTCGAGCTTCTCGCCGAGGCGGTAGGCGGTCGTCGGCGCCGTCGGCGAGGCGATCACGTCGACGTCCGCGAAGGCCGCGTCGAAGTCCCGCTGCACCAGGGTCCGGACCTTCTGCGCGCTGCCGTAGTAGGCGTCGTAGTAGCCGGCCGAGAGGGCGTAGGTGCCGAGGATGATCCGGCGCTTGACCTCGGGGCCGAAGCCCTGCTCGCGGGTCGCGGACATGACCTGCTCGACCGTGCCGCCGCCCTCCGGCGTGACCCGGAGGCCGAACCGGACCGAGTCGAACTTGGCGAGGTTGCTGGAGGCCTCCGCGGGGAGGATCAGGTAGTAGGCGGCGACCGCGTGCTCGACGCTCGGGAGGCTCACCTCGACGACCTCGGCTCCGGCGCCCTGAAGGATCTCGAGCGCCTCGTGGAAGCGCGCCAGCAC
The DNA here is from genome assembly GCF_002932035.1 of Rathayibacter sp. AY1F6. Taxonomy (NCBI): domain Bacteria; kingdom Bacillati; phylum Actinomycetota; class Actinomycetes; order Micrococcales; family Microbacteriaceae; genus Rathayibacter; species Rathayibacter sp. AY1F6. The sequence goes on along the minus strand of NZ_PSVD01000007.1, from coordinate 68,656 downwards.
GCCGGGCTGGAAGCCCTCGCCGCCGTCGAGCTCCTTGACCACGCCGATCCGGAGGCCCGTCACGTCGGCGCGGCGCACCGCGTCGGCGAAGGAGGGCCAGGAGTCGCGCAGCGACGTCGAGTCGCGCGGGTCGTGGCCCGCGATGACGTCGTGCAGCAGCGCGGAGTCGAGGACCGTCCGGGAGACGGGGCCGATCTGGTCGAGGCTCGAGGCGAGCGCGATCGCTCCGTAGCGGGACACGCCGCCGTAGGTCGGCTTCACGCCGACGGTGCCGGTCACGTGCGCGGGCTGACGGATCGATCCCCCGGTGTCGGAGCCGAGGGCCAGGGGCGCCTCGTAGCTCGCGACGGCCGCGGCGGACCCGCCGCCGGAGCCGCCCGGGATGCGGTCGAGGTCCCACGGGTTGTGGGTGGGGCCGTAGGCGCTGCGCTCGGTGGTCGAGCCCATCGCGAACTCGTCCATGTTGGTCTTGCCGATCGGGACCAGCCCGGCCTCGCGCACCTTGCGCATGACGGTCGCGTCGTAGGGCGGGCGCCAGCCCTCGAGGATGCGGGAGCCGCTCGTGGTCGGCATGTCGTTCGTGACGATGACGTCCTTGACCGCGAGAGGCACCCCGGCGAGGGGGTGCAGCGACTCGCCGTCAGCCCGCCGGCGGTCGATCGCCTCGGCGGACGCGACCGCGCCCTCGCGCGCGACGTGAAGGAAGGCGTGGACCGCTCCGTCGACCGCGTCGATGCGCTCGAGGTGGGCGCGGGTGGCCTCGACCGAGGAGACCGAGCCGTCGGCCAGCTTCTCGGAGAGGGCGGACGCGCTGAGGCGGACGAGCTCGTCGCCGTGCGCGCTCACTGCTCCTCCCCCAGGATCGCGGAGACCTGGAAGCGGCTGCCGTCGTGCTCGGGCGCGCCGGAGAGCGCCTGCTCGAGCGTGAGGGTCTCGCCGACCACGTCGGGCCGGAAGACGTTCTCGAGCGGGATCGGGTGGCTGGTCGCCGGCACGTCGGGCGTGGCGACGGCCTGGACCGCGCGCACGGAGTCGACGATCTGGCCGAGCTCCCTGGTGAGGCTCCCGATCTCGTCGGAAGTGAGGTCGATCCTGGCCAGCTGGGCCAGATGGGCGACCGTGTCGGCCGTGATCTCGGACATGCGTCTCCGTCTGGTGGTTCGGGGGGATTTCCGGCCGCCAGTCTACTCGGCGCGCCCGCACCGCCTCCTCCCGTGCCGCCCGCCCGTCAGGAGCCGCCGAAGAGGCTGGCGCCGTGCTTCAGGAGTGCGTTGTACGCCCCCTCGTAGGTGGTCGGCAGGTCCTCGCCGGGCTCGCCGTACCGGGCCAGCAGCAGGCCCATCAGGCCGACGGCGGGCGGGCTCAGCGGCTTGTCGCGGTTCACGTGCGCCGGATGCGCCGGTGCCGCCTCGGGGTTCGGGGGCAGGTACTGCGGCACCGTGGTCGGCCAGTCGCCGATCTGCCGCGGCTCGTCAAGCGTCAGCACCCCGAAGAGGTCGGGGGCGGAGGCGTCGCGAGCGGTCAGCGGCTCGAGGCCGTGCAGGGCGCTGAGGGTCCGGATCACGGCGCCGTGGTGCAGCTCGTCGTGCACGATCGTGCCGGCCCTCGTGTACGCCGAGACGGCGATCGCCGGCACGCGGCAGCCGAGCCGGTCGAAGGCGAAGCCCATCTCGCCCTCGCGGCCGTCGCCCGGCGGAGTCGCCGACGGCGGGGGGACGTGGTCGTAGAGGCCGCCGTGCTCGTCGAAGGTCGCCAGCAGGAGCGTGTTCACCGCGTTCGAGCCGGTCGTGCTCGCGCTCTCCCGGATCGCCGAGTACACCTGGTGCAGCAGCAGCTCGCCGGCGCGGACGTCGGACAGCGCGCTGTCGTAGACGGGCGTGCCGTCGACCTCGTCCTCGTGCAGGACGCCGGTCGGCGGGTGCATGTCGTTGTGGTCGAAGACGAGCCGCGGCTCGAGGAAGGCGTAGTCGGGCAGCTCGCCGTTCTCCACGTCGGCGTAGAAGCGGTCCATCGTCGAGAAGTGGGTCTTCCAGTACTTCTCGAGCACCGGCGCGTGCAGGAACCCGGTGTAGGAGACCACCTGCAGCGCGTCGAAGTAGACGCGCCAGGTCCTCCCCGCCTCCTCGAGGCGGTTGAACACCGTCGGCGCGTCGGCCAGGTCGTCCGCGAGCCACTTCTCGTAGCCGCCGCCCTGCTTGTTGGTGACGAAGCCGTGCGAGGTCGACGCGTGCAGGAAGGACCGGTTGCAGAAGGTCTGGGAGGGGACGGCGCAGAACCACTGGTCGAAGACGGCGAACTCGCGGGCGAGGGTGGAGAAGACGGGCAGCATCTCCGGCGAGAAGCCGCCCATGATCGTCCGCGCCTCCTCCGCCGTGGGCTCCTGCCCCTTCTTCATCACCCTCAGGTGCTGGACGTAGTCCTCGAGGAAGCCGCTCATCGTCGGGGCGGAGGCGTCGGCGGGCGCGTTGAAGGGCGCGGTCATGGCGCCGACGGTGCGGCCGGCGTTCTCGGGCGGATCCACCGTGCCGAAGAGCTGGGTGTTGACGTGCGGGTACTCCTCGCCCGGGTCCGGGTCGGGCTGGCGCATCACGGAGTCGGTGGCGCCCTCGTAGACGTGCGTGCCGACGGTCAGTCCCCCGGCGCTGGTGTTCGTCCGCTCGTCGGGGAGGAGGCCCTCGAAGCTCTCGCCCGCGGGCAGGTCGTCCGGTCCGTAGAGGCGGCCGAGGACGTTGTCGAAGGAGCGGTTCTCGAACATGATCACGACGACGTGGTCGAAGCCCGGCTCCGTGCGGGCGGGCAGTCGCGGCTCCTCCTCGCGGCGGGGGCCGGAGGCGACGGCCGCGCCGATCGCGCCGCCGGCGAGGGCTCCGCCTCCGACTCCGGCGGCGGCGGTGCCGGCCAGGAAGCGGCGGCGCGAGCGGGAGCGGGGAGCTCCGTCGTCGTGCTCCGAGGGAGTCCGCTCGCTGATCATCTCCGCCGCCTCTCCTGCGCCGCCTGCGCCTGCTCGGAGTGTAGCGACGCGCCCGGGACGGCGGCTCGAACGCGGGCGAGCAGTCCGGCCTCCGGCTCGGGGTCGACGTGCGCGCGGCGGGCCGCGTCGCGGAGGCGCCGCCCGACCGGCGCGGGCGGCGCGAACGCCGGCGCCGTGCGGGGCCAGCGCGCGAGGGACCGGTCGGGACCGCCGAGGAGTGCGGCCAGCTCTCGGACCTGCGGATCGACGAGGGCCCGGCGCCCGCCCGCCCGGGCGCGGACGAGCTGCGCGGGAGTCTCCGGATCGAGCGGCACGCCGATCCGTGCACCCGAGGGGACGGCCGAGGCGAGCACGAGCGCCGGCACCGTGCCGGGCCGCTCCGCGCTCCCCCGCGCGGTGACGAGGAGCAGCATCCGCCGCCCCGCCCGCTCCCCGTCGCGGACGGCGTCGAACACGACGTGCAGCAGCTGCTCCGCGAGGCGCGCATCGGCGGATCGATCGGTGCCGGCGGCTGCGGCGTCGGCGAAGTCGGCCGGATCGACGAGGGACCGCGGCTCGACCAGGACGAGCGGAGGCAGGGTGCCGGCTGCGGCCTCGGCGGCCAGCGCGTCGATGGGAAGGAGGCGCCCGCCGCGGGAGCCGGCGGCGCCCGGGTCGCGGTGGGGCCACTCCGGATCGGCGAGGAGCGTGGTCGAGACGCCCTGCCGCTCGTCGACCGCGAGAGCCCAGCCGGTGCCGGTCTCCCGGGCCGCGCGCAGGGCCGCCGGCAGCGGATCGCGGCCGTCGGCGCGCCAGTGGTCGGCCCGGGCGAAGGCCGTGGCGAGGAGCGCGTGCACCGGCAGCATCTCGGGGGCGAAGCGCGCGCCCGGAGGATCGTCCGGGCCGGGCGCGGTCATCACGGCGTCCGTATCACCGGTGAACACCGGACCGTCCGGATCGTCGAGCGCGCCGAGGACCTGGTCGCGGCTGCGGCCGGCGAAGGAGAGCACGACCAGGTGGTCGATCCGGCCTAGCACCTCGGCGGTCCGGCGCTCGGCGGGGGTGGGCCTAACCGCGGCGTCGAGCGCGAGCGACGCTGCGTCGGCGAGGGAGCGGCGCAGGAACGCACGCCGCTCCCCGCCGCCCGCGTCAGGCATCGGGCCCGGTCGGCTCCTCCGTGCTCGGGGCGGCCGCGTCCGGGACGGCGTCGGTCTCCGGCACGGCGTCGTCCTCCGGCGAGGCGTCGGAGCGCGATGCGCCGGCGACGTCCCCGTCCGGGCCGGCGGCGGCCTCCTCCGGAGCGTCGGCGGACGCCTCCTCCGGCAGCGCGATCGCGTCCGGTCCCTCCGTCACCAGGAGGTGGAACTCGGCCGCGGTGATGATCCGGAGCCCCAGGGCCTCGGCCTTGCCGAGCTTGCTGCCGGCGCCGGGACCGGCGGCGACGTAGTCGGTCTTCTTGGAGACGCTCGAGCCGGCCTTGCCGCCGGCCGCGAGGATGGCCTCCTGCGCCCCCTCGCGGGAGTACCCCTCCAGGCTGCCGGTCGCCACGACCGTGAGACCCGCGAGCACCCCGCCGGCGGCGTCCGCGGCACCGGGACCGGGGTGGCCGGGCGTGGCGAAGCGCACTCCGGCCGCGGCCCAGCGGTCGACGATCTCGACGTGCCAGTCGACCTCGAACCAGGCGATCAGGGCGTCGGCGATGATCCCGCCCACCCCGTCGACCGCGGCGAGCTCGTCGCGGCTCGCCTCGCGGATCGCGTCGAGCGAGCCGAAGTAGCCCGCCAGCGCGCGCGCGGCGACCGGGCCGACGTGCCGGATGCTGAGCGAGACCAGCAGACGCCACAGCTCCTTGGTCTTCGCCCGCTCGATGTTCTCGATCAGCCGGAGGGCGTTGGTGGAGGGCACGGAGGCCGCGTCCCCCGCGAAGGCTCCCGCCTCCGGGTCGAAGGCGCCGTCCTTGGCGAGCTGCCGCTTGCGCTTGAAGGGCGTGACGACCTTCGGATCGCCCTTCGCGTCGAGCTTCTGCAGACCCGTCTCGGAGTCGCGGACGACGACCTCGATCGGGAAGAGATCGGCCACCGTGAGCTCGAACAGGCCGGCCTCGGTCCGCAGCGGCGGCTCGGCGGGCACCAGGGGCTGGGTCAGGGCGGCGGCGCTGACCTCGCCGAGCGCCTCGATGTCGAGCGCGCCGCGGCTGCCGATGTGCTCGACGCGCCCGCGGACCTGCGCGGGGCAGGACTCCGCGTTGGGGCAGCGCAGGTCGACGTCGCCCTCCTTGGCCGGAGCGAGCGTGGTGCCGCACTCGGGGCACTGCGTCGGCATCACGAACTCGCGCTCGGAGCCGTCGCGGAGCTCCACCACCGGGCCGAGCACCTCGGGGATGACGTCCCCGGCCTTCCGCAGCACGACCGTGTCGCCGATGAGCACGCCCTTGGCCTTGACCACGTCGGCGTTGTGCAGCGTGGCCTGGCGCACCTCGGACCCCGCGACCTTCACCTTGGTCATCTGGGCGAACGGCGTCGCGCGGCCGGTGCGCCCGACGCTCACGACGATGTCGAGGAGCTTCGTGTGGACCTCCTCGGGCGGGTACTTGTAGGCGATCGCCCAGCGCGGCGCCCGGCTGGTGGCGCCGAGCTCGTCGTGCAGCTCGAGCTCGTCCACCTTCACGACCACGCCGTCGATCTCGTGCTCGACCGAGTGCCGCTCGCGGCCGTAGCGGTCGACGAAGGCGAGCACCTCCTCCACCGAGGCCGAGACGCGGTTGTGGCCGCTGACCGGCAGTCCCCAGGAGGAGAGGAGCCCGTAGACCTCGGACTGGGTCGCGACAGGCGGGTCCGGCCAGGCGCCGATGCCGTGCACGTAGAGCGCGAGGGAGCCGACGCGCGCCTCGCCGGCGCGCAGGTCGAGACCCGACTTCTTGTCGAGCTGCTGGCGGAGGCCGCCGCTCGCCGCGTTCCGCGGGTTGGCGAAGGTCGGGAAGCGCCGCAGTGCGCTCGTGCGCGCCTTCTCCTCCTCGAAGACGCCTCGGGTGGCGGGCGGGCGGGACGACCAGCGGGTCCGCGCCTCCTCGACCGCCTCGTCGCGCAGCGTCTCCTGGAGTGCGTTCAGCTCGGCGAAGGCGGCCACGGGGATGAAGACCTCGCCGCGGACCTCGACGAGTGCCGGGTGGCCCTCGCCGGAGAGGCGCTCGGGGATGCCCGCGACGCGGAGGGCGTTGACGGTGACGTCCTCGCCGGTGCGGCCGTCACCGCGGGTCGCCGCCGTGACGAGGCGGCCGTCCTCGTAGTGGAGGGAGATCGCGAGCCCGTCGATCTTGAGCTCCGTGAGCCAGGCGACGGGGCGGTCGGCCGAGGCCACCGTCTTCTCGCACCACTCGCGCAGCTCCTCGGCCGAGAACACGTTGTCGAGGGAGAGCATCCGCTCGGCGTGGTCGATCGGGGCGAGGCCCGCTCCGACGATCCCGCCGACGGTCCGCGTCGGCGAGTCCTCGGCGGCGAGCTCGGGGTGCTCGGCCTCGAGCGCGGCGAGCTCGCGCACCAGGGCGTCGTACTCGGCGTCGGACAGCGGCGAGGAGTCGGCCGCGTAGTAGTCGTCGCTCGCCGACCGGATCCGCGCCCGCAGCTCCTCGACGCGGGCGGCGGGCTCGACGGCGCTCACCGGAGCACCGCGGCGTCGGCCGCGACCGTGCGGTCGATCGTGCACTGGCCCAGCACGCGGGTGCCGAGGTAGACGACGGCCGTCTGGCCGGGGGCGACGCCGTCGAGCGGCGAGTCCGGAGTGATCACGAGCTCCACCCTGCCATCGACGTGCGACACCACCGCGGAGGCGGGGACCGGGTCGGCGTGCGCGCGGATCTGGACGTCGCAGCGGAAGGGCGCGTCCGCGTCCTCGGGAGCGGCGCCCGCCCAGGTGAACCGCTCGCCGGCGATCTCGCCGATGCGCAGCGCTTCGCGCGGACCGACGACGACCTCGTTGCTCACCGGCCGCACCTCCAGGACGAAGCGCGGCCGACCGTCGGGCGCGGGGACGCCGAGATGCAGGCCCCGGCGCTGGCCCACCGTGTACCCGTGAGCGCCCTCGTGGGAGCCGACCACCGCGCCGTCCCGATCGACGACCGCTCCGGTCTCGGGGGCGACGCGCTCGGCGAGCCAGCCGCGGGTGTCGCCGTCGGGGATGAAGCAGATGTCGTAGCTGTCGGGCTTGCTCGCGACGCTGAGGCCCCGCTCGGCCGCCTCCGCGCGCACGATCGCCTTGGACGGCGTGGAGCCGAGCGGGAACATCGAGTGCCGCAACTGCTGCTCCGTCAGCACGCCGAGGACGTAGGACTGGTCCTTCGCCTCGTCGCTCGCGCGGTGGAGCTCCGGGGAGCCGTCGGCAGCGGTGCGGAGGGAGGCGTAGTGGCCGGTGCAGACCGCGTCGAAGCCGAGGTCGAGAGCCTTCTCGAGCAGGGCGGCGAACTTGATCCGCTCGTTGCAGCGCATGCAGGGGTTCGGGGTGCGGCCCGCCGAGTACTCGGCGACGAAGTCGTCGACGACGTCCAGCTTGAACCGCTCGGAGAAGTCCCACACGTAGTACGGGATGCCGAGGACGTTCGCGGCGCGCTGCGCGTCCATCGAGTCCTCGATCGTGCAGCACCCCCGGCTGCCGGTGCGCAGCGTGCCGGGCATCCTGCTCAGGGCGAGGTGCACGCCCACCACGTCGTGCCCCGCCTCCACCGCGCGGGCCGCGGCCACCGCCGAGTCCACTCCACCGCTCATCGCCGCCAGAACCTTCACCGTGCGAGTCTACGTTTCCCGCGGGCGCGGCCGGCAGGGGTTCAGGCGGGCAGCACCGCGCGGTTCGAGAGTCCGGCTCGGGCGGCGCGGGCGTAGGCGCCGGGCAGCGCGGCCAGGAGGGCGTCGACGTCCGCGTCGGTCGAGGTGTGGCCGAGCGTCATCCGGAGCACCCCGCGGGCCTCGTCCTCGCTCCGGCCGAGCGCGAGGACCACGTGCGAGGGCTCCGGGATCCCCGCCGTGCAGGCGGACCCGGTCGAGACGGAGACGCCCGCGGTGTCGAGGAGGAAGAGGAGGGAGTCGCCCTGCGCACCGGGGAAGGCGAGGTGCGCGTTGTTGACGACCCGGCGTCCGGAGTCGAGGGCGGGCCCGGTCAGGGTCGCCCCCGGCACGGCGGCGAGGACGCCCGCGACGAGCCGGTCGCGCAGGGCCGCCAGGCGCTGCGCCTCCACCGACAGCTCGGCGTCCGCCTCGACCGCGGCGGCGGCGAAGGCCGCGGCGCCGGGCACGTCCTGGGTGCCGGAGCGGACGCCCCGCTGCTGTCCGCCTCCGTGCAGCACCGGGACCACGCGGGCGTCGCGGGCGAGCACGAGCGCACCGGTCGCGATCGGCCCGCCGACCTTGTGACCCGAGACGCTGACGGCGGCCAGTCCCGCGCCGCGCCCGGAGCCGGAGGCGCGGCGGATCTCGGCGATCCGCAGCGGCACGTGTCCGAGGGCGGCGACCGCGTCGACGTGGAGGGGGACGCCGGCGCGGGCGCACGCGGCCGCCAGCTCGGCGATCGGGTTGATCGTCCCGATCTCGTTGTTGACCCAGAGCACCGTGACCAGGGCGACCGATCCGGGATCCTTCTCCAGCGCCGCGGCGAGCGCCTCCGGCCGCAGGGCGCCCTCGTCGTCGAGCGGCAGCCACTCGAGGACGGCGCCCTCGTGCTCGGCGAGCCAGGCGGCCGAGTCGAGCGTCGCGTGATGCTCCCCCTCGGCGACCAGGACCCGGACGCGGGCCGGGTCCTCGCTCCGGCGCTGCCAGTAGAGGCCCTTGATCCCGAGGTTGACCGCCTCGGTGCCGCCGGCGGTGAGGATCACCTCGATCGGCTCGCAGCCGAGCACCCCGGCGAGCGCCGACCGGGCGTCCTCCAGCCGGCGGCGCGCCTCCTGGCCGGAGCCGTGGACGGAGGAGGGATTGCCGCCGTGGGCGGACGCCTCCGCGAACGCGGCGAGCGCCGAGGCGCGCAGCGGGGTGGTCGCGGCGTGGTCGAGGTAGATCACAGCAGCCCTTCGTCCCGCGTCGGGGGCACGGAGGGAGCCGGTGCCCGTCACTACTGTAAGTCGCATGACCTCTCACGATCCCCTGGCCCGGCTCGGCGTGACCGTGGACGATCAGGGCGGTGAGCTGCGGGTCTGGTCCGAGAGCGCGAGCGCCGTCGATCTGCTGCTGTACGACGAGAAGGACCCGACCTGGGTGACCCGCACGGTCCCGCTGGCGCGCGACGACGCCGCGGTCTGGTCCGCGCGCTCCGATCTGCTGGCCCCCGGCCGCCGCTACGCCCTGCGCGTCGACGGGCCGACGGGCCCCCGGCACCGCTTCGACCCCCGCCGGGCCCTGCTGGAGCCGTACTCCCGCGGCCTGCACCGGGTGGCGGAGAACGAGTGGCGCTCGGTCGTCGTGGACGACGCGTTCGACTGGGGCTTCTCCTCCCGGCCCGGCACCCCGATGGACCGCACCGTGATCTACGAGGCGCATGTGAAGGGGCTGACCCGGCTGAACCCGGCGCTGCCCGTGGAGCTGCGCGGCACCTACGCCGGCCTGGCGCACGAGTCGACGGTCTCGGCGCTGCTCGATCTGGGCGTGACGGCGGTCGAGCTGCTGCCCGTGCACGCGTTCGTGTCGGAGCAGCGCCTGCTGCGGCAGGGGCTGACCAACTACTGGGGCTACAACACGCTGAACTTCTTCGCCCCGCACGCCTCGTACGCCTCCTCCACCGCGCAGCGCGGCGGACCGACCGCGGTGCTCCGCGAGTTCAAGGGGATGGTGAAGCTCCTGCACGAGGCCGGCCTCGAGGTGATCCTGGACGTGGTCTACAACCACACCGCCGAGGAGGGGCCGGGCGGGCCGATGTCGAGCCTGCGCGGGATCGACGACGCCGCCTGGTACCGCCAGACGCCCGAGGGCCACTACGTGGACGTCACCGGCTGCGGGAACACGATCGACTTCGGCCGGCCCGCGGCGCAGCGCCTCGCGTTGGACTCGATGCGCTACTGGTCGGGCGAGGTCGGGATCGACGGCTTCCGGCTCGACCTGGCCGCGACCCTCGGCCGGGACGAGATCGCGCACTTCCGGAGCGACCACCCGCTGCTGCGGGCCGCGGTCGAGGATCCGGCGCTGGCCGGCGTGAAGATGATCGCCGAGCCCTGGGACGTGGGAATGGGCGGCTGGCAGACCGGGAACTTCCCGGCCGGGTGGTCGGAGTGGAACGACCGCTACCGCGACCGCGCCCGCAACTTCTGGCTCTCGGACATCGACTACGCCCGCCGCGCCGGCACGGCCCCCGTCGGCATCGGCGGCTTCGCGACCCGGCTCTCGGGCTCCTCCAACACCTTCTCGGCGGAGCGGGGCCCCCTCGCGTCGGTCAACTTCGTCACCGCGCACGACGGCTTCACGCTGGCGGACCTCGTCTCGTACAACGTCAAGCACAACATCGGCAACGGCGAGTCGAACCGCGACGGAGCCGACACCAACCGCTCCTTCAACCACGGCTTCGAGGGCCCCACCACCGACGAGCGGATCACGCTGGCGCGGCGCAAGGCGATGCGGAACCTCCTCGGCACCCTGCTGCTGTCGGCCGGCGTGCCGATGATCACGGCGGGCGACGAGACCGGGCGCAGCCAGCGCGGCAACAACAACGCCTACTGCCAGGACTCGGACCTGACCTGGGTGCGCTGGGAGGGCCTGGCCGACTGGCAGCTCACGCTCCGCGCGCACACGCGCACCCTGCTGCGCCTGCGGCGTGAGCACCCGGCGCTGCGTCCCTCCCGCTACGGCAGCGGCGACGCGAGCGAGCCGGGCGCCACGACCATGACGTGGTTCGACGCCCACGGGCGCGGGATGAGCGAGCACGACTGGACCTCCGCCGCCAACCGGACGCTGCAGTACCTCGCCGCCTCGACGCCGGTCGAGGGCGAGCCGGACCGCGTCCTGCTGGTGGTGCACGGCGTCGAGCAGGACACCACGGTCGTGCTCGCCGACGGCGAGGGGGTCACCGGCTACACGCGCCTGTGGAACAGCGAGGAGCCGGAGCCGCTGGAGCACGGCGAGTCATTCGAGCCGGGGCAGGTCATCCGCGTGGCCGGCACCTCGATGCAGCTCTTCGCCGCGCACGGGCCGGCGGCCGAGCAGGACGCCTGATGGCGCGGAGCGGGCCGGGGACCCCGGCGACCGTCGCGCTGACGGCGGCGGGCGTCCCCTTCACTCCCCGCCAGTACCGGCACGACCCGGCCACGACGCGCTACGGGCTCGAGGCGGCCGAGGCGCTCGGCGTCGAGCCGGAGCGCGTGTTCAAGACCCTGATGGTCGACGTGGACGGCGAGCTCGTGGTGGGCGTCGTGCCCGTCACCGGCTCCCTCGGGCTGAAGGAGCTCGCGGCCGCGGTCGGAGGCAGGCGGGCGGCGATGGCCGACCCCGTGCTGGCCCAGCGCCGGACCGGCTACGTGCTCGGCGGCATCTCGCCGCTCGGGCAGAGGACGCGGCATCGCACCGTGATCGACGAGACCGTCGAGCTCCACGACACGGTGCTCGTGTCGGGCGGGCGCCGGGGCTTCGACATCGAGCTCACCCCCGCCGACCTCGTCGCCGCGACGGCCGCCCTCCTCGCCGACATCGCGCGCTGACCCCCGATCCCTCGCCGTCCTCCTCCGGGCGCCGTTTCGCTCGATGCGCCGTCCTCCTCCCGCGAGATCCCACTCCGGTCCGCGAGACGCCGAGGAAGGCGCACCGGAGCGGCATCTCGCGGAGAGGGACCGGGCGGGGTCAGCCGGCGGCGGCGGCCAGTCCCAGCTCGGCGGAGCGGGCCAGGAGGGGATGCCGCGGCACGACGCGGACGGTGTAGCCGAAGGAGCCGCTGCGGTCGAGGGTGACCACTCCGGCGTAGGGCACGCGCCCGACCGCGTCGGCGGGCACCACGGCACCCGACTCCTCGACCACCTCGAGCTCGTGGTGGCGGACCTCGGTGAGCGAGCCGTCAGCGGACGTCGTCCCGTAGACGACCTCGACCGAGACGTCCGCCGGCGAGAGCTCCCCCAGGCGCACGCCCGCCCGCACGGCGAGCCGGTCCCCGCGCTGGGGCACCGCGTCGATCCCGCCGGACTCGACGGACGCGACCGCGACCCCGGGCCAGCCGGCGCGGACCCGCCGCTTCCAGCTCGCCAGCTCCTTGGCCGGCTCGAAGTGGTCGGCGGCGACCGCGCGCCCTGCCTCGGCGGCCGGCGAGTAGAGCGCCTCGACGTACTGGCGCACCATCCGCTCGGCGGAGACCTCGGGCGAGAGGGTCGCGAGGGTGTGCCGGATCGACCGCACCCACCGACGGGGCACTCCGTCGTGATCGCGCTCGTAGTAGCGCGGCACGACCTCGGTCTCGAGCAGCTCGTAGAGCGCCTCGGCCTCGAGCGTGTCGCGGGCCTCCGGGTCGAGCGCGCGGTCGGAGGAGGGGATCGCCCAGCCGTTCTCGCCGTCGAAGTACTCGTTCCACCAGCCGTCGAGGATCGAGAGGTTGAGCGAGCCGTTGAGCGCCGCCTTCATCCCGGAGGTGCCGCACGCCTCGAGCGGGCGCAGCGGATTGTTGAGCCAGACGTCGGTGCCCGGGTAGAGCAGCTGCGCCATCGCGATGTCGTAGTCCGGCAGGAAGACGATCCTGCGGCGCACGTCCGGCTCCTGCGCGAAGCGGACGAGCCGCTGGATCAGGCGCTTCCCCTCCTCGTCGGCCGGGTGGGACTTGCCCGCGATGACGATCTGGATCGGGTGCTGCGGGTGGGTGAGCAGCGCGCGCAGACGCTCGGGGTCGTGGAGCATCAGGGTCAGCCGCTTGTAGGTCGGCACCCGCCGCGCGAAGCCGATGGTGAGCACGTCCGGGTCCAGCAGCTCGTCGAGCCAGGCCGGCGGGAGGCCGCCCGGGTTCTGCTCGCGCCAGGAGCGGGCGGCCCGGCGGCGGGCGTCCCGCACCAGCTGCTCCCGCATCGCCCGGCGCGCGGCCCACAGCTCGGTGTCGCCGAGCGCACCCGAGGCCCAGTCGGCCCGCGTCGTGTCGTCGGTGCCGAGCCGCTCCTCCGCGAGCCGCCGGAGGATCGGATCGGTCCAGGTGGCCGCGTGGACGCCGTTCGTCACCGAGCCGATCGGCACCTCCGCCGTCTCGAAGCCGGGCCAGAGGCTCGAGAACATCGATCGGCTGACCTCGCCGTGCAGCGTCGAGACGCCGTTGGAGCGCTGCGCGAGCCGCAGGCCCATGTACGCCATGTTGAACGCCGTCCCGGAGTCCCCCGGCTCGGCGCCCAGCGCGAGCACGTCCTCGACCTGCACGCCCGGGAGCAGCTCCGTGGAGAAGTACTCCTCGATCATCCCGCGGTCGAAGCGGTCGATGCCCGCCGGCACCGGAGTGTGCGTGGTGAAGACCGTGCTCGCCCGCACCACCTGGAGAGCCTGGTCGAAGTCCAGGCCCGCGCCGATCAGGCCGGAGATGCGCTCGAGCCCCTGGAAGCCGGCGTGCCCCTCGTTGGTGTGGAACACCTCCGGGAGGACGCCGCCCGAGACCTCGGCCCAGAGCTCGAGCGCGCGGACCCCGCCGATGCCCAGCAGCAGCTCCTGCAGCAGGCGGTGCTCGCCCCCGCCGCCGTAGAGGCGGTCGGTGACGGAGCGGAGCGAGTCCTCGTTCTCGGGGATGTCGGTGTCGAGCAGGAGGAGGGTCACCCGGCCGACCTCCGCGCGCCAGACCCGGGCGTAGAGCGCGCGTCCCTCGGGGAGCGCCAGCACGATGCGGGCGGGCGAGCCGTCGGCGAGACGGACGACGCGCAGCGGCAGCCCGTCGGGATCGAGCGAGGGGTAGGACTCGAGCTGCCAGCCGTCGGCGGAGAGCTTCTGCGAGAAGTAGCCCGACCGGTAGAAGAGGCCCACGCCGGTGAGCGGCACGCCCAGGTCCGAGGAGGCCTTCAGGTGGTCGCCGGCGAGGATGCCGAGTCCGCCGGAGTACTGGGGCAGCGCCGCCGCGATGCCGAACTCCGGCGAGAAGTAGGCGATCGAGCGCGGGGCGGACTCCGGCAGCGACTGGTACCACCGCGGCTCGGTGCGGTAGCGCTCCAGCTCGTCGCGGAGGCGCCACGCCTCGTCGACGAAGCCCTGGTCCCCCGCCAGCTCGGCGAGGCGCTCGGGGCTCACCGCTCCGAGCAGGGCGGTGGGGTCCGCCCCCCCGCGCCGCCACAGCTCCGGATCGACCCGCTCGAACAAGCGCCGGGCGGGCTCGTGCCAGGCCCAGCGGAGATTGCCCGCCAGATCGCCCAGAGCCGAGAGCTCGGGCGGGAGGACGGAGCGGACGATGAAGCGGCGGATCGCCTTCACGGCACCCCTCGACTCTCTGCGGACCCCGGAGCGCCCGGTCGCGGAGCACCGGGGCGGTCGCGCTCGGTCACCCTAGCGGACCCCGACCACCGCGGATCGGCGGGACGCGGACCCGCCGCGACCCTCCGGCACGCGCTCCCCGGGTCCGTTTGCACAGGCCCGAGCGCGGGCGCAACCGTCGTGTGCGAGCCGCCGCCGGTCGCTACTGTCGTGACGTGGCTCAGATACCTTTCGGCAAGGCTCAGAACGGCAAGGACGCACGGCGAGCGGGTCGCGGACGCGCACCCCAGGAGGCGTCGGCGCCTCCCGAGACGGCCGCTCCGGCGCCCGCCGCCGCCCCCGAGGCGACTCCTGCTCCCCCCGCGGCCGAGAGTGCTCCGGCCGCCCCGGTGACCGCGGACGCACCCGACGCGTCGACGGCGACCGCGACGACCGGGAGCGGCTACCGCGTCCGGGCCGAGCGACTGCCGATCATCGACCCGCAGCCGCGGCTCGAGGACGACCGCTGGCCCGCGAAGGCGTTCGTCGGCGAGGTCGTCCCCTTCGCCGCCACGGCCTTCCGCGAGGGGCACGACCTCATCGGCGTCGACCTCCTGCTGCGCTCGCCGTCCGGGGCCGAGTCGGAGCACCGCATGTCGCTCCTCGCGACCGGCACCGACCGCTACGGGCGCCTCGTGGCCCTCGACGAGGAGGGCGATTGGAGCTACCGCATCCGCGCCTACGCCGATGACTGGGCGACCTGGCTCCACACGGCCGAGGTCAAGATCCCGGCCGGCCTGGACATCGACGTCACCTTCGCCATCGGCGAGGGCCTGCTGCGCAGCGGCGCCGACGACTCCTTGCGGCCCGAGGGCGAGCGCGGCCTGCTCTCCGACACCGCCGCCCGCGTCGGTGACACCACGCTGAGCGCCGAGGAGCGCCTCGCCGCGGCGACCGATCCCGCCGTCCACGGCGCGCTCGACGCCCGCCCGGTGATGAGCCTCACCAGCGTCTCGGAGCCGCGCACCGTCCACGTCGAGCGCACCCGCGCCGGCGTCGGCGCCTGGTACGAGTTCTTCCCCCGCTCCGAGGGCGCCGTGCGCCACGAGGACGGGACCGTGACCAGCGGATCCTTCCGCACCGCGATCGACCGCCTCCCCGCTGTGGCCGCGATGGGCTTCGACGTGCTCTACCTGCCGCCGATCCACCCCATCGGCCGCTCCTTCCGCAAGGGCCCGAACAACACGCTCGACGCCGGCGAGAACGACCCCGGCTCGCCGTGGGCGATCGGCTCGGCCGAGGGCGGCCACGACGCGATCCACCCGGACCTCGGCACCGAGGACGACTTCCGCGCCTTCCACGCCGCGGTCGAGGCCGCGGGCCTCGAGCTCGCCCTCGACTTCGCCCTGCAGGCCTCGCCCGACCATCCCTGGGTCACCAGCCACCCCGAGTGGTTCACGACGCTCCCCGACGGCTCGATCGCCTACGCCGAGAACCCGCCGAAGAAGTACCAGGACATCTACCCGATCAACTTCGACAACGACCCCGAGGGCATCCGTCAGGAGTCGCTGCGGGTCCTGCGGCACTGGATCGACCTGGGCGTGCGGATCTTCCGCGTCGACAACCCCCACACGAAGCCGCTCGACTTCTGGGAGTGGATCATCCACGAGGTCAACGCCGAGCACCCCGAGGTCGTCTTCCTCGCGGAGGCGTTCACCCGCCCCGCGATCATGCGCGCACTCGGCAAGGTGGGCTTCCAGCAGTCGTACTCGTACTTCACCTGGCGCAACACCAAGGAGGAGCTCGGCGAGTTCTTCACGAGCATCTCCCACGAGACGGCCGACTACATGCGGCCGAACCTCTTCGTGAACACTCCGGACATCCTCACCGAGTACCTCCAGTACGGCGGCTGCTCGGCGTACAAGGTGCGGGCGGCCCTGGCCGCGACCGCGTCGCCGCTGTGGGGGGTCTACGCCGGCTACGAACTGGTCGAGAACGTCGCTCGCCCCGGCGCCGAGGAGAACATCGACAACGAGAAGTACGAGTACAAGACGCGCGACTGGGCCGGCGCCGAGGAGTCGGGCCGCTCGCTGGCGCCGTACATCACGCGCCTCAACGAGATCCGGCGCTCGCACCCCGCACTCGGGCAGCTGCGGAACCTGCACGTGCACGGCAGCGACGACGACGCGATCCTCGTCTACTCCAAGCACCTGCAGGCCGCGTTCACGGGCACCGGGACCGACGACACGATCATCGTCGTCGTCAACACCGACCCGCACTCGGCCCGCGAGACCACGGTCCACCTCGACCTGCCCGCGATCGGGCTCGACTGGAGCGCGACCTTCGAGGTCGAGGACCTGATCACCGGCGCCGTCTGGACCTGGGGCAGCGACGACTACGTGCGGCTCGACTCGTTCGTCGAGCCCGTGCACATCCTGAGCGTGAAGGCGGACGAGCGATGAGCGGAACCACCCCCGAGGGCACGAGCCCGGCCGAGGAGGCGGGCCTCGGCGCGCACGCCGAGACGGTCCCCACGACGGGCACCAGCTCGGCGACCACCTCCTTCCACGGCGCGCACGTCGCCGACGCGGCACCCGACGCACGACAGCACCCCGGAGCGGACGGCGAGAACGCGCGCAGCTACGCGGTCGAGACGGTCCCGGAGGCGCCTCAGCCGGTCGCGGGCGACGACGCCGTGACCGTCGAGCGCGACGCCGACGACGCGGAGTCCGCTCCGGTCGGCAGCGGGGCCGAGGGCGACCTGCCCGACGACACGGACGCCGCCGATTCCGTCGCAGCCGACAGCGCCGCTCCCGCCGAGACGACCGCCGGCCCCGCCGAGACGACCGCGGACCCCGCGACCGCTTCGGGCCCCGTCGACGGCACTGCGGCGATCGCGCTGCCCGACATCCCGGAGTGGGTGCTGCAGCAGCTCGCCACCGGCAGCAACGCGCTCCCCCACGACGTCCTGGGCCAGCACCTCGTCTCGGCCCCCGGCGTCTCCGACCCGGTGACGGTCGTCCGCGTGCGCCGCCCGCTCGCCGAGAAGGTCGCCGTGGTGCTCGCCACCGGCGCCCGCGTCGAGCTCAGCCACCTCAGCGACGGGATCTGGCAGGGCTTCCACGTCCTCGGTCCGCAGGCGTACACCGTCGAGGCCCGCTACGGCGATGGCGGCGAGTGGACCGCGGAGGACCCCTACCGGTTCTCGAAGACGGTCGGCGACTTCGACCTCTACCTCATCGGCGAGGGCCGCCACGAGCGCCTCTGGGAGGCGCTCGGCGTCCGTCACCGCGAGCACGAGGGGGTCTGGGGCACGAGCTTCGCCGTCTGGGCCCCGCACGCCCAGGCCGCTCGGGTCGTCGGCGACTTCAACGACTGGAACGGCGAGGGCCACTCCCTCCGCAACCTCGGGACGACCGGGGTCTGGGAGATCTTCGTCCCGGGCGTCGAGCCCGGAGCCTCCTACAAGTTCGACCTGCTCTCGCGCGACGGCCACTGGGTCCGCAAGGCCGACCCGATGGCCCGCGCCACGGAGGTGCCGCCTGCAACCGCCTCGAAGGTCCCCGTCTCGCACCACCAGTGGGGCGACTCCGGCTGGATGGAGAAGCGAGCCTCGGTCGATCCGCACACGCAGCCGCTCAGCGTCTACGAGATGCACCTCGGCTCCTGGCGTCCGGGACTGGGCTACCGCGACCTCGCGGACCCGCTGATCGAGTACGTCACCGAGCTCGGCTTCACGCACGTGGAGTTCATGCCGCTCGCCGAGCACCCGTTCGGCGGCTCCTGGGGCTACCAGGTCACCGGCTACTACGCCGCCTCCAGCCGCTTCGGCACGGCCGACGACCTCAAGTACCTGATCGACCGTCTGCACCAGGCCGGCATCGGCGTCATCGTCGACTGGGTGCCCGGGCACTTCCCCAAGGACGACTTCGCCCTCGCCCGCTTCGACGGCGAGCCGCTCTACGAGCACCCGGACTGGCGCCGCGGCGAGCAGATGGACTGGGGCACCTACGTCTTCGACTTCGGGCACACCCAGGTGCGCAACTTCCTCGTCGCGAACGCCCTGTTCTGGCTCGAGGAGTTCCACGTCGACGCCCTGCGCGTGGACGCCGTCGCCTCGATGCTCTACCTCGACTACTCCCGCAAGGAGGGCGAGTGGCTGCCGAACCAGTACGGCGGACGCGAGCACCTCGAGGCGATCAGCTTCCTCCAGGAGGTCAACGCCACGGCCTACAAGCTGCACCCCGGCATCATGATGATCGCCGAGGAGTCGACGAGCTGGCCCGGCGTCACCCAGCCCACCAGCTCCGGCGGCCTCGGCTTCGGGCTCAAGTGGAACATGGGCTGGATGCACGACTCGCTCGACTACATGGCGAACGACCCGCTCTGGCGCCAGTACCACCTGGGCGAGATCACCTTCTCGTTCGTCTACGCCTTCAGCGAGAAGTTCGTCCTGCCGATCAGCCACGACGAGGTCGTGCACGGCAAGGGCTCGCTGATCCAGAAGATGCCGGGCGACCACTGGCAGCAGCTCGCGAACGTGCGCGCCTACCTCGCCTTCATGTGGGCCCACCCCGGTAAGCAGCTGCTCTTCATGGGCCAGGAGTTCGGCCAGTACTCCGAGTGGAGCGAGGAGCGGGGTCTGGACTGGTGGATCCTCGATCAGCCGAGCCACCGCGGTCTCTGGAGCCTCGTCGGTCAGCTGAACCGCGTGTACCGCGACTCGCCGTCGCTCTGGGAGCTCGACCACGAGCAGTCGGGCTTCGAGTGGATCGACGGCGGCGCGGCGGCGGCCAACGTCGTCTCGTTCCTGCGCAAGGACAGCGAGGGTCGCCCGATCGCCGTCATCGCCAACTTCTCGGGCTCGCCCGTGCACGGCTACCGCGTGAGCCTGCCCACGGCCGGCCGCTGGGAGGAGCTCGTCAACACGGACGCCGAGATCTACGGCGGCAGCGGAGTCGGGAACTTCGGAGCGGTCGAGGCTCGCGAGGAGCCGTGGGCCGGCCGCCCGGCTTCCGCCGAGCTGGTCCTGCCCCCGCTGGCCGTGCTCTACCTGCGACCCGCCGACTGATCGGTCCCCGCACGGAAGAGGCCGCCCGCCGCGACGATCGTCGCGAGCGGGCGGCCTCTCGGCGTTCCGGCCGGCGTCAGTAGAGCAGGCCGGTGAGCCGGGCCCGAGCCTTGTTGACGCGCGGGTCGGTCTGACCGACGATCTCGAAGAGCTCCAGGAGACGAGCCCGGACGGCGGCCTTCCCCTCGGCGTCGAGGCGCGGGAACATCGAGAGCAGCCGGTCGAAGGCATCCTCGACGTGGCCGCCCGAGACGTCCAGGTCGGCGACGGCGAGCTGCGCGTCGAGGTTCGACGGCTCGGCTGCGGCGGTCGAGCGGATGTCGTCGAGCGTGCGGCCCTGGAGGCGGGCCAGCAGCCGCACCTGCGCAAGACCGGCGACGGCGAGGTCGTCGCGCGGGTTCTGCGCGATGGCGGTCTCGTACTCGGTGATCGCCGCGGCGTAATCGCCCCGGTCGATCGCGTCGTAGGCCTCCTGGTGGTGCGGCGGCAGCGGCTCGGGCTCGGGCTCGCCGCCCTCGGCGGGAGCGGCTCCCTCCACCGGCACCGTGCCCGTCACACCGTTCTGAGCGGCGAGCTGGAGGACCTGCTCGAGCAGGTCACGCAGCTGCTCCTCGGCGACGAGGCCGCTGAACAGGGGCACCGGGCGGCCGCCGATGATCGCGGCGACCGTCGGCACGGACTGCACCTGGAACGCCTGCGCCAGCTGCGGGCTCGACTCCACGTCGACCCCGACGAGCACGAACGCGCCGGCGTACGAGACGACGACCTTCTCGAGCAGCGCGGTCATGCTCTGGCTCTGGTCCGACCAGGAGCCGCGCAGGTCGACGATCACCGGCACGCGCGAGGAGAGCTGGACCACCTGGTCGAACTCGGCGTCGCCGGCGGTCAGCAGCAGCGGATTCGCGCCGGGCGCGCCTCCGGGAGCGGCGGGCGCGGCCGGGGCGCCGGCGGAGGCGGCGGGCGGGGTGCGGCGGTTCACCAGCGACGAGAGGTCGACGGCGCCGCGGAGGCTTCCAGGCAGGGGCGGGACGGTGCTCACGGCAGCTGCACCACCGAGACGAGTCCCTGGCTCCATCCGAGCATCACGATCTTCTCCTCCGATCCGACGGGCGGTACGTAGAACAGCAGTTGGTATCCGTAGGTGGTCTCGATGCCGGTCGTCGACTTGTCCGTGCCCAGCAGGGTCTGCGAGGCGCCGGAGGTCGAGACGGTCGAGCCCTCGGCAGTGGGGCGGACGGTCGACGTCTCGGCGATGCTCGCCGCGACGAGGGCCCCCGAGTCGTTCGTCGCGAGCGCGATCGTCGGCGACGTGCCGGCGGCGTTCGAGAACTCGATCGAGGCGGTGTCCGGCAGCGCCTCGCGGTCGGCGTTCTTCTTGTCGACGCCGACCTGCCCCCGGAGGGTGTCGCCGTCGGCCGCGAAGAGCTCGGCGTACTGGCTCGAGTCGCCGTTGGCGAGCACGTCCGCGTACGCGGAGCCGACGGTCTGCGGGGCGAGCTTCATCAGGCGCGAGTCGGGCGCCACGATCGACGTGCCGACGGTGACGGGCGCGACGTCGGGGATGCGCGCGTTGGCCTCGAGCGAGATGGCGTAGTCGACCTTGTAGTCGACGCGCGGGCTCGCCTGGCTCATCATCAGCGCGATCGGGGCCTGGGTGGAGTCCGTCGAGTTCTGCACGACGGCGGTCACCAGGCGCGGCCACGACTCCGTGTCCTGCGGGAGCACCAGGCTCACCGGGGAGGCCGGGATCGTCTGCGGCGGGTCGATCGTCCCGCCCTTGGCGACGACGTCGTAGTTGGTGGTGCGCTCGGTGAGCGCCTCGCCCTGGAAGCGCTCGGCGAGGATCCCGGCGTCCCGGGCGGCGTCGGCGCGCGACGCGACATCGGCGACCTCGGCGACGACGGCCTCCGCCTGCTGCGTGGTGACCACGGGGGTCGGCTCGGCCGAGACCGGCTCTGCCCCCGCGGTCGCCGTGGCGGACGCGGTCGGCGCCTCGCTCGCGCCCGCGGCGAGATCCGGCCAGTAGTCGGAGCTGCAGCCGGAGAGGAGGACCGTCGTCCCGAGGACGACGGGCAGCACCAGGGCGGCCCGGCGGCGCGAGGGCGCCGGCGACGCCGTGGAGGCCTGGATCCCGGCACGCGGCCGGGGGCGGCGGGCGCCGCGGGGGATCCGACCCTGCGGTCCCTTCCGGCGCGGGCCGTGCTGGCGGCGCAGGTGGACGAAGGCCCAGATGTAGAGGACGAGGCCGAGGAGGAGGAACACGGCTCCTCCGAGCAGCAGCGGGCCGGCGAGGGGCGTCGCGGTGTCCACGGGCCAGCTGACGCGCACGGAGTCGGCTGCCGGCGCGGTGCCGTCGCTCGCGATGAGGATGGAGACGTCCTCCGGCACGTCGAGCGCCAGGGTCACGCTGCCGCTCCCCTCGAACTCCTCGAGCCAGAGGTCGGAGCCGCGCGGATCGACGACCGCCGCGTCGGCGGTCTCGACGTCGGAGGAGAGCTGGACGCGCTCGCCCGTCTCCTCCGCGGAGGTGAGGGTGTCGTCGGCGCGCTCGTAGCCGATGGCGTCGTAGCTCGAGCCGCCCACCCAGCCCAGCACGTCGGAGGTCCGGGCGTAGGCGACGACGAGGTCGCCGCTGCCCTCGACCGTGATCGTCTGGCGTCCCGGGTTGGCGCCCAGGGTGCTGCCGTCGATCACCGCGTAGGGAGTGGAGGAGTCGAGCGCGGTCTCGGCGGTGAGGGACTCCGGAGGAGCCCAGACCGTCCGCTGACCGATGCCGAGCACGATCATCGCGGCAGCGATGACGGTGGCGATGATGGCGAAGACGAACCGCACGAAAGTACTCCTCCTGCGTTGCCGGATCGGGGTGACGGCCGGGGCCGGCTCGGGGTACGCAGCCGGACCGGGGCGCGACGGCAACAGACAAAGACAGTCCACGATAGCCGATGCCCTCGCTCCGATGCCCGGGAGAAGCCGAGAGTGCGGCCCGGGCGGCGCGCGGTGCGGGTGTCGCCCCGGCCGCGGCCTCCGCGCTGAATACACTTTCCGAGTGCCGCGAGCCCCACCGCGGTCCTGCTCTGAAGGAGACGACGTGGCGAACGACGAGGCCGAATTCACCCAGGTGTTCCGTGGCTACGACCGGGACGAGGTCGACAAGGCCGTCCAGGGCCTGCGCCGCGAGCTCATCCACTCGAACACCCAGGCGGCCGAGAGCGGCCGCGAGGTGAAGCGCCTGTCCTCCCGGATCGAGGGCCTCGAGAAGGAGCTGCAGCAGGTCGGCACTCCCACCTACGCCGGCCTGGGCGCCAAGCTCGAGCACACCCTGCGCGTGGCCGAGGAGCAGTCCGAGCGGATCATTGCCCAGGCCGAGAACGACGCCTCCGCCCTCCGCCGATCCACCCGCGACGACGGCGACCGCATCCTCCAGGAGGCGCGCGACGAGGCCGAGCGCCTGGTGACCGAGGCGCGCCGCCGTGCTGACCGGACCCGCGACGAGTCCGAGGCGCAGGCCGCGGCGACGCTCGGCAAGGCCGCCGACGACCGCGACGTGATGACCCAGGACGCCGTCCGCGAGGCCGCCGCGATCCGCGGCACCGTGGCGACCGAGGCCGCCGAGACCCGCGCCACCGCGAAGCGCGAGGCCGCCGCGATCCGCTCCGAGGCCGAGCGCGAGGCTGCGGAGATGCGCGCCGTCGCCGCCCGCGAGATCGAGGTCGCCCGCGCCGAGGCCGCCCGCCTCGCCCAGGCCAACGAGCTCCTGCGGGCCGAGGTCGCCTCCGAGGTGGACCGGCTCCGGGCGGCCGTCGAGGCCGAGGTCGCCCAGGCGCGCGCGGCGGTCGAGGCCGAGGTGCTCTCGACCCGCGCCGCGCTCGACGCCGAGGTCGCCGCAGTCCGCGCCGAGGGCGCGCGCGAGATCGCCGACCAGCGCACCCGGCTCACCCAGGAGCGCGCCGAGGCCGTCGCCGTGCTCGACGCCGAGCTGGCGGGCCTGCGCGCCGCGTCCGCCGACGAGGCCGCTGCGCTCTCGCGCGAGGTCGAGCAGGCCCGGATCGACCTGGTGGTCGAGCTCGCCGCGCGCCGCGAGGAGGCCGACCGCGACGACCTGCTCCGCCACCAGGAGGCCGTCGCGCAGACCCAGCGCTACCTCGACGAGTCGAACCTGCAGCTCGCCGACGCCATCCGACGCGCGAACGACAAGCGCCTCGAGGCGGACGCCCTCCGCAGCGACGCCCTCGACGACACGACGCGACTGCGCCGGAAGGCCCAGGACGACTCCGACGCCCTGCTCGACGACGCGCGCGACCAGGCGCAGAAGCTCGTCGCGGACGCGGAGCGCCGCAGCCGCGAGCTGATGGACACCGCCGAGCGGCGCCTCGACGAGATCCGCACCGAGCGCGACGCGATCGCCGGCTACGTGTCGGGACTGCGCGGGCTCATCGGCCACATCGACGGACTCGCGGACGACAGCGACGGCGACGGCTCCGACGGCAGCGGCTCCGACGGCGACGGCTCCGACGGCGGCTCGTCCGGCCGCTAGGCGGTCGCTGGGCGGGCGGGCTCAGCCGAGCTCGCCCGCCCACTCCGTCGGCAGCGGGGATGAGGCGGGCGCGACCACGCGCACGATCTCGTCGAGGACCCGGCGGGTCTGCGCCTCGCCGACCCAGAGGTGCTTCCCGCCCTCCACGGCCACGAGGTCCAGCTGCGGCACGCTCGCGAAGCGCTCGGCGGCCGCCTCCGGCCGCAGGTAGTCGTCGAACTCCGGGACGAGCGCCACGAGCGGTCGGCCGTCCTCGCCCCAGGCGGCGACCTCCTCCGCGCTCGTGCGGTGCAGCGGCGGCGAGAGCAGGATCGCTCCCTCGACGGGGTGCTCCCTCCCCCACTTCAGCGCGAGCTCGGTGCCGAAGGACCAGCCGACCAGCCAGGGGTGCGGCAGTCCGCGCTCCGCGACGAGCGCCAGGGCTGCGGCGACGTCGGCGCGCTCCTCGGTGCCGTGTCCGAACGCGCCCTCGCTCGTGCCGCGCGGCGACGCGGTGCCGCGGGTGTTGAAGCGGAGGACCGCCAGATCGGCGAGCGCGGGCAGGCGGGCGGCGGCCTTCCGCAGGATGTGCGAATCCATGAAGCCGCCGTGGGTGGGCAGCGGATGCAGGGTGACCAGGGTCGCGACCGGCTCGTGCTCCAGGGGCAGCGCGAGCTCCCCGACAAGGGTCAGCCCGTCGGCGGTGTGCAGCTCGACGTCCTCGCGGCGGGCGGGGAGGTCGACGCCTCCGCGGATCTCGTGGGTCATCGTGCTCCTCGGATTCTCCAGCAGTGCGTGTGCCAGTGACGGCGGCCGGCCAGGTCGGCCGCGTCGCCGAGCGCGCCGTCGGCCCGCCAGGTGACCAGGTGCGGCTGGCCGATGTCGATGGTGAGCCCGCAGCCCGGGCAGAGGTAGTTCTTCACGGCCCGCGCTGCGGAGACGGGCTGGACGTTCCACTCCCGGCCGGCGTGGGACTCGGTGCGCCGGAAGCCGGCGAGCATCTGCGAGAGGTCGCGCTGCTCGTCGTCGTCGTCACGGCGGCCGCCCCGGGGTCTGTTGCTGCGCGGCATCCCCCCAGTCTAGGATGCCGCCGCCGTGCCCCTCCCGTCAGTGGGAGCTGTCGTCCATCTCGAGCCGGGTCTCCTCGGCGTCGAGCATCAGCTGCGCCCGCCGCAGCGTCCGCGAGGAGTAGACCCCGCGCCCCCGGGCGTCCAGCAGCGCCTCCCGCTCGGCGAGCAGGACCGCTCGGCGCAGCCGCAGGTACTGCGCGTGCGGGCCGAGCGGCGCGTCCTCCGCGCGGCCGACCTGCTCCCACGCCACCTGCGAGCGGGTCAGAGTGTCGCGGCGCACGCGCTCGAGGACGCGCTCGCCCGCCTCGCCGTCGGGCAGCTCCGCCACCGCCTCGGGGAGGGCCTGGATGCCCGTGGCCGCGACCTCGTCGAGCAGCGTCGCGAGCTCGCGGCGGTCGGCCTCTCCGTCGGTGCCCTGGATGCCGGTGAGCCGGATCAGCGCGGGGAGCGTCGCACCCTGCAGGAGCAGCGTCACGACGGCGACGGTGAAGGCGATCAGGATCAGCTGGGAGCGGTAGGGAGTCTCGTCCGGCAGCGACTGGGCCGCGGCGAGCGTGACCACGCCGCGCATCCCGGACCAGGACAGGACGACTCCTCCGCGCCAGCCGAACGCCTCGCTCGTGGTCGCGGCCAGATCGGTCTCGCGCCGGAGGTAGAGCCGCTCCGCTCTCACCTGCCGCCGCCGGAAGCGCTCGTCGCTGGTGGCGCTGTTGCGCAGTCGCATGAGGCCCACCGCCAGCCTCCGGTTGATCCGCTCCGCCCGCCGACCGGAGCTGCGCAGCCACAGGAGCAGCGGCCACACGAAGAGGGCCCGCAGCACGATCAGGATGACCACGGTGGCCAGACCCAGCAGCACCGCGGTGCCCACTCCGAACTCGCCCGGGTCCACGACCCCGGAGACGATCGCCTTGATCTCGGCGCCCATGAGCAGGAAGACGCCGTTCTCGAGCAGGAACTGCGCCGTCCGCCAGTTCACCCGCTCGCTGATCCGCGACTGCGGCGAGAGGAAGCGCGCGCTGTTGTGCCCCGTGTAGATTCCGGTGACCACGACGGCGAGCACCCCGGACGCGCCCAGCTCCTCGGCCGGGATGTAGGCCAGGAACGGCACGGCGAAGGACACGGCGGTGTCGAGCACCGGGTCCCGCAGCGTCGAGCGCACGAAGACGGTGAGCACGCCCATCACCAGTCCGAGGACGATCGCCATCAGGACGGAGTAGACGAAGAGGACCCCCACCTCGCCCACGTCGATCGCGTCGGTCGTGACGGAGGCGCCGACCACGGCCGCCGCAGCCGTCGCGGCGCGCAGCAGCACCAGCGCCGACGCGTCGTTCACGAGGCTCTCGCCCTCGAGCACCGTCACCAGGCGGGGCGGGAGTCCGAGCTTCTTGCCGATCGAGGTCGCTGCCACCGCGTCGGTCGGGCTCACGACGGCGCCCAGAGCGATCGCTGCGGGCAGGCTCAGATCGGGGAACACGAGGTAGAGGAAGCCGCCCACCACGAGGGCGGTCACGACGACCAGCAGCACCGAGAGCCCGAAGATCGAGCGCAGGTTCCGCCGGAAGTCGGTGAGGGGCACCTGGATCGCGGCCGAGTACAGCAGCGGCGGCAGCACGCCCGCGAGGATCAGCTCAGGCTCGACCTCGATGTCCGGGACCCCGGGGAGGTAGGACGCGCCGATACCGATGACGACCAGGAGCAGCGGTGCGGCGATCCCGAGGCGGCTCGAGAACCGCGCGACGGTGACGACCGTGATGATCCCGACGACCCCGAGCAGCGCGTAATCCACGGCACCAGGGTAGCGAGAGCCTCAGCCCGCCGGACGCGGTGCCGAGCGGAGGGGAACGATCAGTACCAGCCGACCGACTCGGAGTGGGCCCAGGCACCGCAGGGCGAGCCGTAGCGGCCGGAGATGTAGCCGAGGCCCCAGGTGATCTGGGTGCTCGCGTTGGTCGCCCAGTCGGAGCCGGCCGACGCCATCTTGCTGCCGGGGAGTGCCTGCGGGATGCCGTAGGCACCGCTGGACTTGTTCTCGGCGTAGACGTTCCAGCCGGACTCGCGGTTCCAGAGGAGGACGAGGCAGTCGTACTCGCTGTCGGCCCAGCCGCGCTGCACGATCATGTCGTAAGCGATCGCCTTCGCGGATCCGGGATCCGGAGCGGCGGCGCGCTGGACGGGAGCGGCGGTCTCGGCCTCGGCGGAGCCCGACTCCTCCTCGTCGACGGTCGCGGAAGCGGTCTGAGTCTGGGTCGGAGTGGGCGTCGGGGTCGGAGTGGGCGTCGGCTTCGCCTCGGCGCC
Source organism: Rathayibacter sp. AY1F6 (assembly GCF_002932035.1). Lineage (NCBI taxonomy): Bacteria > Bacillati > Actinomycetota > Actinomycetes > Micrococcales > Microbacteriaceae > Rathayibacter > Rathayibacter sp. AY1F6. Next base: position 41,406 of record NZ_PSVD01000007.1, on the reverse strand, counting down.
GAACGAGTCGCGCTGGACGGTCCGCTCGACGGCGTCCGCGACGACGAGCCGCTGCGCGGAGTCGCCGTTGAAGCGCGCCGGGGCCTGGTAGTAAGGGGAGGCGACCGCGCCGCTGGACGGATCGACGACGTTCACCATGGCGAACGCGATCGACGCCGTGAAGGCCAGCACCGTCACCGGGATCCGAGCCCAGGAGCGCCGCACCGGGGTCTGGTGCGGGACCGCCGGGCGACCGCTGGTGCGGTTCGCGGGCGTGTGGGCGACGGAGGTCTGAGGATGCTGAGCCACGATTACGAAAGCATAACGGACGATGACCTGATCGGCCAGCAGATCCGGCTCCGGTCAGCGGACCGCCAGCATCACATCGACGACCGTGTCGAGCAGCAGGTCGACCTGCGCCTCGGCGTACCCGCCGCGCTGCGGGGCGAAGGAGACGGTCCGCACGTCGTCCACGGTCAGCACCGATCCGTCGCGGAAGTACCCGGAGATCCGGTCGGAGAAGGCGTCGACCTGGCGGATGTTGTAGCCCGTCGTGAGAGCGCCGGCCCGGGTGAACCGCTCGCGGGGAGCGCGGGCCAGCCGGTTCACGATCTCCTGGGCCGTCGACCGCGCGTCCGCGAGCCACGCCTCCTCGCCCCGGGCCGCGATCGCGTACTGGCGCTCCCGCAGGGCGAAGGCGTCCTCGAGGCGCTCGAGCGCCGCATCGACGTGGGGCGCGGAGTAGCCGCCCTTGCGCAGGGTGAACGCGGTGTGGCGCAGGTCGGCGGCGCGGAGGTCCGCCGGTCCCCCGGAGAGCTGCGAGTAGGCCTCGCGCGCCGATGCGAGGAAGGAGTCGACCTCGGCCGTGTCGTAGCCGGGACGGGACTCGCGGGCTCGGGGGAAGGGAGCGGTCATCCCGACATCATGCCAAGCCGCGCGCCGGGAGCGGAATCGGCACGCCCCGGTGAGGCGCCCGCTCAGTGGGCGAAGAGGAAGTACAGCACGTAGGCCGCTGCGGCCGACGGCAGGATCGAGTCCAGCCGGTCGAGGACTCCCCCGTGGCCGGGCAGCCACGAGCTCATGTCCTTGATGCCGATGTCGCGCTTGATCAGCGACTCGGCGAGGTCGCCGAGCGTCGCGGTGAGCAGCACCACGGCCCCGAACACCGCACCGACCCACCAGGGCTGGCCGAGCATCAGCAGGGCGAGCAGGACGCCGACGCCGATCCCCGCGACGGCAGCACCGGCGAACCCCTCCCAGGTCTTCTTCGGGCTGATCCGCGGTGCCATCGGGTGCTTGCCCCAGGTGAGTCCGCTCACGTAGGCGCCGGTGTCGACGACGATCACGAGCACCAGGAACGCGAACGCCCAGAGCTGGCCGCCGGGCTCGGCGACGAGACGGATCGCGAAGGCGCCGAGGAAGGTCGTGTAGCCCTGGACGAACGCGCCGAGGCCGATGTCGAGGGCGAGGTCCCTCCGGCTGGAGGCGGTGCGCCGGAAGAGCTGCTCCCCCAGCCGCCAGAGGCCGACGAGGACGGATCCGCCGAGGACCGTGGCCCACGCGGCGCCGAGGCCGCCGTAGTAGGCGGCCGGCACGGCGACGACCGCCACGATCCCGGTCGGGATGCGCGGGATGTCCCGACCGGCGTGGCGCAGAGCGTTCGAGAGCTCCAGCGCCGCGAGCAGCACCACCACCCCCGCGAGCACCATGAAGAGCTCCTTGACCAGGAGGAGGCTGACGACCATCGCGCCGCCGCCGAGGAGTCCGATCGCGGTCGCCGACACGAGGTTCCGGCCCGAGCGCGCGGTCAGGCGGTCGTTCGTCGCCTCGAGCTGGGCGCGGGTCGCCTCGAGCTGGCGCTCGACGTCGGCCCGGCCCTGCTGGGCGCGCGCACGCAGCGCGTCGCGGGTGACCATCCGGGATCCCCGGGCACCCGGGACGTGCGGAGACGGTCTCTTCTCGCCGCCCTCGGGTCCTTCGGGGATCTCGGGCACCGCTACACCTCGAGCAGTTCGGATTCCTTGCGCTTGAGCGCCTCGTCGATCGCGTCGACGTGCTGCTTCGTGAGCGCCTCGAGCTCCTTCTCGCCGCGGGAGAGCTCGTCGTCGCCGATGTCGCCCTTCAGCGCGTCGAGGTCGTCCTTGCCCTTGCGGCGGATGTTGCGCACCGCGATCTTGGCGTCCTCGGCCTTGGTGCGGACGATCTTGACGAACTCCTTGCGGCGCTCGGCGGTGAGCTCCGGCAGGGTCACCCGGATGATCGTGCCGTCGTTGGTCGGGTTCGCGCCGAGGTTCGGCATGTCCCGGATGGCCTGCTCGATGTCGCGCAGCGAGCCCTTGTCGTAGGGCGTCAGGACGAGCGTGCGGGCCTCCTGGTTCTGCATCGAGGCGAGCTGCGACAGCGGCGTCGGGGTGCCGTAGTAGCTCACCAGCACCTTCTGGAACATGCCGGGGTTCGCGCGTCCGGTGCGGACCGTGGAGAAGTCCTCCTTGGCGACCTCGACGGCCTTGCCCATCTTGGTCTTCGCGTCGGCCAGTACATCCGAGATCACAGGGAGCTCCTTAAGAGAGGGAAGTGGTCAGTCTAGTTCGAGACGAGCGTGCCGAGCTCGGCGCCGCGGATGGCCTTCGCGACGTTGCCCGAGGGCTCCATGCCGAAGACCTGCATCGGCATGCCGTTGTCCATGCAGAGGCTGAACGCGGTGGAGTCGACCACCTTGAGGCCCCGCTGGAGCGCCTCCTGGTAGGTCAGCGCGTCGAGCTTCTTCGCGTCGGGGTTGGTCCGCGGGTCGGCGTCGTACACGCCGTCCACGCCGTTCTTGGCGACGAGGACCACGTCGGCGTGCGTCTCGAGCGCGCGCTGCGCGGCGACCGTGTCGGTCGAGAAGTACGGGAGTCCGGCGCCGGCGCCGAAGATGACGACGCGGCCCTTCTCCATGTGCCGGATCGCCCGGCGGGGGATGTAGGGCTCCGCGACCTGCGTCATCGCGATCGCGGACTGCACCCGCGTCTCGGCGCCCGCCTGCTCGAGGAAGTCCTGGAGGGCGAGGGCGTTCATCACCGTGCCCAGCATGCCCATGTAGTCGGCCCGGCCGCGATCCATGCCGCGCTGCGAGAGCTCGGCTCCGCGGAAGAAGTTGCCGCCGCCGACGACCACCGAGATCTCCACCTCGGTCGCGGCATCGGCGATCTCGCGCGCCAGCGCGCTGATCACGTCAGGGTTCACGCCGAGCGTGCCGGCTCCGAACGCCTCCCCCGACAGCTTCAGAAGCACCCTGCGGCGCTTGCCCGTCGTCATCGCATCCGTCTCCGTCATGGACGTTTCCTCCCGTAGACCCGTACAAACCTATCCCGCGCGGAGCGGGCCCCGCGACCACGCCCGGGACCGCCCCGGGCAAAGCGAAGGGAGCCCGGGTCGACTGAACGACCCGGACTCCCTCCTGCAGTGCTGTCAGGCGCCGACCTTGAAACGGGCGAAGCCCGACACGGTCAGGCCCGCGTCGCTCAGGACCTTGCTGACGGACAGCTTGTTGTCCTTCGCGTAGTCCTGGTCGAGCAGGGCGACCTGCTTGAAGTACGCGTTCACGCGTCCCTCGATGATCTTCGGCAGGGCGGCCTCGGGCTTGCCCTCGCCGCGCGAGATCTCCTCGACGATGCGGCGCTCGTTGTCGACCTCGGACTGCGGCACGTCCTCGCGCGAGAGGTAGGACGGGTTCGCGAACGAGATGTGCTGGGCGACGGAGCGCGCGGTCTCGGCGTCCTCACCCGCGTAGCCGACGACCACGCCGACCTGCGGGGGCAGGTCCTTGTTCGTCTTGTGGAGGTAGATCGCGAAGTGCTCGCCCGAGACGGAGGCCACGCGGCGCAGCTCCACCTTCTCGCCGAGGATCGCGGCCTCGTCGTTGATGAGGTCGGCGACGGTCTTGCCGTCGGCGGGGGCCGCGAGGGCCTCCTCGACCGTGGTGGAGCCGGCGGCGACCACCGCGGCGAGCACGGCGTCGGCGAGGGCGATGAACTTCGTGCCCTTGGCGACGAAGTCGGTCTCGCAGGCGAGCTCGATCATCGTGGCGACGCCGTCCTTCTCGGCGGCGGCGACGAGGCCCTCGCTCGTCGAGCGGTCGGCGCGCTTCGCGTTGCCCTTGGCGCCCTTGAGGCGGAGGATCTCGACCGCCTTGTCCAGGTCGCCGTCGGCCTCGACCAGCGCGTTCTTCGTGTCGACCATGCCGGTACCGAGCTGCTCGCGCAGCGTCTTGACGTCAGCGAGGCTGAAATTTGCCATGTTCTCGGAACTCCTCTTGGTTCGGAAACCCTGTGGCGCCGTCACTCGCGGCGGGCTCACGGGAGGAGCCCAGCACGCCGAGGTGACGGCGGTTCTTACTCGTGGTGAACGTGCACCGACCGAGCGGGGGCCGGACGACCGCGGGTGCGGCGTCCGACCCCCGTCACGGAACGGGGTGTCAGGCGGTGGCGGTCTCGTCGGTCGAGGTCGCGGCGGCGTCGGCCTCGGGGGCCTCCTCCGCGGCGGGGGTCTCGGCCTCGACGACGGCCTCGTCGGCGGTCTCGGCCTCGGCGTCGGCGACCTTCTCGGTCTCCGCGCCGGCCTGCTCGTTCGGCTCCTGCACGTCGGCGGCGGGCGCACCGGTGGAGAGCAGCTCCTGCTCCCACTCGGCCAGCGGCTCGACGGCGGAGACGTTGCCCTCGGCCTCGGGCTTCTGGTGGCGCTGGATGAGGCCCTCGGCCGCGGCGTCGGCGACGATGCGGGTGAGCAGGCTCACCGAGCGGATCGCGTCGTCGTTGCCCGGGATCGGGTACTGGACCTCGTCCGGGTCGCAGTTCGTGTCGAGGATGCCGATGACCGGGATGCCCAGCTTCTTGGCCTCGTCGATCGCGAGGTGCTCCTTCTTGGTGTCGACGACCCAGAGGGCCGACGGCGTCTTCGAGAGGTTGCGGATGCCGCCGAGCGACTTGTGCAGCTTGTCGAGCTCGCGCTTCTTGATGAGGAGCTCCTTCTTGGTGAAGCCGCTCTTCGACGTGTCGTCGAAGTCGAGCTCCTCCAGCTCCTTCATGCGGGCGAGGCGCTTCGAGACCGTCTGGAAGTTGGTCAGGAGGCCGCCGAGCCAGCGCTGGTTCACGTAGGGCTGGCCGACGCGGGTCGCCTGCTCCGAGATCGCGTTCTGCGCCTGCTTCTTGGTGCCGACGAAGAGGATGGTGCCGCCGTGGGCGACCGTCTCCTTGACGAAGTCGTAGGTCTTGTCGATGTAGGCCAGCGACTGCTGAAGGTCGATGATGTAGCTGCCCGAGCGCTCGGTCAGGATGAAGCGCTTCATCTTCGGGTTCCAGCGACGGGTCTGGTGCCCGAAGTGGACGCCGCTGTCGAGCAGCTGGCGCATGGTGACGACTGCCATGAGTCGTTCTCCTTGTCTCGGGGCCCGGGCGCACGACGGCGCCGAACTCCCGTTCGGTTGTCTGCGACGGCCGGTCGGCACGTCGCCCTGGCGCCCGGCGCACTCCCGCCCCGGCCGCGTGAGCGGAGAGGGACCGTGGGGAGCGGAGGCCGAATGGGCGCGCGTAGTCACCCCGACGAGCGAGGTGCTCCGTGGAGTCTAGCACCAGGACGGCCGCCTCCCCCGCTGCTGCGGGAGGGCGGCCGTCGGGGCGCGGGAGGCCGGTGCTACTTGCGCGCCGACTTCATCACGGTGCGGATGTGCAGGGTGTCCATCTCCTCCAGCGAGCGGCCCTTGGTCTCGGGCACGAACATGAAGACGAACACGAACGAGATCGCCGCGAAGGCGGCGTAGAGGCCGTAGGCCAGGGTGAGCGACACGTCCTGCGAGAGGATCGGGAACGTCACCGTGATGGCGAAGTTCGCGATCCACTGGGCCGAGGCCGCCAGGCCGAGCGCGGCCGCTCGGATCCGGTTCGGGAAGATCTCGCCGAGGAGGACCCACACCAGCGGGCCCCAGGTCGCACCGAAGAAGACGACGAACGCGTTCGCCGAGACGAGGGCGATCGGCCCCCACGCGCCGGGCAGCGAGACGTCCTCTCCGCTGATCGTCGACTGGCTGAAGGCGATGGCCATCAGTGCGAGCGAGACGGCCATGCCGGCCGATCCGACCAGCAGCAGCGGCTTCCGGCCGACCTTGTCGACCAGGAAGATCGCCACGAAGGTGACGACGACGTTCACGACCGAGGTGAAGACCGAGATCGCGAAGGAGTTGGACTCGTCGAATCCGACCGCGCTCCAGAGAGAGGTGGAGTAGTAGAAGATCACGTTGATGCCCACGAACTGCTGGAACACCGACAGCAGGATGCCGACCCAGACCACCGGGAGCAGGCCGAGGGCGGGGCCGCGGAGGCTGGAGCGCTTCGCGTTCTCGGAGTCCTCGTCGATCTTCTTCTGGATGTCCGCGAGCGCCTCGTCGACCTCGTCGCGCGGCGTGACCGTCGCGAGCACCGCGCGGGCGTCCTCGGAGCGGCCGCGGGTCGCGAGGTAGCGGGGCGACTCCGGCAGGGTCAGGGCCAGGAGGCCGTAGATGACCGCAGGCACGGCACAGGCGATGAACATCCAGCGCCACGCGGCGACGCCGAACCAGAAGGGCTCGGAGGCGCCGTCCGCGCCGTTCGCGATGAGGGTGTCCGAGAGCAGGGCGGCGAAGATGCCGAGCGTGATCGCCAGCTGCTGCAGCGACGCGAGGGCTCCGCGGATGGCCTTGGGCGCGATCTCCGAGATGTAGGTCGGAGCGATCACGGAGGCGATGCCGATGCCGAGGCCGCCGACCACGCGCCAGAGCACGAGGTCCCAGACCGCGAACGCTGCGCCGGCGCCGATGGAGGAGATGAAGAAGAGCCCGGCGCCGAGCAGCATGACCTTGATGCGGCCCCAGCGGTCGGCGAGGCGGCCCGCGAGGTACGCGCCGAGTGCGCAGCCGAGCAGCGCGGAGGCGACGGCGAAGCCGATCAGCGCGGCCGAGAGCTGGAACTCGCCCTGCACCGCCTCCACGGCACCGTTCACCACCGACGAGTCGAAGCCGAAGAGGAAGCCGCCGACCGCCGCCGCGATCGCGAGGCCGATCACCTTCCTCTTCAGCTTCGCCGCCGAGGGGTTCGGGATGTCCGCTCTCCCGCTGGTCGTGTCAGATCGTCCGCTGGTCATGGTCGTCTCCGATTCTCGCCGCCGGTGGGGGCGGGGTGCCGCTCCCGAGCCGGATCACCGGCACGTTACTCCTCGCCGCGGCACCGCCGGGACGGGTTGCGCTCTCCCCCGGCCGATGTCCTCCCTCCACAGCCGGGCCCGTCGCGCTCTCCTCCCCTGATCCGCTCGGCCGACCACCGGTCCCGAACCGGCTCCAGGAGGGTGGCCGCATGCTCCGATCCCGACTCCTGCGCCCGGGCGTGTTCGCCCTCGCCGCTCTGCTCGTCGGGGCGCCTCTCGGCACCTCGCCCTCCGGCACCTCGTCCCCCGGCCGGTCCGACCCGCGGTGGACCTCACCCGTCGCGGGCTTCTCCGTCGTGGAGCCGTGGGGCGCGCCGGCCCACCGCTACGCCCCCGGGCACCGCGGGATCGACCTCGCGGCAGCGGCCGGGCAGCCCGTGGTCGCCGTCGCGGCGGGCACCGTGTCGTTCTCGGGCAGGGTGGTCGACCGGTCCGTGGTGAGCATCGTGCACGCGGACGGTCTGGTCTCGACGGTCGAGCCGGTCGACGGATCGGTGACGGCGGGGCAGGTCCTCACCGCGGGCCAGCCCGTCGGATCAGTGGGTGCGGGCGGCCACTGCGACGGGAGGTGCGTGCACCTCGGCGTCCGCGAGGGTGGCGACTACGTCTCGCCGATGCGGTTCTTCGGCGGGATCCCCCGGGCGGTGCTCCTGCCGATGGACGACGTGGCGCAGGGTGTTCAGCGAGTGGCGCGGAAGGGTGCGTCCAGCGACTCGCGCGTCCGGTCAGGCGCGGGGGTGGGCGAGGCGGTAGGCGTCGCGGATCCGCTCGGTCGAGACGTGGGTGTAGATCTGCGTGGTGCCCAGGCTCGCGTGGCCGAGCAGCTCCTGGACGGCGCGGAGGTCGGCTCCGCCGTCGAGCAGATGGGTCGCCGCGGTGTGGCGGAGGGTGTGCGGACCGGACGGTCCGGAGCCCTGCCCGCCGTCGAGGAGCCTCGCCACGACGCCGTAGACCGTGCGCGGGGTGAGGCGCGCGCCCCGCCGTCCCAGCAGCAGGGCCCCGCTCCCGTCGCCGGTGGCGAGAGAGGGTCGGGCGCGCTCCAGGTAGTCGACGAGCGCCTCCTTCGCGGGGACGCCGAACGGGACGACCCGCTGCTTGGCGCCCTTGCCGGTGACGAGCACGGTGAGCCGGCCGAGATCGACGTCGCCCAGGTCGACGGCGACCAGCTCGGAGACGCGGATGCCGGAGGCGTAGAGCAGCTCGACGATCGCAAGGTCCCGCAGCGCCACCGGGTCCTCGGTCGCGCCTCGCGCCGCGACCGTGTCGAGCACCTGTTCCGCCTGCGGGAGCGTGAGGACCCGCGGCAGTGTCCGTCCCGACTTGGGCGTCTTGAGGCGTGCGGCGACGTCGACGGGGAGCCGCTCGGTCCGATGCGCCCAGGAGGAGAAGGAGCGGACGGCCGCGGTGCGCCGGGCGAGGGTCGCGCGGGCGATCCCCGACTCCGACTCTCGCCAGAGCCAGTCGCGCAGCAGCTCGAGGTCGAGCTCGGCGGTGAGGAGCCGCCCCTTCTCCTCCGTGTGGGCGATCAGGCGCGCCAGGTCGGAGCGGTAGCCCTTCGCGGTGGCGGGCGAGAGGGACCGCTCATCGAGGACGTACCGGAGGAAGTGCTCGACCGAGTCGGCGAGCGTCTCGCCGGTCATGATCCGTCCGGCATCCGCGACCAGAGGTCGATGCGCCCCTGCTCGTCGAGTCCTTCGAGCCGTTCGATCAGGTCGGTGCCGAACCGTGTCGCGATCGGCGCGGCGGCCGTCGGCACGAACGAGGCGGCCACCGTCTCCGGGTGGACGTGGACGAGCGAGAGGCTCTGCGCCCCGTCGATCCCGGCGAGCTCCCGCTCGGGTGCTCCGAGGTCCATCGTGTAGCTGATGGCGCCGGCGACGAACACGGGCACGCCCGCGAAGGCCGCCGCGGTGGGGTAGTGCAGGTGCCCGCCGAGGATCGCCCGGACGTCGGTGCCGCGCACCACCTCCTCGAGCCGGTCGATCCCCCGCAGCTCGAGCACGGTCATCGCGCCGAGCGGCGTGGGCAGCGGAGGGTGGTGCAGGGCGAGGATCGTCCCCAGCGGGGCCGGTGCGGCGAGCTCGTCCTTCAGCCAGGCCAGCTGGGCGTCGGTGAGGTCGCCGTGGTGGAAGCCGGGCACCGCGCTGTCGAGCGCGATGAGCCGGAGCCCGCCGAGGTCGACGACCTGGTCCACGGGTCCCGCGCCCGCCGGGTCCTGCTCGAGGAGCACCCGCCGGAAGGCTCCGCGCTCGTCGTGGTTGCCCATCACCCAGACGATCGGGCAGCCGAACCGCTCGCCCACGGGGTCGAGCTGCTCGCGCACGCGCCGGTAGGCGTCCTCCTCGCCGCGGTCCGCGACGTCCCCGGTCACCACGATCGCGTCCAGGCGTCCGCCGCGCTCGGCCAGCCGGCCGACCGCCTGCGCGAGGCGGGCGACCGTGTCGACCTTCCCGTAGAGCGGAGCGCCGTCGGCCAGCAGGTGCGTGTCGCTCAGATGCGCGATGACCCTGTCGGCGGCGCGGAAGTGCCCGAGCTGCGGGCGCTCTCCGCCGTGTCCTGCTGCCGTGGCGTCCATGCCGCTCCCCTCGCCGATGCCTCTTCAGCGTAGGGCGGACCGCCGACAGCGCCGCGGCGGCGGGGCCGCTCACCCGGGCGCCCGCTCCCAGTCCCCGTCCTCGGAACGGTGGACGCGTCCGTCTGCGAGGAGCGCACCCAGCGCCGACAGTGCCGAATCGAGCGATTCCCCGGAGAGCCGGGCGACGGTTGCGGCGTCACAGCCTCCTTCGGATTCGACGACGGCCAGGACTCGCGCCTCAGCCGCGGTCAGCGCTCGGCACGATCCGTCGGCGTCGCCGACGGCGAGCAGTTCGAGCACATCCGCCGGCGAGGTGACGCAGGTCGCCGCGTACTCGCGGAGGAGCCGGTGGCAGCCGGCGGAGGAGGCACTGGTGACCGAGCCCGGGACCGCACCGAGGGGGCGGCCCAGGGCAGCCGCGTGGCCGGCGGTGTTGAGGGATCCGGAGCGGGCGCCGGCCTCGACGACGACGGTGCCCGCGGTGGAGGCGGCGATGAGGCGGTTGCGCTGCAGGAATCGCCAGCGAGTGGGCGTGGTGCCCGGCGGGACCTCCGTTGCGACGGCGCAGCCGGGGGTGGCGATGATGCGGTGGAGGAGGTCGGCGTGAGCCGTCGGATAGAGGCGGTCCGTTCCCCCGGCGAGGAAGGCGACCGTCCGGCCTCCGGAGCCGAGGGCGGCACGGTGGGCGACCGCGTCGATCCCGAAGGCACCGCCCGAGACGACGGCGACGCCTCGCGCCGCGACGCCCGCGGCGAGCTCGGCGGCGACGTGCTCGCCGTAACCGGTCGCAGCGCGGGCGCCGACGAGGGCGAGGCGGTGCGGCGGATCGAAGGCGGCGGGATCACCGCGCAGCCAGAGCAGGAGTGGCGCGTGCGGCCCGAGGTCGTCGAGCGACTCGGGCCACACGGGAGCCCCGGGCAGGAGCAGCCGGGCGCCGAGTCGCTCGGCGATCTCGAGACGTCGAAACAGGAGCCTGCGGTCCAGGCGCGGTCGCCAGCGCGCCAGCCCCGACTGGAGCGCGGCGACCTCGGAGTCGAGGGGCGCGAGCGCCCCGCCTCCTTCGTCGGAGGGAGCGCGATGCGGGGGCGCGAGGATCTCCTCCGCGGACGACGAGGACACGACGTGGGCGAAGGCCTCGGCCGCGCCGACCCTCTCGATGAGGAGGGCTGCGACGGAGTCGCCGGGCTCGGTCAGAGAGTTCCAGCCGCACCGGGCAGCAGCGTCGACGAGTGCGCTCCGAGCGCAGCCGGACTCACCCGAAGGCTCGCCGTCGGCAGCGGAGTCCGGATCGGCTGCACCGCTCGGCAGCAGTCGGCGAACGGCGTCGAGCTCCGCGCCGTCGAAGAGCGCGTCGGGCCGGATCACGCGGCACCTCCACGGAGGACGAGCGCGCGCGAGAGGTGGGCGGCACTCGGCCGGTCGGCTGCGTCGAGGTCCGCGAGCGTCCAGGCCAGGCGCAGGACCCGGTCGTAGCCGCGCATGGTCACCAGACCTCGCTCCAGAGCCCGGTCGAGCGTGCGGGACTCGGCACTGGTCGGGCGCACCGCGTCCGAGCGCAGCCAGGCGCCGGAGACCTCCGAGTTGAGCGTCCACGGGGTGGAGGCGAGGCGAGCCGCTGCGAGGGACCGCGCCGCGGCGACACGGGCGCGGGCCTCAGCCGTCGACATTCCGGACGTGTCTCGACGTGCGGCCAGCTGAGCCGCGCTGATGCGGCGGACCGTCAGGCGGATGTCGACGCGGTCGAGCAGCGGTCCGCTGAGCCGCGCGAGGTAGCGGCGGCGGACCGAGGGAGCGCAGGTGCAGGTCTCTCCGGGGATGCCGAAGCGGCCGCACGGGCACGGGTTCGCCGCGAGGACGAGCTGCACCCGCGCGGGGAACTCGGCGACGGCGTTCGCGCGGTGGATGCGGATCACGCCGGATTCGAGCGGCTGGCGCAGCGCGTCGAGGGCGACGGACGAGAACTCGGGGGCCTCGTCCAGGAACAGCACTCCCCGGGTGGCGCGGGCGACCGCGCCGGGCCGGATGCGGCCGCTGCCCCCGCCGACGATCGCCGCGGAGGAGGCGGAGTGGTGCGGACTCTCGAACGGCGGCCTGCGCACCAGCGCGCCACCGGTCGGCGCTCCGACGAGCGAGCGCATGCAGGTGGCCTCGAGCGCTGCATCGTCGTCCAGGTCGGGGAGGATGCCCGGCAAGCGCGAGGCGAGCATCGTCTTCCCGGCGCCGGGAGGCCCGAGCAGGAACACGTGGTGCCCGCCCGCCGCCGCGACGACCATCGCCTCGGCCGCCTCCTCGTTCCCCACCACGTCGGAGAGGTCGAGGCGGGCCTCCGGCTCGGACACCGTCTCAGACGGCGGCGCGGCCTCGGGGAGCACCGGCACTTCCCACTCGGCTCCGTGCCAGACGGCGGCCGCCGCCAGCGAGGAGACCGCGATCACCTCGACGCCGTCGACCAGCTCCGCCTCGAGCCGGTCCTCGACGGGGACCATCACGCGGCGCCTGCCCTCGCGGGCGGCCGCGAGCACCGCGGGCAGCACGCCCGGGACGGAGCGCAGCCGGCCGTCCAGGCCGAGCTCCCCGATATGGACGACCGCGGCGACCGACTCCGCGTCGACCTCACGGAGCGACGCGAGCGCGGCCAGCCCGATGGCGAGATCGAAGGCGGAGCCGTGCTTGGGCATCGCGGCCGGCGAGAGGTTCACGGTGATCTTGTACTCGGCGATGGTGCTGCCGGAGTTGATCGCCGCCGAGCGCACCCGCTCCTTCGCCTGCGCGAGCGCGGCGTCGGGCAGGCCGATGATCACCATTCCCGGGGTGCCGTCGGCCGAGTGGGCCTCCACCCCGACCACGGCTCCCGCGAAGCCGACGAGACCGACCGCGGAGGTCCTCCCCAGGCCCATCAGGCCACCGCCCGCAGGTGCCGGATCTGCGACGGGACTCCCCCGGGAGCGACGATGCCGACCGCGTCGATCCGCAGATGCCGGGAGCGCTCGTGGTGCTCGTCGGCCCAGGCGTAGGCGAGTCGGCGCAGGCGCTGCGCCTTGGCCCGCGTGATGGCCTCGACCGGCAGTCCGAAGCGCGTCGATGAGCGCGTCTTCACCTCCACCACGACCAGTGCCGACCCGTCGCGGGCGACGATGTCGAGCTCGCCCTCGCGGACCCGCCAGTTGCGGTCGAGGATCTCGAATCCGTTGTCTCTCAGGTGCGCCGCCGCGATCTCCTCGCCGCGCCGCCCCAGTTCGTCCTTGTCCATGCGTCCTCCTGCCGGAAGCGTGCAGGAGCAGAGAGGAGCGTCGGACGGCCGGGAGGGGATCCGGGGAGAAGAGGGCCGAGGAGGCGGGTGGGGAGGGACGTCGGGCCGGGGTCTTCGGACGCCGCCGGGGGCGGCTATGCGACCAGCAGGAGGAATCCGCGTTGCCTGAAGACGAGACCCGCGGAGCCGAGGATCCGAGAGAGCTCCGGAGCGGGGTGGGGCTCCGGGCACCGGATCTCGATGCGCCGTCGGAAGCGGCTACTCGACCAGCAAGGGGTCCGGAGCCTGCCGCGACAGAGGGCTACTCGTCGAGCGCGAGCTCCTTGGGGAGCTCGAACTCCTTGCGGGAGAGCTCCTCGACGTTGACGTCCTTGAAGGTCAGCACGCGCACCGACTTCACGAAGCGGTCGGAGCGGTAGACGTCCCAGACCCACACGTCGCGCATGGTGAGCTCGAAGTAGAAGTCGTGCTCGGTGTCGCGGCGGACCAGGTCGACCTCGTTCGCCAGGTAGAACCGGCGCTCGGTCTCGACGACGTACGAGAACTGCGAGACGACGTCGCGGTACTCCCGGTACAGTGCCAGCTCGACCTCGCGGTCGTAGTCCTCGAATTCGTCCTCATCCATCGTTGGACAATCCTACGCCGAGCCGACGGGCACGAACGCCGGGAGCGGCTCCTCGACGCTCTCCCGCGACTTCGACAGCCAGGTCACCCGGTGCAGCGGGGACGGGCCGACCCGCTCGATCCCCGCCCAGTGCGCGGCGCTGCCGTAGCCCTTGTTGCTGTCCCAGGCGTAGTCGGCGAAGTCGTCGTGGTGGCGCACCATCTGACCGTCCCGGCCCACCTTCGCGAGCACGGAGGCGGCGGAGACGGCGGCGCAGTCGCGGTCGGCCTTCACGCGGGTGATGATCGTCAGCTCGGCCGCCCACTCGCCCAGCGCGGGCGTCAGCCAGTCGTGAGCGCCGTCGAGGAGGACGACGGCGGTGGCGAGGTCGACGCCCTGGTCGGCGAGGCGCTCGATGCCCCTCGACGCGGCGCGGCCGAGGCCGGCGATGATCCCGGTCTCGTCGATCTCGTCCGCCGAGGACTCGCCGATCGCCCAGGCCGAGACCCACTTCGCGACTCCCGGCAGGAGCGCCTCGCGGCGGGCGGGAGCGAGCATCTTGGAGTCGCGGAGCCCCTCGGGGAAGCGCCCGCAACGGCTGCCGATCGACACGACGCCGACCGACACCGGGCCGGCGATCGCGCCGCGGCCGACCTCGTCGCAGCCGATGACCGTCTCGTAGCCCTGCCGGAAGAGGCGCCGCTCCTGCGTCAGCGTCGGCTCGGCGACGACCACCTAGCCCTGCCCGCTCTGCGCGTCGTCCGAGCCCTCCTCGGAGGCCTCGGTGTCGACTCCGCGGAACACCGACGGGTAGTCGTCGAGCCACGCCCACTGCTGCACGGGCCAGGTGACGAGGATCGCGCGGCCCACGACGTTGTCGATCGGCACGAAGCCGCCGCCCGGCTTGTCGGTGTTGTAGCGGGAGTCGGCGGAGTTGTAGCGGTTGTCGCCCATCACCCAGAGCGAGCCCTCGGGCACGACGACGTCGAAGGGGGTGGCCGAGACGGCCTGCACCCCGTCCGGCAGCTTCACGTAGGGCTCGTCGATCGGGTTGCCGTTGATCTCGACCTGGCCGAGCGGTGTGCAGCAGGTCACGTGATCGCCGGGCAGGCCGATGACGCGCTTGATGAGGTGGTCGTTGCTGTCGGGAGCGGTGAGGCCGACGAGCGCGAGGGCGGAGTCGACCGCGGCCTGGAACGGCGGCACGTTGGGCTCGGAGCTCGGCGAGAGCCATCCGCCGGGATCGCGGAAGACGACGACGTCGCCGCGCGAGATCTTCACCACTCCGGGTACGAGCTCGTTCACGAGGATGCGATCGTTCTCGACGAGCGTCTGCTCCATGGAGGAGGAGGGGATGTAGAACGAGCGGATCAGGAAGGTCTTCACGAGGAAAGAGACGAGCACCGCGACCACGAAGATGATCAGCACGTCGCGGAGGAAGAGCAGGACACCCCGGCGCTTGCGCGGGCGCTTCTCGGACGGATCCGCCGAGTGGCGGGCGTGGTCCTCGCCTCCGGGGAGGCGGACCGGGGCCGTGCTGTCTGTCATCGCTCGCCGTCGCCCCTACTGTGCATCACCGGGTGGACTCCCCGGACGGATCGCCCCCGAGAAAGGGAGGAACCCCGGTCCATCATAGGTGGACCGGGGTTCCCGAGAAGTCGTGCGGAAGCCGCTCAGGCGTCGCGCTTCTCCTTGATCTTGGCCTTCTTGCCGCGGAGGTTGCGCAGGTAGTAGAGCTTCGCGCGACGGACGTCACCGCGGGTGACGACCTCGATGTGGTCGATGACCGGCGAGTGCACGGGGAACGTGCGCTCGACGCCGACCTGGAAGCTCACCTTGCGGACGGTGAAGGTCTCGCGGACGCCCTCGTTGGAGCGGCCGATGACGACGCCCTGGAAGACCTGGATGCGCGAGCGGGAGCCCTCGACGATGTTGACGTGGACCTTGACGGTGTCGCCGGCGCGGAAGTCCGGGACATCGCTGCGGAGGGACGCCGCATCGACGGAATCGAGGATGTGCATGCTGTATCGCTCTCCGTGCCCGCCACAGGTCGAACACCGTTTCGTTGATGGAAGTCGGTCGTGCCCACGTCGTCGCGGCTCCCCTGTGGCAGAGCCTGCGCGAGGCACAAGCGCTCATTCTGCCATGCCGCGTCGATCCGAGTCAAAGCAGGCTCGTCTGGAGGGCAGGGTCACCCGGAGGGCAGAGCCGCGCAGAGGGCGGGTCCGTCGAGAGGGCCGAGCTGTCGAGCAGGGCGAGGCCTCGCAGGAGACAGCGCCTCTCGGGACGCCCGACCCCTCAGAGGACGATGGTCTGCCCGTCCTGCGGGCGCTCCGGGTCGAAGCCCTCGCCGGCGACGGGGCGGTGAGCGCCCTCGGCCTGCACGGACGCCGCCTCCGAGAAGGCGAGGAGAGTGGCCCTCGCGTCGGCGAGGAACCGCCACGCCGAGTGCCAGAAGGCCGCCACTCCGAGGACCACCGAGAGCAGGCCCAGCGCCCAGGCGCCGGGCGGGAAGAAGCCGAAGGCGATCAGGGAGAGGTGCCAGGCGCCGACCACGGCCACGTCGCCCCACGCGGGAGTGCGCGTGGGCCGAACGGTCACCCGGAATGCGACGATCGCGGCCACAGCCGCCACCGCGACCGCCAGAATGGGGAGGGCGATCACCAGGCCGAGCACGGTCCAGCCGCTCGATCCTCCGAAGACCCCGTAGCCGAGGAGGATCCACAAGGGCAGCACGATCGCCGCCGGGAACTGCCAGGAACCGAATGCCCGTCGCGTGCGCATGCACCGACCGTACCCACCACCGCTGAGCGACGGCTCAGCGGACCCCGAGAGGATCAGGATGATCGAGCTACGCACCCCCGCCGAGATCGAGGAGATGCGTCCCGCCGGCCGCTTCGTCGGCGAGGTACTGAAGGCCACCTCCGCCGCTGCCGCGGTCGGCGTGAACCTGCTCGAGCTCGACCGGCTCGCCCACGACATGATCCGCACGGCCGGCGCCGAGTCCTGCTACATCGACTACCACCCCTCCTTTGGCGCGAGTCCCTTCGGCAAGGTCATCTGCACCTCCGTCAACGACGCGGTGCTGCACGGCCTGCCCTTCGACTACCGGCTGAAGGACGGCGACCTGCTCACCCTCGACTTCGCCGCCTCCGTGAACGGCTGGGTCGCCGACTCGGCCATCAGCGTCGTGGTCGGGACGCCGCGCGAGGAGGACCTCGCCCTCATCGACACCACCACCCGCGCGCTCGAGGCCGGCATCGCCGCCGCGCAGCCCGGGAAGAAGATCGGCGACATCTCCGCGGCCATCGCGGCCGTCGCACACGCCGAGGGCCTGTCCATCAACACCGACTTCGGCGGCCACGGCGTCGGCCGCACGATGCACGGCGATCCGCACATCCCCAACGACGGACGCGCCGGCCGCGGCTACCCGCTCCGCCCGGGCCTCGTCGTCGCGATCGAGCCGTGGTTCCTGCAGACGACCGACGAGATCTACACGGACAAGGACGGCTGGACCCTCCGCAGCCGCGACGGCTCGCGCGGCGCCCACATGGAGCACACGATCGCCATCACCGAGACGGGGAACATCGTCCTCTCCGCGCGGGACTGACTAAGGATGGACAGTACCGCTATCGGATAGCGATACTGTCCACGTGCGAATCTCGGAGCTCAGCCGCAGCAGCGGCGTCGGCCTGCCCACGATCAAGTACTACATCCGGGAGGGGCTGCTGCCGCCGGGCGACGCCGCCGGCCCCCAGCGGGCGGAGTACGGGGACGCCCATGTCGCCCGCCTGACGCTGCTCCGGGCGCTCATCGAGAGCGGCGGCGTCGGCATCGCCGGCGCGAAGCGGATCACGGCCGCGCTCGACGCGGGCGTCGGTCCGACAGCAGCGTTCGAGGTGGCGCAGGACGTGGTCTCCGTGAGCACCGACTCGACCGCGTCCGCCACCGAGGCGTCGACGCGGCGGATCGCCGAGGCCGCGGGCTCCGACCACTGCGGCCACCCTGCCGTCGCGACGGCGGCACGGGCGCTCGACGCGCTCGAGCTCTCCACCGGACCGATGAGCGCCGGCTGGCTCGAGGCCTACGCCCGCGCCGCCGCCCTCGTCGCCTCCGCCGACCTCGACGAACTGCAGGCCCGTGAGAGCGTGAGCGAGCAGGCTGCCGTCGCCGCCGTCGGCACCGCGCTCGGAGACGTGGTGCTGCAGTCGCTCCGGCGCGTCGCCCAGGCGCGCGAGACGCAGAGCCGCTTCGGCTCGACGGAGGTGCCCCGATGAGCGCCGCGACCGAGACGCCCGCGCGCACGGCCTCAGCTGCTCCGCACCGGCCGCTCCTGGTGCTCGCTGGCGCGATGGCGGTCGGCGCCCTCCTCTGCGCGATCGCGCTGGTCGTCGATCCCCGCGAGCTCGGCGGACAGCCGCTCTGGGGCAAGCCGCTGAAGTTCTGCCTCTCGATCGCGCTGTACGCCGTGACGCTCGCCTGGCTGATCGGGCTCGTGCCCCGCCGGCGCCGCCTCGCCCGAGCGCTGGGCACGGTCGCGGCGGTCGGTCTGGCGGTCGAGATGGTCGTGATCGGAGGCGCCGCCCTGGTCGGCGAGCGCAGCCACTTCGACGTCTCCACTCCCCTGCACGCCGCGCTCTGGGCCTCGATGGCCGTCTCGATCATGGTGGTCTGGCTGGCGACGCTGGTCCTCGCCGCCCTCCTGGCGCGGGTGCCGCTCGGCGACCCTGCGCTGACGCTCGCCGTCCGCGCCGGACTCGTGATCGGGCTCGTCGGGATGGCCCTCGCGTTCCTGATGACGGGGCCCTCGCCCGGCCAGATCAGCGACTACCAGGGCGTCGTCGGTGCGCACGCCGTCGGAGTCGCGGACGGCGGACCCGGCCTCCCCCTCCTGGGCTGGAGCACCACGGGGGGCGATCTGCGCATCCCGCACTTCGTCGGGATGCACGCTTTGCAGGGGCTCCCGCTGCTCGCGCTGCTGCTCGGACGGCTGGCAGCCCGGATCCCCGTCCTTCGCCCCGGATCCACCCGGCTGCGGCTCGTCGCCCTGGCCTCGGCGGGCTGGGCGGCCGCGGTGGCCCTCACCTGCTGGCAGGCGCTGCGCGGACAGGCGCTGACCGCACCGGACGCGCTGACCCTCGCCGTCGCTACTGTGGCCGTGATCGCCCTCGCCGGAGGGACGATCCTCACCCTCGCACGAACGGAGGCCCGCGCATGAGCCGGCTGCACCGCGGCTGGACGCCGCTCGGGATCGTCTACCTCGTCCTCGCCCTCGCCGGGCTGATCGGGACCTGGACCTGGAACGTGAGGGCGATGCAGGAGGGCGCGGACGTCCTCGCCGGCCTCGCCGCGGGCGGGCCGTGGGTGTCGTCGTTCTCGACCGACCTGCTGGTCGTCGCGATCGCGGCCGTCGCCTTCATGGTGGTGGAGGGCCGCCGGATCGGGATGCGCCGCGTGTGGATCCTGGTGCTGCTCGCGCCGCTGGTCGCCCTCGCGTTCGCGTTCCCCCTCTTCCTCGCCCTCCGCGACCGGCACCTGGCCCTCGCGGCCCGGTGACCGTGCGGCGCGGGGCTAGGGAAGCAGTTCGGGGCGGACGCGGCGCGTGCGCTCGACGCTCTGCTCGTGGCGCCAGGCGGCGATCGCCCCGTGGTTGCCGCTGAGGAGCACCGGAGGGACGTCGAGGCCGCGCCAGGAGGCCGGCTTGGTGTAGCTCGGGTACTCGAGCAGCCCGTCGGAGTGGCTCTCCTCGACCAGGCTCGCCGGATTGCCGACCACGCCCGGGACCAGGCGTCCGACGGCCTCGATCATCGCCATCACGGCGACCTCTCCTCCGTTGAGGACGTAGTCGCCGAGGCTGATCAGCCGGACCCGCGCGCGCTCGGCGGTGTGGTCCACGACGCGCTGGTCGATGCCCTCGTAGCGGCCGCAGCCGAAGACGAGGGTGGACTCCTCCGCGAGCTCGCGGGCGGTCGCCTGGGTGAACAGCTCGCCCGCGGGCGACGGGAAGATCACGACGGGGTCGTCCGCGCCGTCGAGGATCGTGTCGAGCGCCTCGCCCCACGGCTCCGGTCGCATCACCATGCCGGCGCCGCCGCCGTAGGGCGTGTCGTCGACGGTGCGGTGGCGGTCGTGGGTGAAGTCCCGCAGGTCGTGCACGCCGAGCTCGATCAGCCCGCTCTGCCGAGCACGGCCGAGCAGGCTGATGTCGAGCACGCCGAAGAACTCCGGGAAGATCGTGACGATGTCGATCCTCACGACCGGGGCTCCTCCTCGGAGGCGGCGTCGGAGGCGGCCGGGGGCTCGTCGTCGGCGGGCTCCTCAAGAGCGGAGTCCGCGTCATCGGAGGCGTCCGGCGCGTCGGCGTCCGCAGGCGCGCTCAGCGCCGGGTCCGCGAGGTCGACACCGCTGAGGTCGACCGCGGCGGGCTCCTCCTCGGGAGCCTCCTCGAACAGGCCGATCGGAGGCGTGACCGTGACGATCCCGGCCGCGGCGTCGACGGAGGGGACGATCGCGTTCACGAACGGCACCATCACCTCGCCGGAGGGGGTGCCGACGATGAGCAGGTCCTGCGCGGGGAAGTGGTCGACGCGGCGGACGGTGCCGACCTCGACGCCGTCGCGGACGACCTTCATGCCGACCAGCTGGTAGTCGTACCAGGAGTCGTCCTCGCCCGGCTGGGTCTGCACCTCCTCGTCGATCCAGAGGATCGCCTTCAGGAGGGTCTCAGCGGCGTTGCGGTCGTCGACGCCTCGGAAGAACGCGACGGGGTGGCTGTTGTACCAGCGCAGCTCGACGAGCTCGAGCTTCTTGCCGTGCCACTCGGAGGTGCGCGGGACCTGCAGCGTGAACGTGGATCCGGGGGTGAAGCGCTTGTCGGGCTCGTCCGTGTAGAGCTCGAGCTTGATGGCGCCCTTGAGTCCGTGGGCCTTGGTGAGTCGGGCGACGCGGAGCTGCGTCGTGCCCGGTCCGGTGACCGACACCTCTACTTGTCGGTGTCGACGACGTCGACGCGCACTCGGCGCCCGTCGGCGAGCGCGGCGACGAGAGTGCGGACGGCCTTGGCGGTGCGACCGGAGCGTCCGATCACGCGGCCGAGGTCCTCGGGGTGCACGCGCACCTCGAGGACCTCTCCGCGCGGGGAGCTCGTGGCCACGACACTGACCTCATCGGGGTTCTCGACGATCCCCTTGACGAGGTGTTCGACGGCGGGAGCGAGCACTGACTACGCCTCGGTGGAGGTCTCGTCGGCGGTGTCCTCGACCGGGGCGGCCTTGGCCGGAGCCTCGGACTTCGGCTTGAGGACGGGCTTCTTCTTCGCGTCGACGACGAACGGAGCCTTGGGCTCCTTCACCTGGACCGTGCTGACGGCGTCGGCGTCGCCCTTGAAGCGGCCCCAGTCGCCGGTCAGCTTGAGGATCGCGGCGACCTGCTCGGTCGGCTGCGCGCCGACTCCGAGCCAGTACTGCGCGCGCTCCGAGTCGACCTGGATGAACGAGGGCTGCTCGGTCGGGTGGTACTTGCCGATCTCCTCGATCACGCGGCCGTCGCGCTTGGTGCGCGAGTCGGCGACGACGATGCGGTAGTAGGGCGCCCGGATCTTGCCGAGGCGCTTCAGACGAATCTTGACAGCCACAATTCTCCTGTGTGGTCGTTGACCGGTGTCCGGTCGATGATGGATGAACTGAGCCGTGAGCGTGGGGGCACACCCGGCGGAAGCTCGAGGGGGTTTCGTCGGCGGTGAGTAGAGGGTCGACCGCCTCGGACCCGACGGATCATTCTGCCAGAAAAACCGCCCCGGTGCGGGCCCGGCACGCCGCCGACCAGCGGCACCCTCGCGGGAGCGGGCCGCGCGGGACCCCGAAGGCCGCCGCCGGGGCTCGGCGTCCGCCCCGGCCGCAGGTGGCAGGATGGCGAGGCGCGTCCCGATCGGCGGACGCCCGGATCCGATGAGGACCACGCCATGGAGATCAGCTTCGCCGCATCAGACCGCTCCACGCTCGGGATCGAGTGGGAGGTCGCGATCGTCGACCGGCAGACGGGCGATCTCGCCAACGTCGCCGATGTGGTGCTGGAGGCGCTCCGCAGCGACGACGGCGCCCCGCACGCGCACATCACCGGCGAGCTCCTGCGCAACACGGTCGAGCTGGTCTCCGGCGTGCACACCTCCGTCCGCGACGCGGTCGCCGACCTGCAGGATCAGCTGCGGCAGGTGCGCGAGATCACCGACCCCATGGGACTCGACCTCGTGTGCTCGGGCACGCACCCGTTCGCGCAGTGGTTCGACCAGGCCATCACGGACAAGGAGCGGTACCACCGCCTCATCGACCGGACCCAGTGGTGGGGCCGGAACATGATGATCTGGGGCATCCACGTGCACGTCGGCATCGAGCACCGCGACAAGGTGCTGCCGATCCTCAACTCCCTGCTCGACTACTACCCGCACCTGCAGGCGCTCTCGGCGTCGAGCCCGTTCTGGGGCGGAGTCGACACGGGCTACGCCTCGAACCGCGCGCTGATGTTCCAGCAGCTGCCGACGGCGGGCCTGCCTCCGCAGTTCGGTGCCTGGGCGAACTACGAGGAGTACGTCGACGACATGATGCGCACCGGCGTCATCGACGACCACACGGAGGTCCGCTGGGACATCCGCCCCTCGCCGCAGTGGGGCACCCTCGAGATGCGCGCGTGCGACGGCCTCTCCTCCGCGGAGGAGATCGGAGCGGTCGCCGCGCTGATCCAGTGCCTCGTCGAGCACCTCTCGTCGCGGCTGGACGCGGGCGAGGACCTTCCGACGATGCAGCCCTGGTACGTGCGCGAGAACAAGTGGCGCGCGGCCCGCTACGGACTCGACGCCGAGATCATCCTCGACGCCGCCGGAGCGGAGCGGCTGGTCACCGACGACATCCGGGACCTGCTCGTCACCCTCGCACCGGTCGCCGAGCGTCTCGACTGCGTGAAGGAGCTCGGCGACGTCGAGCTGATCCTGGTCGCGGGAGCGAGCTACCAGCGCCAGCTGCGGACGGCCGCGGCGAACGACGGCGACCTGAAGGCGGTGGTCCGGGCGCTCGCGGGCGAGCTGCGCGACGGGCTCCGGGATCCCCGCTCATGACGCGTCCCGTCCTCCTCGCCGCAGCCGCGATCGGCGCGCTGGCCCTCGGCCTCGCCGGCTGCTCGTCCTCGACGACGACCGTCCCGGCGACCGCGTCCCCCGCCGGCACCGCCACTCCCCTCCCGACCGTCACCGCCGATCCGCTGCCGCTCTCGATCGGCGGCTCTCTCCCCGCCGGCTCCCGGGTGACGATCGTCGGCGACAGCATCGTGCGCGGTCTGACGGTCGACCCGGAGCAGGCCTGGCCCGCTCTCGTCGGCGACGACCTCGGCTGGGAGGTCACGAACCTGGGCTGCGACGGCGGCGGCTTCATCGAGCCGGGCGACTGCGGCGTCGCGATCGGCGACCGCGCGGAGGAGATCGCCGACACCCGGCCCGACGCGATCGTGCTGATCGCCAGCAGCAACGATCTCGGCTGGGATCCGGAGGACGTGGACGCCGCGATCGGGCCGGCAGTGGACGCGATCGTGTCCGCCTCGCCCTCGGCCCGGCTCATCGCGCTCGACTCGGTCTGGGGCCCCGACCCGCGCCCCTCCGATCTCGACGAGTACGACGCGGCGCTGGTCGAGGCCGTGACTGCCGCCGGCGGCGGTGCGCTCGAGTACCCGGACCCCCTCCGCGAGGACGGGCTGCTCGGCGAGGACGGCGTGCATCCCACCGTCGAGGGCCAGCGCGCCCTGGCCGACGCGTTCGAGGTGGCGGCCGAGAAGTCCGGCCTCGCCCGGGCGGTGCCGACCGGCCAGAAGGCGACGGACGCGCCGGCGGCCTGACTCCGACGCGGGGCGCCGTCGTGACGGCGCCCCGCCGGGTCAGCGCGCGGTGCTGTTCCGGCCGTCGCGCCAGCCGAGCAGGTCGCGCACGGGCGCGAGGTCGATGTCCGGACCGGTGATGCCGAGCGTGAACAGGCGGGCGCCCAGGTCGTACTGCTGGTCGAGCACGTCGAAGGAGGCGTCGCCGACACCGCCGCGCACGCTCGCGCCGGTCGAGATCTCGATCGCGGCCGGGTCGCGGTCGACGCGGCCGCACCACTCCGAGAGCACACCGAGCTTGCGCTCGAGCGTCGGGACGTCCGAGAAGCTGTGCCAGATGTCGGCGTGCTCGGCGACGATCCGCAGCGTCTTCTTCTCGCCGCCGCCGCCGATCATCACCGGGATGTCGCGGGTGGGCGCCGGGTTGAGCATCGACCACCGGCTGCGGATGCGCGGCATCGCCTCGGAGAGCTCGTCGAGGCGGGAGCCGGGAGTGCCGAACTCGTAGCCGTACTCCTCGTAGTCGCGCTCGAACCAGCCCGAGCCGATGCCGAAGATCAGACGGCCCTCGGCGCCCTTGGCGCTGATGTGGTCGACCGTGCGCGCCATGTCGGCGAGGAGGTCGGGGTTCCGGTAGCTGTTGCAGGTGACCAGCGGGCCGAACTCGATGCGGCTGGTCTGCTCGGCCCAGGCCGCGAGCATGCTCCAGCCCTCGAAGTGCAGGCCGTTCGGCTCTCCCGAGAGCGGGAAGAAGTGGTCCCAGTTGAAGGCGATGTCGACGCCGAGGTCCTCGAGCTCGGCGAGCGTGTCGCGGATGACCTCGTAGGGGACGTGCTGCGGTGCGATCTGGACGCCGATGCGGACGGGGCGCGCGTGTGCGGTTGTCATGCCCTCACGCTAGCGAGCGGTGCGCCTCACGGGGATCCCGGCTGCGGCCCCCGGAGGGACGGTGCGCTACTCCCCCGCCGGGTCCGGCGACGCCGACGGCGCCTCGTCGCTCGTGGAGCGGGCGAGCTTGACGACGGTGGCCCCCTCCTCGTCGAACAGGCGGAGCCGTCCGCCATCGATCGAGGCCATCGCCGCCTCAGAGAAGATCATCGGCAGCGCGACGCCGTCGCAGGCGATCAGCGTGCTCGGCCCGGCCGAGACGGTGAGGGCGCCCTCCTGGTCGATCGACCACTCGCCCTGCGCGCCGTTGCAGCCGTCGGAGCCCGTCCAGGTCCCGTCCTCCGCGATCAGGAGGAAAGGAACGTCGGGCGCGTCGTAGGAGACGCCCGTCACCCAGCGGCCGACCAGGTCCTCCGGGGAGGGCGCCGTCATCGCGTCGACCCCGGAGCCCTCGGCGCAGCCGGTGAGCCCGAGCACGGCCGCGAGGACGAGGATCCCGCCCGCGCGTCCGGCCGCGACCCGCCTCATCGCCCGAGGAGCTTCTGCAGCTGCTCGAGCTCCTCCGGCGTGGGCTGGGCGCCCTTGCCGGCGCCGCCGCCCAGGCCGAAGCCGGAGCCGCCCGCATCGCCCGGGCGGGGCCCGGAGGTGATCGCCGCGTTCTCGGCCGCGCGCTTGGCGGGGTTGCCGGACTTGCTGCTCTTCTTCTTCTGCGGCTTCGGGCGGCCCTGGTAGCCGGCGCCGGGCACGGGGCCCATGCCGGGGACCGAGGGCATGCCGCCCTTGGCGACCGTCTTCATCATCTTGGCGGCCTGCTCGAAGCGCTGGACGAGCTGGTTGACGTCCGTGACCGTCATGCCGGAGCCGCGGGCGATGCGCAGGCGCCGCGAGCCGTTGAGCAGCTTCGGGTTGACCCGCTCCGCCTTCGTCATCGACTGGATGATCGCCTCGGTGCGCACGATCTCGCGCTCGTCGAACTGGTCGAGCTGCTCTCGCATGCCCTTCGCGCCGGGCAGCATGCCGATCATCTTCTTGATCGAGCCCATGTTGCGCAGCTGCTGCATCTGGCCGAGGAAGTCGTCGAGGGTGAACGTGTCCCCCATGATCTTCTCGGCGATCTTGCGCGCCTCGTCCTCGTCGAACGCGGACTGGGCCTGCTCGATGAGGGTCAGCACGTCGCCGAGGTCGAGGATGCGGCTCGCCATGCGGTCGGGGTGGAACTGCTCGAAGTCGTCGAGCGACTCGCCCGTGGAGGCGAAGAGGATCGGGCGGCCGGTGAGCGAGGCGACCGAGAGCGCCGCGCCTCCGCGGGCGTCGCCGTCGAGCTTGGAGAGGACGACGCCGGTGAAGTCGACTCCCTCCTGGAAGGCCTTGGCGGTCGCGACCGCGTCCTGGCCGATCATCGCGTCGATGACGAACAGGACCTCGTCGGGGTTCGTGACGCGGCGGATGTCGGCGGCCTGCTTCATCATGTCGGCGTCGACGCCGAGGCGTCCGGCCGTGTCGATGATGACCGTGTCGTACTGCTTGTCGGTCGCGAAGCGGATCGCGTTCTGGGCGACCTTGACCGGGTTGCCGACGCCGTTGCCCGGCTCCGGCGCGTAGACCGCGACTCCGGCCTGCTCGCCGACGACCTGCAGCTGCTGCACGGCGTTGGGGCGCTGGAGGTCGGCCGCGACGAGCAGCGGGGTGTGGCCGTCCTTGCCGAGGTACTTGCCGAGCTTGCCCGCGAGGGTCGTCTTGCCCGCGCCCTGGAGGCCGGCGAGCATGATGACGGTCGGCGGGCGCTTGGCGAACTCGAGCCGGCGCGACTGCCCGCCGAGGATCGCGACGAGCTCCTCGTTGACGATCTGGACGACCTGCTGGGCCGGGTTGAGCGCCTTGTTGACCTCGTCGCCGAGGGCGCGCTCGCGCACCTTGCCGGTGAACTCCTTCACGACCTCCAGCGCGACGTCGGCGTCGAGGAGGGCCCGCCGGATCTCGCGGACGGTGCCGTCGACGTCCGACGCGGAGAGCTTGCCCTTCGTCCGGAGGTTCTTGAAGGTCTCGACGAGTCGATCGGAAAGGGTGCCGAAAGTAGCCATGATGCCCGGAATTCTACCGGAGGCCCGGAGGGTCGGCGGGCGGGGCCGCCGATCGGCTCGCGATCGGCGCGATCACCGCGGAGCGGATTAACTGGTCCGGGTCCAAGAACAGGGTTAGGGTGGCCCGGTGATCGAGACACTGGTGGCGGGCGACTCCGCGGATCCCCTGGACTACGCCGACGGCTGGGAGCTGCAGCGCCGCCTGCACGCCGAGGTGGTGGCGGGCTCGAGGCCGGACACCCTCGTGCTCTGCGAGCACTCCTCCGTCTACACCGCAGGCAAGCGCACCGAGGCGCACGAGCGCCCGGACGACGGCTCGCCCGTGGTCGACGTCGACCGCGGAGGGCGGATCACCTGGCACGGCCCGGGGCAGCTCGTCGGCTACCCGATCGTGCGGCTCGGCGAGCCCGTCGACGTGGTCGCCTACGTCCGCTCGCTGGAGGGCGTGCTGATCGCCGCTCTCGACGACCTGGGCGTGCAGGGGCGGCGCGTCGACGGGCGCTCGGGAGTGTGGATCCCGAGGGACGGCGGCGCCGACAAGATCGCCGCGATCGGCATCCGCGTCGCCTCGGGCGTGACGATGCACGGATTCGCCCTCAACGTCTCGAACAGCCTCGAGCCCTACGCCCGCATCGTCGCCTGCGGCATCGCCGACGCCGGAGTGACCACGCTCGAGCGCGAGCGCGGCGAGGCTCCGCCCATGGAGGCGGTGCGGGCGCGGGTGGCGGCGCGCTTCTCGGAGGCGGCCCCCGCCTTCTCCGCCCGCATCGAGGAGGTCGCCGCGTGAGCGCCGAGGCCGGCGGCCGCAAGCTCCTGCGGCTGGAGATCCGCAACGCCGAGACGCCGATCGAGCGCAAGCCCGAGTGGATCCGCACGAAGGCCTCGATGGGCCCGGAGTACCGGCAGCTGCAGTCGCTGGTGAAGAGCGAGGAGCTGCACACCGTCTGCCAGGAGGCGGGCTGCCCCAACATCTTCGAGTGCTGGGAGGACCGAGAGGCGACCTTCCTCATCGGGGGCGCCCAGTGCACCCGCCGCTGCGACTTCTGCCAGATCGACACCGGGAAGCCCGCGGACTACGACGCGGACGAGCCCCGGCGCGTCGGCGAGTCCGTGGCGCGGATGAACCTCCGCTACGCGACCGTCACCGGAGTCGCCCGCGACGACCTGCCGGACGAGGGCTCCTGGCTCTACGCCGAGACCATCCGCCAGATCCACGCCCAGGCTCCGGGCACGGGGGTCGAGATCCTGGTCCCGGACTTCACCGGCCGCGCCGAGCACCTGCAGAGGGTGTTCGACGCGGAGCCGGAGGTGTTCGCCCACAACGTCGAGACGGTGCCGCGGATCTTCAAGCGCATCCGGCCGGCCTTCCGCTACGAGCGCTCGCTCGACGTGCTCACCCAGGGCCGGGAGGCGGGGCTGATCACGAAGTCGAACCTCATCCTCGGCATGGGCGAGGAGCGGGAGGAGATCTCGCAGGCGCTGCAGGACCTCCACGACGCCGGCACCGACATCGTGACCATCACGCAGTACCTCCGCCCGACGCCGCGGCATCTGCCGGTGGACCGCTGGGTGCACCCGGAGGAGTTCGTGGCGATCAAGGAGGAGGCCGAGGACATCGGCTTCCTCGGCGTCCTCGCGGGGCCCCTGGTCCGCTCCTCCTACCGGGCCGGCAGGCTCTGGGCGCGCTCGATGGAGTCGAAGGGGCTGCCGGTCCCGGAGCACCTGCGCCACCTCGCCGACGCGGCACTGGGCTTCTCGCAGGCCGTGTAGCCCGCCACCGGGACGGCGCCGGCGCGTCGTCCCGGGCGGAGCCGCTCAGCTGACGAGCTGCTGGGCGAAGACGTGGGGGGTGAAGCCGGTGAGGTCGCCGATGCCCTCGCCCTGGCCGACGAGCTTGATCGGGATGCCGGTGCGCTCCTGGACCGCGAGGACGAAGCCGCCCTTCGCGGAGCCGTCGAGCTTGGTGATGACCAGGCCGGTGACGCCCGCGTGCTCGATGAACGCCTCGGCCTGGCTCAGCCCGTTCTGACCGGTCGTCGCGTCGAGCACGAGCAGGATCTCGGAGATCGGGGCCTGCTTCTCGATGACGCGCTTGATCTTCGTGAGCTCGTCCATCAGCCCGCCCTTGGTGTGCAGGCGGCCGGCCGTGTCGATGATGACCATCTCGACGCCGGTGTCCTTCGCGAACTGCACGGTCTGGAAGGCGACGGACGCCGGATCCTGGCGCTCCTGCTGCGGGCGGACGATCTGGGCGTCGGCGCGCTGCGCCCAGGTGGCGAGCTGGTCGACCGCCGCGGCGCGGAAGGTGTCGGCCGCGCCGACCACGACGCTCCGGCCGTAGTTGCGGAGGAACTTGGCGAACTTGCCGATGGTCGTGGTCTTGCCGACGCCGTTCACGCCGACCACGAGGATCACGGCGGGGCGCTCGCTGAGCTTGAGGGTCGTGTCGTACTTCGACAGGCGCTCCTCGAGGGACTCGCGGAGCATCCGCTGCAGGTCGCGCGGGTCGGTGGTGGAGTAGCGGGCGACCTTGGCGCGGAGGTCGTCGACGATCTCCTCGGTGATGTCGGGGCCGAAGTCGGCGGTGATCAGCGCCGTCTCGAGGTCGTCCCAGGTCTGGTCGTCGATCGTGCGCTTCTCGAACAGGCCGCGCAGTGCGCGGCCGAGCGACCAGGAGGTGCGTTCTGCCATGGGTCCAGGCTACCGGCGGGCGCGCCTCCGAGCGGTCGGGGAGGCGGGTTCAGGCCGGGGGCGCGGCGACGCGCTGGCCGACGACGGCCGAGACGCCGTCCTGCCGCATCGAGACGCCGTAGAGGGCGTCCGCGATCTCCATGGTCCGCTTCTGGTGGGTGATGACGATCAGCTGGCTCGAGGTGCGCAGGTCCTCGAAGATGCTGAGCAGTCGGCCGAGATTCGCGTCGTCGAGAGCGGCCTCCACCTCGTCCATGATGTAGAAGGGGCTCGGCCGCGACTTGAAGATGGCGACCATGAACGCCACGGCCGCGAGCGAGCGCTCCCCTCCGGAGAGGAGCGACAGCCGCTCGATCTTCTTGCCGGCCGGCCGCACCGCGACCTCGATGCCGGTGGTGAGCAGGTTCTCCGGGTCGGTCAGGCGGATGCTGCCGGTGCCGCCGGGGAAGAGGACGGGGAACACGTCCGCGAACGCCGCCTGCGTGTCGTCGAACGCGGAGGCGAACACGGTCTGCATCGTCTCGTCGAGCTCCTCGATGATGGTGAGCAGGTCGCGCCGGGTCCCGGTGAGGTCGGCCAGCTGCTCGGTCAGGAACGCGTGCCGCTGCTCCAGCGCGGCGAACTCCTCCAGCGCGAGCGGATTGACGCGGCCCAGCTGCCCGAGCTGCTTCTCGGCCTTCTCGAGGCGGCGGCGCTGCTCCTCGCGGACGTAGGGCCGCGGCTCCTGCTCCTCGTCCGTCTCGTCGGGGACGCCGACTCCGGGACCGTACTCCTCCACCAGCACGTCCTCGGCGAGCCCGAGCTCGGACGCGGCGCGCTCGAGCAGACCGGTGAGCTGCAGCCTCTTCTCGTAGATCTGCAGCTCGAGGCCGTGGACGCTCTCGGTGACGGACTGGAGCCGGTCGCGCACGCTCCCCTCCTCGCGGCGGAGCCCCTGCAGCTCGGCGTTCTGCTGCGAGCGCACCGCCTCGGCCGCGACGAGCTCGGCCCGGGCCTGCTGGACGGAGCGGTCGACGGAGGCGAGGACGGCGGGGAGCGCGGCGGTCACCTCGGCCGCCGCGTCGCGCTGGCGACGGCGGATCACGGCGCGGCGCGCGGCCTCGTCGGCGGCGGCGCGGTCGGCGGCCAGCTGGCGGGCCAGCGCCTCCCCGCGGGACTGCTCCGCCCGCACCCGCTCCTTGGCGGTCTCGACGCCGAGCCGCGCCTCGATCTCGCGCTCGCGTGCGGTGTCGACGTCGCGCTGCAGACCGTCCCGGGCGCTCGCGTCGAGCACCGGCCGGGGCCGGGCGCGCGCGGCGTCGAGCGCCGACCTCGCCTCCTGGGCCGCGCGCTCGGCGTCGCCGACCCGGTCCGAGGCGACGGCCAGCGCCCTCGAGCCCCGGCCGTGCTCGGCGGTGGCCGCCTCGAGCTGGGCGCGCACGCCGCCGAGCCGCTCGGTGTGGGCGGCACGGGCGGCGTCGTGCTCGCGGAGGGCCGAGAGCGCGCTCGCGGCCTGCTCCTTCGCGCCGCGGAGCGCTCCGGTCTGCTCGGCGAGTTCGAAGCGGAGCCGGTCGATCCCGCCCTCGACCTCCTCCAGCCGGGCGGCGGCGGAGTCGCGCTCGGAGACGAGCTCGATCCGGCTGCGCTGCCCGCCGGAGCCGGCGCTCTGCACGGCGTCGGAGACGGTCGCGCCGTCGCGGGTGACCAGGACGGTGCCCGGATCGATGCGCTCCCTCAGCCGCCGCGCCGCGGCGAGGTCCTCGACCACGAGCACGCGCTCGAGGAGCGAGAGGACCCCGGCCGGCGCCGTGACGAGGTCGCCCGCGCGTTCCGCCCCCTCGGGAACGGCGAGAGCGACGTGCGGCCGGGTGGCGTCGGCGACCAGCAGCTCGACGCGTCCGAGGTCGCGCTCCAGCGCGGCGTCCAGAGCCGCGTCGGCCCGGGCGGTCGACTCGACCAGCACGGCGTCGGCGACCGCGCCGAGGGCGGCGGCGATCGCGGCCTCGGCGCCCGGCCGCACCTGGATCCGCTCGGCGACCCGGCCGCGCACCCCCTCGATCCGGGCGGCGATCAGCTCGGCCGAGCCGTCCGAGACGTCGAGGGCCAGCGACAGGGCACCCGTGCGGGCGGCCAGCGCCTCGCGCTCGCGCTCCAGGGCGTGCAGCTCCTCGCGCAGCCGCTCGATTCCGGCCTCGGCGGCCGAGACCGCGGACTGGGCGAGCTCGTAGCCTTCGTCGAGGCCGCCGTCGGGGCCGCGGCCCGCGTCGCCTAGCTCGGCCTCCAGAGCGTCGAGCGCCCGCCGCGCCGCCTCCTTCCGCCGGTCGGCCGCGTCGAGGGTGTTCTGCGCGCGCAGGACCTCGCCCCGGACGGACGCGAGACGGGAGGCGGCGGTGTCGGCCTGCCCCGAGAGGGTGGAGAGCTCGAGGTCGTAGCGCGAGACGAGGGCCGCCTGCGCGGCGATCTCCTCGTCGACCGCGTCGAGGGCGGAGCGGGCGGCGACGGTCGTGCGCTGCGCCTGGACCCACGCCGTCTCCGCGTCGAGGACGGCCTGCCGCAGGCGCTCCAGCTCGACCCGCGCCTCCTCCACCTGCGCCGGCGTCACGCGCGGCTGGATCTGCGGCTGCTCGGACTCGAGCTCGAGCATCGCGAGCCGCTGCCCGGCGAGGGCCGAGAGGTTGCGCAGCCGCTCCTGCACCGACTCCAGCTCGAACGAGGTGCGCCGGGCGTCGTCGACCGCGTCGCCGACCGCCTCCGCCTCGATCCGCGCTCGCCGGAGCGTCGCCTGCTCGAGCCGCTGCTGCAGGACCACCCGCTCGCTGTGCCGCTCGCTCTCGGTGCGGGCGAAGCCGTCCAGAGCGGTCCGGAGCGCGACCACGTCGTCCGCGAGCAGGCGCGCCCGGGCGTCGCGCACCACGGCGGCGATCGTCTGCGCCTGCCGTGCGACCTCGGCCTGGCGCCCGAGGGGCTTGAGCTGGCGCCGGATCTCGCCCGCGAGGTCGGAGAGGCGGGTCAGGTTCGCCTGCATCGCCTCGAGCTTGCGGAGCGTCTTCTCCTTGCGGCGGCGGTGCTTGAGGATCCCGGCGGCCTCCTCGATGAACCCGCGCCGCTCCTCGGGGGTCGCGTGCAGCACGGCGTCGAGCTGTCCCTGCCCCACGATGACGTGCATCTCGCGCCCGAGACCGGAGTCGCTCAACAGCTCCTGCACGTCGAGCAGCCGGCAACCGCGTCCGTTGATCGCGTACTCGCTGCCGCCGTTGCGGAAGAGGGTCCGGGTGATCGTCACCTCGGTGTACTCGATCGGCAGGGCGCCGTCCGAGTTGTCGATGGTGAGCGCGACCTCGGCGCGGCCGAGGGGTCCGCGGGTGGAGGTGCCCGCGAAGATGACGTCCTCCATCTTGCCGCCGCGGAGCGTCTTCGCCCCCTGCTCCCCCATCACCCAGGCGAGCGCGTCGACGACGTTGCTCTTGCCCGAGCCGTTGGGGCCGACGACGCAGGTGACCCCCGGCTCGAAGGCGAACGTGGTCGGCTGAGCGAAGGACTTGAACCCCTTGAGGGTCAGGCTCTTCAGGTACACCCGGCCGCCTCGCTCCCGTCCACAACGCCTCCACGGTAGCCGACGGCCGCGGCCGGGCCGGGAGGCGGAGCCCCGACCGGCCGACGGACCGCCGCGATCCCGCACCGGAACAGGCGCAGGAGGCCGTCGCGTGCGACGGGACGTGCACACTGGGGTGGTGAACCGCACCTCCGACCCGGCGCTCCGGATCCGCGAGCTCGCGATCCCCGAGGCCGTGGGCGCCGACGGCTGGAGCGAGTTCCTCGCCCTGACCGCGATCGGCGATGCGGTGGGGACCGCCCCGGACTGTCGGGCCGTCTACACCTGGAACGCCGAGGAGAACCGACCGATGCTCGCCGTGAACGAGGCCGTCGGCTTCACCCCCGTCGCCCACGAGGGCCAGTGGAGGAAGGAGCTCTCATGACCCCGCTCGTCGAGCCCGGACCGCCGCTGACCGCCGCCGAGCGCGAGCGGTTCGCCCGGCAGATCCGCCTGGCGCCCCTCGGGGAGCTCGGACAGCGGCGCCTCCGGAACGCGCGCGTGCTGATCCTCGGCGCGGGCGGCATCGGCTCGCCGGTGATCACGGCGCTCGCCGCGGCCGGGATCGGGCGGCTCGGCATCGTGGACGGCGATGTCGTCGAGCTCTCGAACCTGGCGCGGCAGACGGCGCACGACGACTCCTCGGTGGGCCGGTCGAAGGCGGAGTCGGCGGCGGCGACCGCGCGGCGGCTCTCCCCCGGCATCGACGCCCGGGCCTTCCCGGTGTCGCTGACCTCGGCCAACGTCGACGCCCTGGTGGCGGGCTGGGACGTCGTGGTCGACGGCTTCGACACCTTCGGCGCGCGCTACCTCGCCTCGGACGCGACGACGCGCGCCGGGATCCCGCACGTGTGGGGATCGGCACTCGGCTTCGACGGGCAGCTCTCGACCTTCTGGGCCGGCGCTCCGGGCGGAGGGGTGACCCTGCGCGCGCTGCACCCCGAGGCCGAGGACGCGGGCGACAGCTGCTCGTCGGTGGGCGTGCTGGGCGCGCTCTGCGCGCTGATCGGCTCGGCCATGGCGGCCGAGGTGGTGAAGCTCGTGACCGGGGCGGGCGAGCCGCTGTTCGGTCGCGTCCTCGTGCACGACGCTCTCGACTCCTCCTGGGCCGAGCTCCCCCTCGAGCGGCGGGTGCCGCCGGTCCCGGAGCGGCGGGCCGCGGCGGGCTCGATCACGGCGGCCGAGCTGCGGGAGCGGCTGGCCGGGCCGACTCCCCCGACCGTCGTCGACCTCCGCGAGGACGACGAGGACCGGTCCGTCGCGGTGCCCGGTGCCGTGCGGATGCCGATGTCGCGCTTCGACCCCGCCGCTCTGCCGGCCGGTCCGCTCGTGCTGCACTGCGCCTCCGGGGTCCGGTCGCGTCTCGCGGCGGAGCGCGCGGCGGCGGCGGGCGTGGCGTCCGACTCGCTCGACGGCGGGATGGCGTCGTGGCGGGAGCGGTGACCCGCCCCGCGGCCGCGTGCGCCGTGGAACGGGAGGGGTGAGGCGCACCCAGCGCCCTGCCGATCGGCGACCCGGGATGTTCGGTGCTCGCAGCGGAGAGGATCCGTCCTTCTCCGCGGATCAGGGCGGAGCAGTGTCCGAAGCTGAGCGGCGGTGGCGTGCTCGCGGCCACCGTTCCGAGGAGAGCACCCATGCCGACGCCTTCACCGCACTCCGCGCGGCAGGCGGCGCTGCTCGATCCTCCCGACCCGCTCGGCCCCGGCGCGGAGGCGTGATGCCCGAGGTCTGGAGTCCCGCCGAGAGGCGGCTGCGTCGGCTCGGCTGGATTCCGCGGCGCCCCCTGCCGCGAGGTGCCGTCTGCGACGCGATCGTCTCGCCGCGCCTCAGCCTCAGCCGCGCCTGGCTGCAGACCGGGGAGTTCGAGGTCCTCCCCCATCCCGGGAGGCTCCGCGTGCTCTTCAGCCTCGACGGGACCGGCCGCCTCTCCGCCCGGGGCCGCGACCACCGGCTCCCGGCCGGCAGCGCTCTCGTGACCCGCGCCTCGACGGTGCAGTACGCGGCGGCGGTCAGTCCGTGGGCGCGCTTCGAGTGGCAGCTGCGCCCCTCGGTGCTCCGCGCGAGCGAGTTCGCCTCGCTCACGGACCGGGTCCTCGCCCTCCCGGAGGCCTACTGGCGCGCACTCACCGGTGCGGCGAACACCGTCCTCACTTTCGGCGTCGAGCCCTCGGACGCGGCCTTCGAGCACTTCGAGATCGCGAGCGAGCACCTCCTGGCCTCGGCCTTCTCGGCGCTGCTGCCCTCCCCCGACCGGGAGGACCGGTCCCCCGCCGCCGTGTACGCGAACGGCACGCGCCTGATCGAGCGGCACTACCGCGACCGCTCCTTCACTGTGGAGACGCTGGCGGAGCGCCTCGGCGTGTCGGTCAGCCACCTGCACCGGGCGTTCTCAGCCGCCGGCACCACCCCTCGTCAGCGGATCGAGCGCGCGCGGGCCTTCGAGGCGCAGCGCCTCCTCGACGAGCTCGGCCCGCGGGCGGCGACGGACCTGGACCGCGTGGCGCGGTCGGCCGGCTTCAGCTCGCGGATCCACATGCAGCGGACCCTCCGCCGGATCGACGACGCGAGCTGACGTGGGCCGCCGCGTCCCCCACGCCGGACGGGCTCCCGGCGAGGAGGCGGCCTGAGCGGCTCCCCCGGTCCGGCGGCGCGACGGAACGTCCACGGTCGGGCATGGAACCTCGTCGCGGCCCGTTCCGCGTCGACCGGAGGCCGGACGTTCGGCAGGATCGGCGCGTCCACCACCCCTCGCACGAAAGAAAGAAAAGGAACACCATGACGGACACCAACGCCCTGGACCCGACGGCAGCGCACTCGCGCTCCCTCCCACCGCGGATCGACTCGACCGGCGGGGGGCCCGCCCGGCGGACGATCATGTCGGGTGCGGCCTGGTCCGTCCCCGTCGTCGCCGCGGCGGTCGCGACCCCCGCGGCCGCCGCGTCCACCGGCCTCACCCTCGCCTTCGACGCCCCGGCGTACTCCTTCCCCGCCTGCACCACGAGAACGGTCTCCGTCCTCGCCACGACCAACGGCGCTCCCGCTGCCGGCGACACGGTCACCATCACTCTCCCCGCCGGCCTGACCAGCGGCGGCGCGCAGACCGTCAGGGCGACGACCGGCGCGGACGGACGCGTGAGCATCCCGGTCACGGCCGGGAACGTGGCGCAGAACGGCATCACCCTCTCCGCCGTCTCCGGCGCCGCGGGCGCGACGGCGACCGCGAGCACCACCGCGACCACGGGGACCGCCGTCCGGTACGTCACCGACGGCGGACGGACGACGACGGAGTCGAACGGCAACGTGCCCTCGGGAGCCAAGACCGTCGGACCCCGGTACTACCTGACGGAGTCGGGCGAGCTCTACCACGGCGGGGGGCGGATCGCGCGCGGCGTCACCAGCGTCCAGGGGTTCCGCGACGAGCAGAACCGCGACGTCGCCGACTTCGTCGTCGACGGCGTCTTCTACCGCTTCGTCACCGGAGAGGCCGCGCCGAAGGCCATCGGGAGCGGCGTGCCGGCCGGATCGACGGTCCATGCGCCCGCCTTCTACGTCACACCGAACGGCGAGCTGCGGCGCGCCGGCGGAGCCCTCGTGACCACCGGAGTGACGAGCGCGGACTCCTTCCGCGACCAGAGCAACAACGACGTCATCGACGTGATCGTCGGCTCGGAGCTCGTCCGCTACATCTCCTCCACGAAGAACCAGGTCTACGCCAGGAACGTTCCGGCAGGATCGACGGCCTTGGCGCCCTCGTATCACCTGACGCCGGACGGGCGCCTCTTCAACAGCAGCATCCTGGTCGCCACCGGGGTGACCAGTGCCGACGCCTACCGCGATCGACAGAACCGTGACGTCGTGGACGTGATCCAGAACGGCGCTCTCGTCCGGTACGGCGCGTTCGCGGACAGGACGCAGCCGCAGATCCGCGTCGCCTCCGGTGTGCCCTCCGACGCCACCATCTTCGCGCCGGACGCCTACGTGACCCGGGACGGCAGGGCCTTCGTCAGCGGCGTGCTGGTCGCCACCGGAGTCTCCTCGGCGTTCGGATTCCTCGACGTGCAGAACCGCAACGTGCTCGACACGATGACCAACGTCCTGTGCCCGTGACGCACGGGATCGGCCGCTGATCCGGTCCTGCCCCGCCGCACGCGGGTCCGAGGGAGGCGTCCCACGGGTCCCTGTGCGGCGGGACAGGACCAGTCCGTCCTCGGGATGCAGCGTCCTCCAGAAGCGCGGACGCACCTGCCGCGAACCGCGCGGAGCGGACGCACCGGTCCGGTCGAGGACGGCTCGTCACGGAGGGCTCTTCGGGGTCAGCCGCCGGCGAACGGCGGCAGGACGTCGACCGCGGCATCGGGACGCAGCGGCGTGGCCCTGTCCGCGGTCGACACGCCGTCGACCAGGTAGGTGCACCGTGCGAGCACGTCGGCGGCCGAGGGCGCGGAGGCGACGAGTCTCTCCTCGAGAGCGCCCAGGTCGGGCACCTCGTCGAGCTCGTCGGAACCACGGCCGAGGGCGGCCTTGGCCGCCGCGAAGTAGCGGACCCGCATGCTCATCCGCCGATCGCGCTCATCGTGCGCTCGGGCTGCACGAAGCCCGCCCGGTTCATCTCGTGTCCCGCGGGCTTTGCCCACATCGCCCCGCGCCAGAGCTGGGCGACCTCGTGGTCGTCCGCGCCCGCGCGCATCGGGCCGAGCAGGTCCGTCTCCTCGTTCGAGAAGAGGCAGCTGCGGACACCGCCCTCGGCGGTGAGCCGGGTGCGGCGGCAGTCGTCGCAGAAGTTCTCGGTGACGGACGCGATGATCCCCACCTGGCCGAGCACCTCGGACCCCCCGGCCTCGCGGACGTCGAAGAGCTCGGCGGGGGCGCCGTCACGGGGGGCCGCGTGCGGGCTGAGCGAGAAGCGCTCCGAGAGCAGCGCCCGGATGTCCGCGGCGGTGATCATGGTCGCGCGGTCCCAGCCGTGGTCGGCGTCGAGCGCCATCTGCTCGATGAAGCGGAGCTGGTGGCCTCCCGCGAGGGCCCAGGCGAGCAGCTCCGGGGCCTCGTGGTCGTTGATCCCGGGCAGGAGCACCGCGTTGATCTTGGTCTGGTCCAGGCCGGCGGGACCGAGCGCGTCGATGCCCGCGAGCACGCGGTCGAGGAACGGGCGACGGGTGACCTTCGCGAAGGTCTCGGCGCAGATCGAGTCGAGCGAGACGTTGACGCGGTTCAGGCCGGCGTCGGCGAGCGCCGCTGCCCGACCCGACAGGCCGATCGCGTTCGTGGTGAGCGAGATCTCGGGGCGCGGGTCGAGGGAGGCGACGTCGCGGATGATGTCGACGAGGTCCTTGCGCAGGAGCGGCTCGCCGCCGGTGAAGCGGATCTGGCGGACGCCGAACTGCTCCACGGCGATGCGCGCGAGGCGGAGGATCTCCTCACGGCTCAGCAGGGACGCGGGCGGCTGGAACGGCAGGCCCTCCGCCGGCATGCAGTAGGTGCAGCGCAGATTGCACTTGTCCGTCAGCGAGATCCGCAGATCGTCCGCGACGCGCCCGTAGGTGTCCAGGAGGAGCGGGGTGGCGGGGCGGTCGGCCGGGAGGACCGCGCTGCGCTGTCGGGGCCGGAAGCCCGGGATCCCCAGTGCTGTGCTCATCCGCTCACACTACGCCGCGGAACCGGGCGCGACCCGGCAAGATGGACTCGGTCCCGCCGCCGGTCGGGCTCCGCCGCTCGCGAGAGGACACGATGACCTCGATCGACCTGCACGCCGCCCGGGTGCGGGCGCTGCTCGCGCCGCTGGCCACGCGGCGTGCCCGCGAGACGCTGAGCCTGGATCCGGCCGCCGTCGCCGCCGATCCGGGCGCGTACGACCGGCGGGTCCTCGCCCGCTCCGTCGACTCCCCGCTCGACCTGCCGCGCTTCGACAACTCGCAGATGGACGGCTTCGCGGTGCGGGCGGCCGACCTCGACGCGGCGGCGCCGGAGCATCCCGTCGCCCTGCCCGTCTCGGCGCCGATCCCCGCGGGCGACCGGGCGCCGCGGCACGAGCCCGGCACGGCGACACCGATCATGACCGGCTCGCCGCTGCCGGAGGGGGCCGACGCCGTCGTCCCGGTCGAGCGCGTCGATCCTCCGCGCTTCCCCGCGGCGGGCAGCGTCGCCTTCGCGCACCCGGTGGTGCCGGCGACCTTCGTCCGAGCCCGGGGCAGCGACGCCCGCCGCGGCGAGCTCGCCCTCCCGGCCGGCACGGTCCTCCGCGCGGCCCACTACGGACTCCTCGCCTCCCTCGGGCTGACCGAGGCGGAGGTGCTGCCGCGACTCCGGGTGCTCGTCGTCCCCACCGGCAACGAGATCCGTCCCGCAGTCGCCGTCCTCGAGGAGGCGCAGATCCACGACGCGAACGGCGCCCTGCTGGCCGAGGCCGTCCGCGAGGCGGGCGCGCTGCCCGTCGTCGCCGCCTGCACGAGCGATCGGGCCGAGGACCTCCTGGCGCTGCTCGAGGAGCACGCGGGCGCGGCCGACCTGGTGATCACGGTCGGCGGTGTCAGCGCGGGCGCCTACGAGGTCGTCCGCGACGCGCTCGGCCCGGCGGGCTCGGAGTTCGGCCACGTCGAGATGCAGCCGGGCGGCCCGCAGGGCCTCGGTCTCGTGCGCGTGGCCGAGGGGCTGCACCTGCCGGTGGTCTCGCTTCCCGGGAACCCGGTGAGCGCCCTGGTCTCGTTCGAGGTGTTCCTCCGGCCCGTGCTGCGCTCGCTCGCGGGACGGACGCCCGCCGAGCGGCCGCGGCTCCGTGCGCGCCTCGGCACGGCGCTCGACTCGCCCGCGCACCTGCACCAGATCCGCCGCGGAGTCCTCGACGACGAGGGCTTCGTGCACCCGGTGGGCGGGCCCGGCTCGCACCTGCTGGCGTCCTACGCCCGCTCCACCGTGCTCATCCACGTCCCCGTCGGGACGGACCACGCAGCGACCGGCGACACGGTCGAGATCTGGAGGATCGATGACTGAGAGCGATCGGCTCACCCATGTGCGCGGCGACGGAGCCGTGCACATGGTCGATGTGAGCGCGAAGGAGGTCACGGCGCGCACCGCCGTCGCCGAGGGCTACGTCGAGACCTCACCCGAGGTGGTGCGGCTCCTCGAGCAGGGCGAGCTGCCCAAGGGCGAAGCGCTCGGCGTGGCGCGGATCGCCGGGATCCTCGGCGCGAAGGCGACCTCGACCCTCATCCCGCTCTGCCACCCGCTGGCGCTGGACGGCGTCGACGTGAACCTCGAGCCGCAGGACGGCCGCGTCCGGATCGAGGCACGCGTGCGCACGACCGGGCGCACCGGGGTCGAGATGGAGGCGCTGACCGCGGTCAGCGTGGCCGCTCTCACGGTCTACGACATGATCAAGGCGGTCGATCGCGGTGCCGCGATCACCGGTATCCGTGTGCTCGCGAAGGCGGGCGGGAGGAGCGGCTCGTGGACGAGCGGAGGAACCCCGTGACGCGGCGGGCGGTGGCGGTCGTCGCCTCCACCCGTGCCGCCTCCGGCGTGTACGAGGACCGGACGGGACCGGCGCTGGAGGCCTGGTTCACCACCCGCGGCTGGGAGTCGCGGGTGGTCGTCGTGGCCGACGGCGACGCGGTGGGCGAGGCGATCGCCGACGCGATCGGCAGCGGAGTCGACGTGGTCGTGACCACCGGCGGGACGGGCGTCGCCCCGAGCGACGTCACCCCGGAGCAGACCGCCCCCCTCCTGGAGCGGCCCCTGCCCGGCCTCGCCGAGGCGGTGCGCGCCAAGGGCGCCGCCCACGTCCCGACCGCCGTGCTCAGCCGCGGGCTCGCCGGCGTCAGCGGCCGCACCGTCGTGGTGAACCTCCCCGGTTCCCCCGGCGGCGTCCGCGACGGGATCGACGTGCTCGACCCGGTGATCGGGCACCTGCTCGACCAGCTCGGAGGCGGCGACCATGCCCGCTGAGCCGGTCGCCCTCGCCCGGCTCGCGGCCGAGGCCATCACCGTCGACGAGTGCGAGCAGGCGGTCGACTCCCCGACGCACGGCGCCGTCGTGACCTTCGCGGGCGTCGTCCGCGACCACGACGAGGGCCGCGGCGTGCTCCGGCTGTCCTACGAGGCGCACCCGGACGCCCCCGCCGCACTCCTCGCCTCCGCCCGCCGCATCGCCGAGCGCTGGCCCGACGTCCGGATCGCCGCCGTGCACCGGGTCGGCGACCTCGTGGTCGGCGACCTCGCCCTCGCCTGCGCCGTGGCCTCGGCCCACCGCGCGGCAGCCTTCGAAGCCTGCGCGGCACTGGTCGACGACATCAAGGCGTCGGTGCCGATCTGGAAGGAGCAGTCCTTCGTCGACGGCAGCTCGGAGTGGGTCGCGAGCCTCGGCTGATCTTCCTTCGAGCCCGTCCCCGCCGGGCTCGGCGCGGTCGGCCGGAGAGGGTGGTCACGTTTCGCAGAGCGGGGAGCGATCGCCTAGATCGATCCGCTGGCACGCGGATCGATCGTTCGGCTCGAGGGTGTTTCATACCGAGCCCGTCCCCGCCGGGCTCGGAGCGGTCGGCCGGAGAGGGTGGCTGCGATTCGCAGAGCGGGGAGTGATCGCCTAGACCGATCCGCTGGCACGCGGATCGATCGTTCGGCTCGGGGGGAGAGCGAGGGGGTGGCGGGTCGACATCGGGAGGTCGCCCACTGATCCGCAAGGTCGGGGCCCGGGGTGTGGCGCAGCGG
>NZ_PSVD01000006.1:0-171829 GCF_002932035.1 Rathayibacter sp. AY1F6 | reverse complement strand
GGCGAGGCGGGGGGCGGGGGTTCGGGTGTCCAGGGGAGGCATGCACAGGAGACGCGCGAGGTCCCTGTTCGTGACGCGGAGGCGCGGAATGCGTTCGGGTGGCGCAGTGATCGGTGTCAGACCGGCTCGACCGGCAGGGGCTGTGCCATCGTCGGGAGGGGGCGGAGTCCCCGACGATCCGGAACGACACCCAGGAGGGGACCGCATGGCGCACGCCGCGCTGATCATCCACAGCGCACGGAAGGTCGACGCGGCCGGGACGGTGGAGGACCACTGGCTCCGCGCGCGGGACGGCGCGATCACGGCGACCGGCACCGGCACCGGCTGGCAGGCGCAGGCGGAGGGGGCGGAGCTGCACGACGCGCGGGGCCTCACCGCTGTCCCGGGCTTCCTCGACCTCCACGTGCACGGAGGGGGCGGTCACGCCTTCGACGGAGGAGCGGAGGCGATCCGCGCGGGCCTCGCGCTGCACCGCTCCCGCGGCACCACGCGCTCGCTGGTCAGCCTGGTGTCGGCACCGCTGGAGCAGCTGGAGGCCTCTCTGGACGCGGTCTCGGCTCTCGCGGCCGCCGACCCGCTCGTGCTCGGCGCGCACCTGGAGGGCCCGTTCCTCGCGCCCTCGCGCAGGGGAGCGCACGACCCCGCGGCTCTCGTGCACCCCTCCTCCGGCGCGGTCAGCCGGCTGCTGGACGCCGCCCGCGGACGCCTCGCGCAGATCACGCTCGCGCCCGAACTGCCGGGAGCCCTCGCCGCGGTGGAGCGGCTCGCCGGCGCCGGCACGGTGGTCGCGGTGGGCCACACCGAGGCGGACGCCGACCAGGCGCGGGCCGCGTTCGACCGCGGAGCCCGGCTGGTCACGCACGCGTTCAACGCCATGCGCGGGATCGGCCACCGCTCCCCGGGCCCGATCCCGGTGGCCCTGGGGGACGAGCGGGTCGCGCTCGAGCTGATCCTCGACGGCCGGCACGTGGACGTCGAGGTGGTGCGGCTCGCGTTCGCGGCGGCTCCCGGGCGGATCGCGCTCGTCACCGACGCGATGGCGGCGGCCGGGGCGGGTGACGGAGTGCACCGCCTCGGCCCGCTCGACGTCGAGGTGCTCGGCGGAGTCGCCCGGCTCGCGGGCACCGCTGTGCTCGCCGGATCCACGCTCACGCAGGAGGAGGCCCTGCGGCGGGCCGTCGGGCCCGGCCGGCTCGGGCTGCAGGCGTCCGTCGCCGCCCTCACCGCCGTTCCCGCCCGCGTGCTCGGCCGTGGCGACCTCGGCCTGCTGGCGCCCGGGTATCGCGCCGACGTCGTCCTGCTCGACGCGTCGCTCCGCGTGCAGCGGGTCTGGGCCGAGGGGCGCCCGTTCCCCGACTCCGCGGACGGCGCGTCGCGACCCCGGGTCAGGGCGTCGGCGTCACGGTCCAGGTCCCCTCGGTCTGGACGGCCATGACGCCGGGCAGGTCGGCCTCGAACACCTCGGAGAAGGCGACGGAGTCGCCGAACAGCTGCGGCTGATCGGAGGTCGTGAACACGCGGCCGGAGAACGAGTCGTCCGGACCCGCGGGCGTGTAGTCGACCGTCACGCGCGGGACGTCGTCGGAGAAGAACAGGACGGCCGGGCCGGTGCCGGACTGCGCACCGCTCACCGTCGCGAGGTCGTTCCAGCTCTGCAGGCCGAGCGTCCACGGCCCGTCGGCTCGGACGATCACCTGCTGCTCGACGGGCTCGTCGCGGAAGATCCCGGTCAGGAACGACCCCGTCATCGGGGCGGCGGCCTCGCCGAAGGGCGTCATCCGGCCCGCGGCGGTGACGATCGCCGTGCCGGTGCAGGCCGAGCAGTCCAGGCTCAGGACGACCGCGAACTCGCCCTGCCGCTGGAACGACACGTCGGCCGGGCCGGTGCCCGAGACGGTGGCGGGGACTCCCTCGCCGACCGGCCCGGCGTCGACGACGGTTCCGACCGGCTCGGCGGTCGCCGGAG
Organism: Rathayibacter sp. AY1F6; assembly: GCF_002932035.1. NCBI lineage: Bacteria > Bacillati > Actinomycetota > Actinomycetes > Micrococcales > Microbacteriaceae > Rathayibacter > Rathayibacter sp. AY1F6. The sequence continues at coordinate 169,863 of NZ_PSVD01000006.1, read as the reverse complement.
CGGAGGGGGTCGGGCTCGGAGTGATCAGGTCGGTGATGGCGGGTCTCGGCGTCCGCGAGGCGGGCGCGGACGCCGTGGCGCCCGCCTCGGCCCCGCCGCCGGCGGTGCACCCGCCCAGCAGCAGGAGCCCCGCCGCTGCCGTCGTCGCCACTGCCGCTGTCGTCCCCCGAGCCCTCATGCGTCCAGACTGCCAGGGCTGGTCCGGATCGTCGTCCCCGGAGGGAGTCAGAGGAGCAGGGCGCCGAGGCCCGCGGCGGCGAGGACGACGATCCACGGGGGCACGGTCCAGCGCGTCAGCGCCACGAAGGCGCCGATCGCGAGCGTCAGAGCGCCGGTCGAGCCGATGCCCTCGGTCAGCACCGGGTCGTAGAGGGCGGCGCCGAGCAGTCCCACCACGCCGGCGTTCACGCCGGCCAGCGCCCGCTGCGCGACCGGCAGGTGCCGCAGCCGCTGCCAGAACGGGAGCACGCCGACCACGAGCAGAGCGCCCGGCAGGAAGATCGCGACCAGCGCGATCGCCGCCCCCGCGACACCGTCCGGCGTCCCCGCGCCCACCGCGCCGAGGAACGCGGAGAAGGTGAAGAGCGGGCCGGGCACCGCCTGCGCCGCCCCGTATCCGGCCAGGAACTCGCTCTGCCCGACCGTGCCGGCGCCGACCGTCTGCGCCTCCAGCAGAGGCAGCACGACGTGGCCGCCCCCGAACACCAGAGCGCCCGACCGGTAGAAGACGGAGGCGAGACCCGCCGCTCCCTCGCCGGTGAGCGCGGCGAGCAGGGGGAGGCCGACCAGGAGGAGCCCCCAGAGGGCGAGGGCCGAGACCGCGAGCGCCGTCGGGATCCGGACCGCGAACCCCGGGCCGTCGTCCGGAGCCCCCTCCTCGCGGCGGAGCCAGAGAACGCCGGCCAGGCCCGCAGCCGCGATCACCGCCACCTGCAGCGCGGGCTCCGGGGCGAGGAGGACGGCGACAGCCGCTGCGCCGGCGATCGTCGCGCGGCGGCGGTCCGGTGCGAGCGAGCGCGCCATCCCGAGCACGGCCTGTGCGACGACCGCGGCCGCCGCCGCCTGGAGGCCCAGGAGCCAGCCGGCGGAGGCGACGTCGCCCGCACCGGCGACGAGCCCGGCGACGATGACCAGGGCGATCGCCGAGGGGAGCGTGAATCCGCACCACGCGGCGACCAGTCCGGCGAGTCCCGCGCGCTGCAGGCCGACCGCCATCCCGACCTGGCTGGACGCGGGTCCCGGGAGGAACTGGCACAGCGCGACGAGGTCGGCGTACGCGCGATCGGTCAGCCAGCCGCGGCGGACCACGAACTCCTCGCGGAAGTAGCCGAGGTGCGCGATCGGCCCGCCGAACGAGGTCAGCCCGAGGCGGAGGAACACGAGGAGCACGGGGAGGGCGCCGCCCCGCTGCAGCCGACCCGTCTCCGACACGGGGGCATCCTGCCAGACGGCGGTGTCCAGTACGCGTCGTGTCACCGGAAAAGGGACGATAAGCGGCCGGATAAGCGATTCCTTCTTCTCCGGTTGATGAAACGGTGGGTAGAAATACTGAACCCCTTCTCATCCCCTCTGTTAGCCTGATCCGGCTTCCCTTTCCTTCTTGAGGAGAAGGCGATCCGCATCAGTAGCGCGAGCGCTGCCGCTCGTTCACTGAACGCCTTCCCCTCCTCTTTCGATCGGTGTACCCGGAACGGTGACGATCGGAAAGGCTCTCTCTTCCGTGACTCCTCAGGACACTGCCGTCGGCGACTCCGCCGACTCCTCCCGCACCGGCTCCCGATCGGGCGTCAAGGCCCTCTCCGCTCTCTCCCGCCGCACGATCCTCGCCGGATCCGTCGCCGGCGCGGGCGCGATCGCCTTCGCGACGCCGGCCCTCGCGGCCGGCGACCTCACCGCGGTGCCCCGACTGCCCGGCGAGGTCTCGCGCCTGTCCACCGCCACGTCGAAGACGGGCGGGAAGCGCTACGAGATCATCGACGTCGTCGTCGCGGGGGACCGGGCGCGCCTGTTCGTGCCGCACGCGACGCCTCCGTCGCAGACCAGGGGCGCATCGATGCTCTGGTACTACCACGCCCGCAACGGCACCCACACGGCGCTCTCGAGCGCCTTCGCGTACTCGGCCGACCTCGCCGTGGACCGCGGCATCGTCAGCATCTGCCCGACCTACGGCGGCAGCATCTGGTCGAGCCCGCGGGCGATCGAGATCCAGGCCGCTGTCGTCGCCTGGGCCTCGTCGGTATGGCGGATCGACGCGAGCCTCCTGCGCTCCGACTCCGGGGGCGGGCCGCTTCTGACCTGGGCCTACGGGAAGCGGATGGTGCCGAACATCCGGGGCGCGTACCTCTGCAACAGCTCCTACGACATGGAGGAGCGGGCGGCGAGCGAACCGGACCGGATCGGCCCGGAGTACGCCGACGCCGCGGCCATCGCCGCCACCAACCCGGCGCGGCTGCCCGCGTCGGTGTGGCGCGGTGCGCGGCTGAGGATCACCGGATCGCCCGACGACAAGGTCGTGCCGTTCGCCCTGCACGGCGCCGCCCTCCACGCCGCGGCCCTGCCCCTGGCGAAGGAGGCGACGGTCCGCACCCACCCGGGGGAGGGCACCGACGGGCACAAGGTCCCGAGCTTCACCAACAAGGAGATGCTCGACACCTTCCAGCGCTGGATCGCCGAGGGCCCCGTGCCGCAGACGGAGCCCGAGCCCGAGACGCCGCCCGTGTCCACGCTGCCCGGCGCGGGCACCTACGAGAACGGCGCCGCGCAGATCTTCACCACCGGCACCTGGACGACGCTGAAGGCCACCGCGGACAGCGGCGGGAGCATCGCCTACTCGACCAGCTCCGGCGCCTCCGCGACGCTCGCCTTCACCGGCACGAGCATCGCCTGGATCAGCCGACTCACGTCGTCCTCCGGGATCAACGACGTCGAGCTCGACGGTGTGAAGGTCGCCTCCGTCGACCGCTACAGCGCGTCCACCCGCTCGAAGCAGACGGTGTGGAGCAGCGGACAGCTCGCTGCCGGGCCGCACACGCTGACGATCCGCCGGGGGAGCGGCCGCAATCCGGCCTCGACCGGGACCAACCTGCTGCTCGACTCCTTCGTGGTCGGCGACGCGACGCCTCCGCCGGCGACGACGCTGCCCGGAGCGGGCACCTACGAGAACGGCGCCGCCCCGATCGTCACGACCGGCACCTGGTCGACGCTGAAGGCGAGCACGGACAGCGGCGGCAGCATCGCCTACTCGACCACCGCGGGCGCCTCCGCCACCCTCGCCTTCACCGGTACCAGTGTGAGCTGGATCAGCCGCCTCACCGGCTCGTCCGGCATCAACGACGTCGAGCTCGACGGAGTCAAGGTCGCGTCCGTCGACCGATACAGCGCCGCGACGCGGTCGAAGCAGACGGTCTGGAGCAGCGGACAGCTCGCGGCCGGGCCGCACACGGTGACCATCCGCCGCGGAAGCGGCCGCAATCCCTCCTCGAGCGGCACCAACCTGATCCTCGACGCGTTCGTGGTCGGCGACGCCGCTCCGGTCCCCACGGTCACCGTGCCCACGCCGATCGCGGAGTGGTCCTTCGCCGAGAGCGCCGCCCCCTTCGCCTCGGCCGTCGCGGGCGCTCCGGCGCTCCGGCAGGGTGCGGGCTCCTCCGCCCGCGCCGTAGCCACGCCGTTCGGCACCGGAGTCGCCCTCAACGGGACGACGGACCACCTGGTCGTCCCCAAGGGCGAGGTCGGCCCGCTCAACCTGGGCGCCTCGACCGGCCAGGTGACGATCGCGGTGTGGGTGCTCAACTCCGACGCGGACGGCGCCTGCATCGCGGGCGTCTGGGAGGAGTCGACGGTCGGGCCGCTGCGCTCCTACGCGCTGTTCAACAACCTCCCCGAGTACGGCGGCTGGGAGCGCGTGTGCATGCACGTCTCGAAGCTCGGCGGGCCGACCCCCGGCTACCCGTACTCGCGCGACTACTCGGTGGAGCCCCGCCGGATCACGCGCGGCGTGTGGCAGCTGCACGTCGGGACGTATGACGGCGCAGTCGCGGTCTCGTACCTCGACGGCGCCGCCACCGCGTACCCGGAGTACACCGACAAGCTCGGCGCGACCTACGCCAAGAACCCCTACGTCTACCCCGACGGCCTCAACGCGGCTCCGGGCGACTTCGTGGTCGGAGCGGTCGGCCGGGACGGCACGATGATCAACCGCTTCGCCGGCTCCCTCGCCCGACTGCGGGTGTGGGACCGGGCGCTGACCGCGGAGCAGGTGAAGCAGCTCTACTCGGCCGAGAAGGGCGCTCTCGGGTGACGACCCGAGGGCGGTGACACGAGTCCGAGAAGCGGATGATCCGCTTCTCGGACAAGGCCGTTCGGGCGATAGCGAGCGTCCCTCTTTCGAGGGTGGTGTTATCGGCTGAATACAGATCGGCGGGCGGCCGCTTCACGGCTGCTCCGCCGTTCTCCGCCGCCTGTATCCGCTGCGCGGAATTCCGTACTCAGGCGGACGTGCGCTCCCGGAGGGCCGTACGGCGGGGGATCATCGCCCGGCGGCCGCGCAGCCCTGTCCCGGATCTCGGAGTGCGGCCCCGCGCCAGATGCGCACCGGCGCGACCACCTCCCAGCCGAGGGTGAGGTAGAGGGCGCGGCCGTCCGTGCTGGCGACGAGGAGACCGCTCCGTGCACCCTCGGACCGGGCCCAGGCGGTGAGGGCGTCGACGACCCGCCGTCCCAGCCCGCGTCGGCGGAACCGCGCATCGGTCTCGATCCGGTCCAGGACCGCGACCGTCCCGTGCACGGCGGCGGTGCCCTGAGCGGCGACGACTCCGTCGACCAGCAGCCGGACGCTCGCCACTCCGTCGGCGGCCTCGAGCACGGCTCCCTCGAGCAGGGCACCCTCGGCGGTGCGGCCCGGGCCGAGGAGCGCCGCCATCAGGCTCTCGTCGCCCGCGACGAGCTCCAGTCCGGCGGCGGGCGCGAGGCAGGCGTCGTCGCCCCGGCCGATGACCGTCAGCCACTCCTGGGGCCCGGCCATCCGCTCGGCGCCCGCCTGCAGCGCGGAGGGCGACGGATCGACCAGGATCCGCTCCCGCGTGCGCGACTCCGCTCCGACCTCGACCAGCCAGGCCCCGTCCTCGCGGACGCGCTGCACGCCGCGTGCACGGCACCAGCCCTCGATCCAGTCGTCCACCCGCTCCGTCGTCGTGATCACGCCCCGAGAGCAGCCGCGACCGGACGGGCGCGATCGTGGGAAGCGGGCTCTCCCGGCGGTGGCCGTCGATCCCCAGCAGGACCGCCCTCGCCCGGATCGCACCCCGCACACCGCGATCCGCCGGGTCCTCCCGTTGTCAACCTCAGTGCCACGGGGCCGTCCCCGGCCCTACCGTCGGCGCGAGACATCCGCTGCACCGCCGGGACCCTGACGGCCGTGCCGAGAGTGAGGGGCCGATCCGATGCCCAGGCAGGACGGCGACCCGCGGAGCACCACCCGAGTGCTGCGCGAGCTGGTCTCCGCGTTCGAGGATCCGGGGGCCGTGCACCCGGCGCTCGCCCGGCAGGTGCGGAGCGCCGCCCGCGAGCTGCTCGGCGCGTCGGAGCGGGAACCGCTGCGCCTGCGCGTGCGGATGCCGACCCTGATGGTCCCGCGCTCGGTCGTGGACGAGGTGCCCGATCCGCCCCCGGTGCCGCCCGCCGCGCTCTGACCCGACGGCGCTCGTACACTCGGACGATGCGACACGGCATCGTCATCCTCCCGCAGGACCCGTGGGCCGAGGCCCGCCGGAAGTGGCAGTCGGCCGAGGGCCTGGGCTTCGACCACGCGTGGACCTACGACCACCTCTCCTGGCGCTCCCTCGCCGACCAGCCGTGGCACGCGACCGTCCCCACCCTCACCGCTGCCGCGATGGTGACCGAGACGCTCCGCCTGGGCACGTTCGTGGCCTCCCCGAACTTCCGCCACCCGGTGCCGTTCGCGAAGGAGATCGCGACGCTGGACGAGATCTCGGGCGGTCGGACGATCCTCGGGGTCGGCTCGGGCGGCACGGGCTTCGACGCGCGCGTGCTCGGGCAGCCCGACTACTCACCCCGGCAGCGGCACGAGCGCTTCACCGAGTTCGTCACGGCCCTCGACGCGCTGCTGCGCTTCGAGGAGCCCGGCTCGAGCGGCGTGGACCTCGAGGGGGAGTGGTTCACCGCCCGCTCGGCGCGGATGGTGGGCGAGCCGGTGCAGCGCCCCCGCGTCCCGTTCGTCCTCGCCGCGAACGGGCCGAAGGGCCTCGCGCTCGTCGCCGAGCGCGGGCAGGGCTGGGTCACCACCGGCCCGGAGGGAGTGTCGAGCGAGGAGTGGTGGCGGGCGGTCGCGTCCCTCTCCCGGCGGCTCGACGCGGCGCTCGACGCGGCCGGGCGCGACCCGCGCACCGTCGAGCGCCACCTCTCGCTCGACTCCGGGGGCGACTACTCCCTCGAGAGCGTCGCCCGATTCGAGGACATGGCCGGCCGGGCGGAGGAGCTCGGCTTCACGGACGTGATCGCGCACTGGCCGCGGCGCGACGGCGTCTACGCGGGCGACGACGAGGTCCTCTACGAGGTCGCCTCGCGATTCTGACCGGGCCTCGGGGGCTCCGGAGCGGTCCTCAGACCGCGCGGGCGCTCCCGCGGTCGACGAGACGCGCGGGCAGGAGGCGGATCGACGGCTCCTCGCCGCGGGACGGCTGCTCGATCCGCTCGACGAGCGTGTCGACCAGGTGCGCGCCGAGCTCGGCGGCACCCGTCTCGACGTAGCTGTAGGGGAGCGAGAAGTCGCGGGCGAACTCGGCCGAGTACAGGCTCACGACGGACAGCTGCCCGGGCACGGCGACAACGCGTCGGCCCAGGATCGCGGGAAGCATCGCGATGGTCCGGTCGCTGTGGACGACCAGCGCGGTGACACCGGGGTTGTCGTCGAGGAACGCCGTGACCATCGGCTCGACGGCGTCGGCGGCGGTGGCGGCCGGGCGCAGCACCAGCTCGATCCCGAGCCGACCGGCGGTCTCGAGAGCCGACTCGCGGAACCGGAGCCCGTAGGTCCCTCCGCGGTCGAAGACGCGCTCAGGAGGGGTGACGAGACCGATGCTCCGATGCCCGAGGGCGCCCAGGTGCTCGATCAGCAGGCGGGCCGCGTCGCCGAAGTCGAGGTCGAAGACGTCCACCCCGGAGGCGTCCGCGGGCACGCCGAGGGCGGCACCGGGCCGCCGCGAGGCGCGCAGGACGGGCAGCCGGTCGTCGTCGTCCGCGACGCTCAGGAGGATCAGTCCGTCGACCTGGCCGGAGCGCGTGAGCCGGCGGACGGCAGCCGCCCCGTCGGCCTCGGTGGCCAGCAGCACGTCGTAGCCGAGCTCGCGGGCGCGGGCCGTGATGGGGAGGACGTACTCGACCATCGCGGGCGCGAACTCGTCCGGGTCGAAGTGGACGAGCAGGCCCAGCGCCATGGTGCGGCGCGTCGCGAGCGCCCGTGCTCCGGCGTTGACCGTGAAGTCGAGCTCGGCGATCGCGTCCTCGATGCGCTTGCGCGTCTCGGGGGAGATGCTGCGCTTGCCGGAGAGGACGTACGACACCGTGCTGCGAGAGACCCCTGCCGCTTTCGCGACGTCTCCGATCGTGGCCATCTCCACCCCCGCTCGAACCGTGTCGAGAGTGGCAGTGCGGCGCGGCGCACGCAACTCGGGCGCCGCGTCCCCGGAGCGAGGACCGGACGCTGCGGCTCCGGCGCTCTGCTCGTCCACGGCGCGCTCGTCCCCGTCGGGGAACCTCCGGTCCCGACGACACGCCGACGCGGCCGGGCGCACGAGGTGCCCGGCCGCGTCAGGGCGTTCTGGACGGATCAGCCGCAGCGGGCCGCACCGTAGGCCGGTGCCGTGGATCCGCTCGCCGCAGCGCCGTCGACCGTCCCCGCGATCCGCACGTCGAGAGCGCCGGCTCCGACACTCGCAGCGCGGGTGCTGAAGGCGGCTGAGACCGTCTTGCCGGGAGCGACCCCGGTGAAGGTCTTCGTGCCCCAGGCCGAGCCGATCGTGATGTCAGCGGCGACCGCGCTTGTGTTGGTCGCCGTCCCCGTGATCGTGACCTTCCCCGCGGTGCAGCGCGAGGCCGCCGTGCCGCTCACCGTCAGGCCCGTGGTCCGCCCGACGAAGGGCGTGACCGAGATCCTGTCGATGTTGGGCGCGTACTGCGAGGTGAGCAGGACGCCGGGGAAGGTGTCGGAGAGGTAGGTCGTCCCGTCGAAGCCCGGGAGCTCCTTCGAGGTGATCGCGATGGTGTTCGAGCCCTTCCTGAGCGTGACCGGCACGCTCAGGTCCCACAGCTGGTTCTGGTGGAACGTGTGCGGGAAGAGCACGCGCTGCGTCACTCCGTTGACCGTGATGTCCGCGTGGCGGGCGAGCGGGTCGGGGTTGTAGTGCGTCGCGGGGGACTGCTCCTCGTTGGAGTAGCGCAGCGTGAGCGCGTACGTCCCGTCCTGCTCAGCCTTCACGTCGCCGAAGGTGAGGGTCGAGTCGCCGTCGCGTCCGCCCCCGATGTTCCCGACGGCCTTGCCGCCCGACGCGAAGGACAGGTCGCGGACCGTGGCGGGGCCGGTGATCGTGGCCGCCTCCGCCTCGTAGCTCGTCGTCGCGGGCGGGTTCGCGCTCGCTCCGATGACGATCCGATCGACGAGGAGCGTGCCGCTCGTGCCGACGACCTCGATCTTGTTCACGCCGCCCGAGAGGAAGACCTGACGGGTCGAGCTCGCGCCCACCGGCCCGACCTTCACATCGTTCACGTAGAGGTCGCCGGTGCCGCCGCCCAGGGTGTCCACGGTCACGGAGGACGGCGCGTCCTTCGCGGAGTAGCCCCAGACGGTGGTGGAGGCGCCGCTGGTGAGCGTCGCCGTGCCCGAGCCGGAGACGCCGGCGCGGGAGTAGTCGGCCGTCGCTCCGTTGTCGAGCGTGCCGGTCTCGGCCTCGTGGATCGAGGTCGCGGCGGCCGCGCTGGGGAGGGAGAGCTCGATCTTGTCGACGATCGCGTCGCCCACGGTCGACTTCGTGCCGGCGAGGTTCTTCGCGGCGAGCGAGATCGTGTGGGTGCCGGCGGTCAGCTTCACCTTGGTGTCCGCGTGGTCCCAGACCACGAACTTGTAGGCCAGCGGAAGGAGGATCTCCTGCTCCGCAGCGCCGTCGACGCTCAGGAACGCGTTGATCGGACCCTGCTGGGCGTTGGCGGCGTAGGTGTTGAGGGAGTTGGCGAAGACGCTGAGGTCGTACTCGCCGTCCTTCGGGACGGTGACCGCGAAGTCGAGCTTCAGGTCGCCGCCGGTGCGGATCCCGCCGACGTTGCGTCCGCCCGAGGTGTAGAAGCCACCGACGTTGGTCGGCGAGCCCTCGGGTCCGTTGAGGTTCCGCGATCCGGTGTAGCGGGCGTCCTCGGCCTCGTACTTCTGGCGGAAGTCGACGGGCGAGGCGGACGGCGACGACGCGTTGGCGCCCGGGGTCAGGACGACCTCGTAGGCGGAGTCGACGTCGAGCGCGGGGAGGGATCCGCCGAAGTCGAGCGAGAGGGCGCCGTCCACGACGGACGCGTCGAACTCCTTCACCGTCTGCGGGGCTCCCGAGTCGCCGACCTGGCCGGTCCAGCGGATCTCGCTGACCTCCACGTGGACCTTCGAGCCGAAGGTGGCGGCCGGGATGCGCTCGAACGCGACCTTCTGCGAGCCGCCGACGCCACCGAAGAGGGCTCTCGCCTGCTTGGCCGCGGTGTCGAGGGTCGCGACGCCCTGGAGGGTGTAGCTCTGGCCGGGCTTGGGCGGCGTGACCGCGACGGTGTCGCCGGTCATCGAGGCGTAGGCGTTGAGGAGCCACCACTGGCCGTTGGCGCGGTTGGCCTGCACCGCGGAGTCGGAGAGGTTGCCGTCGATGTTCCAGTAGGCGATGTCGCCGTCGACCTTCTTGTCCTCGAGCGCGCTGATCCACTGGACCATCTGGCCGGGCACGGAGGTGTGGTAGTTGAAGGCGTACTCGTTGAGGTTCACCGGCAGGTGCTTCCCGGCGTAGGACGTGCCCGCGTACAGCTCGTCCTCCCAGGCCCGGAAGCGGTCGACGTTGGTGCGGATCTCACCCGGGGCGCTCAGCTCGTGCCAGGTCATCACGTCGGGGACGGTGTCCTGCTCGAGCGTGTGGGTCATGAACCCGCGGACCTGGTCGTAGAGGACGCTGGTGTTCGGTCCGGCGATGCGGGCGTCGGGCATCCTGTCGCGGATCAGCGCGTAGGTGCTGTCCCAGGCCGCGAAGAACGCGGTCGGGTCCTCCAGCCAGCTCTTCCCGTCGTAGCTCCACTTCCCGTTGCCGAACATGTTGCCCTCGGGCTCGTTGAACGGCACGAACACGATGTTGTCCTGGTACTCCTCGGGGAGCGCGAGCACCTGGTCGACCTGCGTGGCGATCTTCGCCTGGTAGTCGGCCAGCTTCTCCTGGGGAGTACTGCCCGGCCACTCGTAGGGGAAGCCGCGGTAGATGTCCGTCATGTAGATGTAGGTGTCGCCGTCCGAGGTGTCGGCGACGGCCTTCGCGACGCTCAACGCGTCCGCGCCCGGATGCTGCGGCCCGTCCTGCGCCTTGGTCGAGACCGTGCGCAGGTCGATCCCCTCGAGGAGGTTGTCGGAGGGGAGGCCCTCGCCGTAGACCCCGTAGAGGGTGCCGGACGCGCCGCCCATGAACTCCCCGGTGCTCGTGCCGAGGTCGATGGTCATCTCGTCGAGTGCGCGCACCGTGACGGTCGCCGTGACCGCGGTGCCGAGGCCGGTGACGGTGCCCTTCACGGTGAAGGTGCCGCGCTTCCCGTACGCGGAGGCGGGGACGCTCTCCCAGGTGACCGGGGCGTCACGGTTCACGCCGTCGGAGTAGGTGGCGGGGACCCCCGGCAGGGCCGGCGCGACGCCGATGCCGGTGGTGACCGCGACGCTCGTCGAGAGAACGCCGGTGACGGCCGGCGCGGCGTCGCCCGCCAGACCCCGGACCTGAGCGGCGGTCAGAGCCCGGTTGTAGACGCGGAAGTCGTCGATCGCTCCGTCGAAGTAGGGGTGCACGTTCCAGAGCGCCCGGCCGATGTTGCCGCTCTTGGAGGCGGAGGCGGAGTAGAGCTGCTTCGCGAGGTCGACGGAGGCGGGAGCCGTCGCGACCTGCAGACCGTTGAGGTACAGGGTCACGGTCGTGCCGTCCATCGTCGCGGTGACGTTGACCCACTGGTCCTTCTGCAGCGGCGAGGAGCTGGAGACTCCGGTCTCGCCGCCGTCCTTCAGCTGCTTGATGATCGCGCGGGCGCTGCCGCCGTCGAACGACGGAGCGAAGGCCGACGCGGCGTCGGGGCTGATGCCCAGGCACCACAGCCACTGGAAGCCTCCGGTGCCGGACCACTTCGTCCAGGCGGAGACGGTGGTCTGCGTCACGCCCTGGAAGAGCCCGTTCGGCACGGTCAGGTACGGCGCGGAGGTCGAGTCCGCCGCGCCCCCGGGAAGGTCGATCGCGGTCGTACCGGCCTTCCGACCCGCGACGTACGTCGCTCTCGCGCTGTTGACGACGGTGCCGTCGAGCTTCTTCGACGAGAGGTCGGCGACCGTGGATCCGGACACCTGCCCCTGCTCGAAGTCGTACTGGAGGATGAGCGCGTCGGCGGGGACGGAGGTGTCGGCCGCGGAGGCGGACTCGGCGCTCGGGAGAGCGACGGCGAGGGCGGCGAGTGTCGCGGCACTCAGCGCGAGGGCGAGGGAGCGGGTGCCGCGCCTCGGGGAGGACATCGTTGTCACGCTGGTCACTTTCTGTGGGGACAGCCGGCCGGACGACGGCGGGCGTCGGTCCGGGGTCGGAGCAACAGTGCTTCGAACCGGTTCGACAAAACTAGGTTCCGCGCCTGCGACACGCAAGAGGACCTGAGAAGTTCCTCGTCCGGCTCGCAGGTGACGGCAGTCGCTCCGGGCTCTCGCCGGGACCCGTCAGCCCGCCGGAGCGGCCATCGCCGCGACGCTCGACGGTGAGCGGACGGGTCCGAGGGGGCGCGCGTCGCCGGGGGAGAGCTGCTGATCGGGACGCTCGCCGGATGCACGGCGGGTCACTCCGCTCCCGTCGACGACCAGATCCTCGTCGCCGCCGAGAACAGCGACCCTCACGCAGGAGGACGTCCTGGACGCGGTCGAGGGGAGCCGCCCGGACTGGCTGAGCCCGGACGGCGTCCTTCCGCGGTGACCCGCGGGACCGCGGCGGCCTGTGCCGCGTGCGGGAGGATGAGGGCATGACGCTCCCTCGGCCGACGCTCCTCTCCCCGCCGCTCCAGGACCGGCTGGCCCGGTGGTTCGACGAGGAGGCGCCGCCGGCCCCCTCGCTGAGCTGGGCCCTGTTCGACCGCAGCGGGCTGCTCGTCCACCACGGCCGCGGCGAGCACCGCCTCGACGGCGCCGCTCCCGGGCCCGGGACCGTGCACCGCATCGCCTCCATGTCGAAGAGCTTCGAGGCGGCGGCGGTGCTGATCCTGCGCGACCGCGGGCTGCTCCGCCTCGACGACCGCGTCGCCGACCACGTGCCGGAGTTCACCGACCCGCTCGACTCCGCGGGCCGGCCGCTGCCCGTGACGGTCAGGATGCTCCTCAGCAACTGCTCGGGGCTCCCGGAGGACAACGGCTGGGCCGACGACGTCATGGCTCTGACGCGGGAGGAGTTCCTCGAGGTCGTCCGCCGCGGGCTGACCTTCACGGAGCGGCCGGGTGAGGTCTACCAGTACTCCAACATCGGCTTCTGGCTGCTCGGCGTGCTCGTCGAGAACGTGACCGGGGAGGACTTCCCGTCCTTCGCGACGCGGACGATCCTCGAGCCGCTCGGCCTCCACGACACCCGCTACGACAGCGGCGACTACCCTGACGGCACCGACCTCGCGGCCGGCTTCAGCACCTTCGACGACGGAGCGACCTGGGTGCCCCGCCCAGTCACCGACACCGGAGCGGGCGCCTGCGCCGCGAGCATGTTCAGCACGGTCGGCGACATCGCCCGCTGGAGCGGCTGGCTCTCCTCCGCGTTCGAGGGCGAGGACGGCGCGGACGACGACCCGGTGCTGAGCCGCGCGTCCCGCCGCGAGATGCAGCGCGGCTGGACGCCGGTCCCCGCGCTGAGCCCTCGCGCCGTCGAGAGCACGCTCGACGGCTCCGCCTACGGGTTCGGCCTCGTCGTCGAGCACGACGTCCGCTTCGGCGGGATCGCCCACCACTCCGGCGGCCTGCCGGGCTGGTCGTCGAACATGCGGTGGCATCTGGAGTCGGGCCTGGGGGCCGTGGTCTTCGCGACCGCGAACGGGGCGAAGCTCGCCGCCGCCGCGACGGGACTCCTCCGCGCCGCCCTCGAGGACACCGCTCCTCCGGCGCGGACCATCACCCTCCTCCCGTCGACGCTCGCCGCGGCCGCCGCCGTCGAGGCCGCGATCGTCGCGGGAGACCTCACCCGGGCGGAGGAGCCGGGCAGCGGCGCCCTGTTCAGCCCCAACCTGCTGAGCGATGTGCCGGCCGACGTGCGCGCCCGCCGCCTCGCCGCGGCGATCGCGGAGATCGGCGGGCTCGCCGAGGACCCGACCGCGAGGCCGCTGGTGGAGCGGCTGCTCTGGAGCGCCTCCGCGGCGCAGGCGGCCTTCCTCCTGCCGGGCCGCGACGGAGAGCTCGAGTGCCGGCTCGAGACCACGCCGACCGTCCCGGCCCTGATCCAGCGCCTCGAGATCGTCGTGCGCGAGGCTCCGACGGCTGCCCTCCCGGTCGTGCGCTTCTACCGCCCTCGGGCCGGCTAGCGGTCGAAGACGAGGCGCGGACGCGGCGGACCTCGACGCTCCCGCACCGAGAACGGCGGGCGGCCCGCGAGGGACCGCCCGCCGTCACGCTCCCGCGGTCAGCGGATCGTCGTGCTCGCCGTGTCCGCGTTGCTGCGGATGGACGGGTCGGGCGTCTTCGTCGAGAACGCCGCCGCCAGCGCGGTCGCCGTGCCCGAGACGGCCGCCCTCACCGTGATCTTCTCCGACACGGTCCGCCCGTCCGCCAGGCCGGCCCGCTGGAACACCACGACGTTCCCGACCCTGGTGTACGAGCCGGTCGCAGAGACGAACTGCACACCCGCGGGCAGGACGACCTGCGAGACGACCGACCCAGACGCAGCCGGACCGGCGTTCGTCGTGATGAGGGTGTAGGAGAGCGTCCTCCCCTTCACCGCAGAGGCCGGCCCGGAGAGGTCGACGCGCAGATCGGCCTTCGTCGCGACCTGCTTCGGCGAGACCGTCAGCGTGCTCGTCGCCCGAGCCGTGCCCGCCGAGTTCGCGGCCTGGATGCTGAAGGTGGTGGTCCCGGCCGTGGTCGGCGTCCCGGAGAGGCGCCCGGTCGCGTCGAGGGTGAGCCCGGCGGGCAGTGCGCCGGAGACCAGGGAGACCGACGGAGCGGGCGTACCGCTCACCGCGTAGCGGAAGTCGTAGGCCGAGCCGACGACGCCGGCCGCGACCGTCCCGGAGAGGGTCGGCGCGACCGTCGGCGACGAGACGGTGACGGTGCTGGTGGTCTCCGCGGAGGCGGTGCCGGCGCGGGCCGCCAGCGTGAACGTGAAGGTGCCCGGCGCGGACGGAGTCCCGGTCAGGCGCCCGGCCGGAGTCAGGGTGAGGCCGGACGGGAGCGCACCGGAGGAGATGGCCACCGACGGCGCGGGGAAGCCCGAGACGGTGTAGCCGAAGTCGTAGGCGGTGCCGACGACGCCCGGCCCGGGGGTGCCGGAGATCGCCGGTGCAGCGGCGGCGGGGGAGACGACGACGGTGCTGGTGGTCTCCGCGCTCCCCGCAGCGTTCGAGGCCCGCAGGGTGAAGGTGGAGCGTCCGTCGGCGGTCGGCGTCCCGGTCAGGCCGCCACGATCATCGAGGCTCAGGCCGGCGGGGAGCGTTCCGGAGACGAGCGAGACCGTCGGCGCCGGTGTGCCCGTCACGCTGTAGTCGAAGTCGTACGGGGTGCCCACCGTCGCGGCGGGCGGGTCGCCGGCCAGGGTCGGCGCGACCGTCGTCTCCGCCACGGCGAACGTGTGCGGGGCCCCGACGGTGGCGCCGAAGGGGTTCCGCGCGGAGACGGCGAAGGTGGACGTGCCCGCGGTCGTCGGCGTGCCGGAGAGGAGCCCGGACGCGCTGAGGGTCAGGCCGTCGGGGAGTGAGCCGGAGGCGATCGCGAACGAGGCGGGGCGGTCGGCCGCGAAGGTGTACGAGGCCGCCGCTCCGAGCGGCCCGGACGCGGGAGGAGCATCCGCCGTCAGGACCGGACGCGGGCCCCGGGCGAGCACGTGATCGGGTCCGGCTGCGAGAGCCGTCGTGCCGGCGAGGCCGGCGGGGGACTGCAGCTGCCCGGCCGAGCTCCGGCCCCAGCCGACGATCGTGCCGTCGCCCTTCAGCGCGAGGCTGTAGTCGGACGCGGCGGCGATCGCCACGACCCCGGACAGGCCTTCCGGCACCGTGGTCTGGCCGTAGTCGACGACGACCGAGTCGGAGCTCGCGCCCCAGGCGACGACGGTGCCGTCCTCCTTCAGCGCGAGGCTGTGGGTCTCTCCCGCCGCGACGGCCACCACGCCCTCGAGCCCCGCGGGGACGTCGGTCTGCCCGTAGAGGTCCCAGCCCCAGGCGACCACCCTCCCGCCGGACACGGCGAGGCTGTGGCGCTGGCCCGCGGCGATGGCCGTGACGCCTCCGAGGCCGGCCGGGACCAGGCCCTCGCCCAGCCCGTTGCTGCCCCACGACGTGACGGTGCCGTCGTTGCCGAGCGCGAGGCTGTTGTCGCGGGAGGACGAGATCGCGACGATCCCGGTCAGCGCGGCACTCCTCGACACCTGCCCGTCGCCGTCGTAGCCCCAGGAGACGACGGTCCCGTCGCTCTTCAGCGCATGGCTGCTGTAGTCGCCGGCGGAGACCGCGACGACCCCCGTGAGACCGTCGGGGACGCTGGTCTGCCCGTACGACCCGCGGCCCCAGGCGACGACCCCGCCGTCGCCGTTCGCGGCGAGGCTGTGGGTCCGGCCCGCGGCGAGGGAGAGGACGCCCTCGACCCCGGCCGGGACCGTGGTCTTCCCGTCGGTGCCGCTTCCCCAGGCCGCCACCCCGAGGACAGGGGCGGACGGAGCGGCGACCGCCGCGAGAGGAACGGCGGTGCCGACGAGGAGCGCGACGGCCGCGGTCAACCCGAGCAGACCCCGCCGGAGCCGCCGCGCCGCTCCTGGATCCCGCGGCTGCGACGTGCCGTCCTGGACGGCGGGCGGACGAGGGACGGTGCTGGAGCGCATGTGCTGCCTTCGATCGGGACGGCCCTCATCGGCCGTCCTCGAACCGTGGCACGGCCGTCCCGCCGCTGACAATGTCCTCTAGCGGCCCTGTCCGGAAGAGGGCGCCGCGGAGCTCCGCGGAGGGGACGTAGGCCCGGTCTCACTGCGGCCGAGCGCTCCCGCCGCGGGCCCGTGACGGTCAGCGCATCCCGAGGGACGCCGTCGCGTCCGGACCGCTCAGCGGGGTCGGAACGGGGACCCCGGCTCTCCCGCGTACGGGGCGTCCGCCTGGTCGAAGTCCCAGCGGCCCGCGGTGGACGGGCGGACGACGGGGGTCTTCGTCGGGGTCGGCGTCGCCGACGGCGCCGGCGCGGCGGCCAGCCCGGCGTGCCAGCGGAAGATCGCGTCGATGCCGTCCTGGTTCACCCACGACGGTGCGTTGTGGCCGAGCGCGTGCGTCCGGACGGTCGCCTCCCTGGCCGTGGCCGTCGCCTTCTTCACGAGGGCGAGCCCGTGCAGTGCCGGCGGCACGCTCGGGTCCGGGTGGGCCGTGTCGGACACCACCGCGCGGATGTTCGCGCCGGCCCAGGCGGAGGCGGGCAGCCGCTTCGGGTTGTGGGAGTCGATCTGAGCGGTGCTGCCGCCGAAGGCACCGCCGATCGAGATGCGGCCCCGCGTCGTGCGGTCGTGGGTGTCGCGGAGGTCGTAGACGCCGTTGACCAGGTAGACGCCGTTGATGCCGGGGAAGACCCGCGCGCCGTAGTCCTCGCAGGCGAGCGCGCCGCCGGCCGACATCGCCCAGAGGTAGCTGGCGGCGATCGGGAACTGGCCGGAGAGGTAGGCGTAGCCGTTCCGCTGGTGCTTCTGCGCGGTGTCGTTGGTCCAGATCGTTCCGCCGAGTGTCTGGCAGATCGCGATGGCGCCCCGCTCGACGGCGAGCTCGGCCGGGTACGCGAAGACGCTGGACAGCGAGGTGTGGTCGGCCTGCGCGGAGTGGATGAACCAGATCACCGGTACCGCCGCGGCCTGCCGCGGCTTCACCGTCTGCGGCACGAAGATCCGCGCGAGGTCGCCCGCGATCGAGACCGTGAGGACGTCGTAGAGCACGCCGCGGTTCCTCGTCCTCACGTTGATCGTGCGGGTCCTCTCCCCGGGCAGGCCGGGCACGGGGGAGGCGGAGGCGGAGGCGGCCGGGAGCGTCGCCGCGCCCAGAGCGAGAGCACCCGTGAGGGCGCCGCCGATGACGGCGCGCCGCCGGAGGCCGGGAGTTCGAGAGGGGGGTACTGCTGAATCGTCGGGGGACACGGGGGCTCCTCGTGCAGGGACCGCGAACCGACGAGGTCGGCGGAGCGGTCCGGGTCGGCGGGGGGGGTGTGCCTGCAACGCTAGCCGGAGGACCGGCCGGACGACCCGTCGATGCGCGCCAGTCGCGAGACGGCGGAGGGACGACGCCGCAGGGGCGGAACGATCCACGGCTCGGCGACCGCATCGGCGGCGGATCGAGGCGCTCAGGAAGCGAAGGAGAGGCCCGTTCCTGATCGCCCGCCCCACCGGTTCCGACCCTTTCGCTCCGTTCGGGAGCACTTCCCCGCACCGGTCTGGCCCCCCGGTGTGAAGGCTCCCAGGTTCCTCGCGCTCGTCGGCGGACCGGTGCCAGCGTGAAGGGACCGAGAAGCAGAAGGAGAAACGACCATGACTCTTCGACGAACTCTTGCCACCCTCGCCCTCACGGGCGCCATCGCCTCCGTCGGCGTCGTCGCTGTCGCGACGCCCGCCTCCGCGGCCGAGGTCGCGAACGGACAGTACGTGAGCGCCGGGAACTACGCGTGCGGAGCCCAGGAGGTGGCCACCGGCGCCACCCTCGGACCCGAGGGCGTCCTGCGCCAGCGCGCTCTCGTCTTCCGCAACTGCGGGTCGAGCACGGTCGAGCGCAAGGCCGACATCATCGCCGACTTCGACGGCAGCTGCTACTCCGTGGCGCCGGGCAAGGCCCGAGTCCTCGACGCGCTGTTCGTGGCGGCGGGACGCAACACCTACCGCGCGTCTAAGGCCTGCTGAGGTCGCGTGCTCCGCCGGAGGGGCGGGTCGGAGACATCCCCGGCCCGCCCCTCCGGCTGTCCGGAACGACCACGCCTTCCGAGCCGTCCTCCCGCCGACCCGCCCGCGGATCACTCCAGCACCGGCCCCAGCTCCGCCAGGACCTCCGCGACCCGGGCCCGCGCCCGTGCACCGAGCCCGCGGACCGGACGCGGGAGGCAGCGCGCCTCGGCGAGACCGAGCTGCTCCGCCATCGCCGCGACCACGCGGTAGCTGCCGCCGTGCTCCGCGAAGAGGTCCCAGACGGGCTGCAGGCGTGCCGATCCCGCGATCGCGGCCGCCTCATCGCCCGACTGCGCCGCCCGGGCGATCGACAGCGCCGTCCGCGGGAAGATGCCGCCGATCACCGAGTACCAGGCGTCGCAGCCGCCGAGCAGCCCGCGCGCACCCGCGGCGTCCCCCGAGACCCCGACGGTGACCCCCTCCGGCACCCGCGCCCGGATCTCGCTGACGCGCGCCGCCGCGGCGCCCGGTCCCTCCGGCACGCCGGGGATCTTGAGGGAGGCGACCTGCGGCAGCCGGGCGACGGCCCCGTAGAGGTCGTCGGAGAAGGAGAAGCGCGTCGTCCCGGGGTTGTCGTACACGACGAGCGGCACCGAGAGCTGAGCCGTCACGTCTTCGTAGAGCCCCAGCACGTCCTCGTCCGTCAGCGGCTGGTAGCCGAGCGGCGCCAGGAGCACCGCGCTCGCTCCGGCGCTCTGCGCGTCCTCGGCGAGCGCCAGCACCTGCGAGGTGCGCAGCGCCCCGATCCCGACCACGACCGGCACCGGGCCGGCGCTGCGGACGGCGATCTCGGCGGCGCGCCGGCGCTCGCCGCGGTCCAGGTACGGAGCCGAGCCGGTCGAGCCCAGGGCGCCGATCGAGTCGACTCCCGCCCGCGCGAGCCGCTCGACGAGAGCGGCGAACGACCGCTCGTCGATGCTGTCGTCGCGGAGCGGAGTGAGGGGGAAGGCGCTGAGTCCGGTGAGCACGTCGGTCCGTTCGCTGGGGGCGGGAGGGGCCCGGCCAGTCTCCCCGGCGGCAGGGGCACGGTCGAGGCCAGAACCGCCGGGGGCCGGGGGACCAGCCGTCACTCCGCGTCGAGCACCACTCGGGAGTGGAGTCCGAGCCGGTCGAGGAACGCCTCGTCGTGGCTGACGACGACTAGGCCGCCCCGCCAGGCGGCGAGAACGTCGACGAGGTGGTCGGTCGTGGCGAGATCGAGATCGTTCGTCGGCTCGTCGAGCACGAGCAGCTGCGGAGCGGGCTGCGCCAGCACGAGCCCGGCGAGCGCGACGCGGAACCGCTCGCCGCCCGAGAGCGACGCGATCCTCCGATCGACCACGTTGCCGCGCACCAGGAGCCGCGCGAGGGCGTTCCGCAGCTCGACCGCCGGACGATCCGGCGCGGCCCGGGAGACGTGCTCCCGCACGGTGGCCTCCTCGTCGAGGAGTCCCTCGCGGCGCTGGGGGAGCCAGCCGACCCGCTCCGTCAGCGCTCGGGCCGTGGTGCCGGCGAGCGGATGCTCCCGCGCACCCGGCGCCCCGACGAGGTGCTCGAGCAGGGTGGTCTTCCCCGTCCCGTTCGCGCCGACCACGGCGATCCGCTCCGGCCCCTGGAGCACCGTCGTCCGGCCGCGCACCGTCACCTCCGCCAGACGGCGCCCGGCCGCGACCCCGGGGTCCGGCAGGTCGAGGCGGACCCGGTCGTCGTCCCGGACTGCTCGCGACGCGGCGTCGACCTGCTCGCGCGCCCGCGCCTCCGCGGCCCCGTGCCCGGAGCGCAGCCGTCCCGCGGTCGCCTCGGCTCGTCCTCTCCGCGCGTTCGCGAGGATCGCGGGCATCGACTCCGCCGATCGCGCCCCCGCCCGCGCCCGGCGGGCGATGGTCGTCTCGGCCTCGATGCGCTGCCGCCGCTCGGCGCGGAGAAGCCGGTCGGCGTCGCGCAGATCGCGCTCCGCGGCCGCCTGCTCGAGGGCGAGCCGCTCCTCGAACGCCGAGAACGTCCCGCCGGAGGTGCGGACCGCCCCGTCGCGCAGCTCCGCGACCTCGTCGACGTGCTCGAGCAGCTCCCGGTCGTGGCTGACGAGCACGAGCGTCCCGCGCCACCGGTCGACCAGGTCGAGCAGAAGCCCTCGGGAGCGCCGGTCGAGGTCGTTCGTCGGCTCGTCGAGCACGGCGATCGGCCGACCGCGCAGCCGGACGCCGGTCACGGCCGTGAGGACGGCCTGCCCTCCGGAGAGGGTCGCGACCGGCCGCAGCAGGTCCGCCTCCCCCAGGTCGAGACCGGCGTCGCCGAGTGCGGCGAGCGCTCGGGCCTCGAGGTCCCAGTCGTCCGCGAGCACCTCGAAGTGCCGCGGATCCGCGTCGCCGCGGAGGATCGCGTGCAGAGCGTCCAGGCGATGCCGGATCCCGAGGAGATCGGCGACGGTGTCGTCGGGCCCTCGCCGGAGGCGCTGGGGCAGCAGGTCGACGGGTCCCGTCGTCGAGACGCTCCCGGCGGTGGGGGAGAGGCCGCCGGTGACGAGGCGGACGAGGGTCGACTTGCCGGCGCCGTTCGCGCCGACGAGACCGGTGCGCCCGCGTCCGAACGCAGCGGTGACGCGGTCGAGGACGACGGAGCCGTCGGGCCAGGCGAACGTGCAGTCGTGGAGGACGACGGCGGGCGGGGTGGTGCGGGAAGTGGAGGGCACGGTGCTCCAGGGGTCGGTGTCGGCGCACGACGACCACCGGACTCCGAAGGAGCAACGGCTCGCCCCTGAGGGGCGGGCACGGGGGACGTCAGTGCGAGAGCAGCTGCTGCGTCGTGGACGCAGTACCGGTGCTGGAGCGCAAGAGTCCGTCTTCCGTGCGGGGAGCCCCCGTGACCGCGAGCCGCTGGATCGGCCGGTATAGCGGCCGCACCGACGTCGCGGCTCGCGACGAGGTACGGGTCGACCGTACGTGCCCGTCGGACCCGCGCGCAACCGTGACCGACTGCTCGTCCGCGGCCTGCGTCCGTCGGCGCCGTCGCGCGGCTCGCGGCGGACGGCTCTCCACCCACGGCGGGACGGCCGGACCGCCCTTGTATGCACGCTGCTGCCCACCGGTCGAGGGGGTCGCCGGCGGGCCCTCCCGTCGCCGCGCCCTCACTACGCTGAGCCCATGGTGACCATTCGCGACGTCGCGGCCGATGCGGGGGTGGCCCGCAGCACGGTGTCCTACGTGCTCTCCGGCAACAAGAAGCTCCCGGAGGCGACCCGCCTGCGCGTGCTCGCGAGCGTGGAGCGGCTCGGCTACCGGCCCGACCCGATGGCGCGGGCCCTGGCGCTGCGGCGCACGAACATCCTCGGCTTCTTCGCCTCCGTCGATCCGGAGTCGCGGCAGACCGATGTCGACGTCTTCATGCGCTTCGTGCGGGCGGCGATGTACGCGGCCCGCGCCCGCGGCTTCGACCTGCTGATGATGGGCACGGGCGAGGGGGAGCTCGCGCGCGACGTCCTCGCCGATGCGCTCGTCGTGATGGACATCCGCCGGGACGACCCCCGGCTGCCGGTCCTCGCGAGCATCGGCCTGCCGACCGCGCTGGTCGGCTACCCGGGCGAGGGCAGCCCGTTCAGCGCGATCGACCTCGACTTCGACGGCGCGGCGCGGGTCGCCGTCGACCACCTCGCCGACCTCGGGCACGTCGAGATCGCGGTCCTCGGGATGGGCCCCGACGCCTACGAGAGCGGCTACGCCTTCGCCCTGCGGTTCCGCGAGGGCTTCCTCGACCAGTGCCGCCTGCGCGGCGTGCGGGGCGCCGTCATCCCCAGCACCGACGACGTCGACGACTGGTTCGAGCAGGCGCAGGAGCAGCTCCCCGGCCTGAGCGCCGTGGTCACTCACGGGCCGGGCGTGCTCGAGCCGTTCCTGCAGCGCCTCAGTGGCCTGGGCCTGCGCGTCCCGGAGGACTGCTCGATCATGACCATCGCCCCGGAGGCGGTGATGCGGCACGCCGACCAGCCGGTCACCGTGGTGGACCTGCCCGGCGACGAGATGGTCTCGCGGGCGGTCGACCTGGTGCTCGACGAGCTCGCCGGCACCGCGACTCCGGGAGTGACGGAGCTGCTGCCCGCGGTGGTCGTGGACCTCGGCACCACCGCGCCCTTCTCGCCGGGCACCAGCCGGGGCGTCGTCCCCTCGTGGCGGCGGGCGCGCGGCTGACGTCGACCGGGTCGCCGGGGGCGTTCCCCGGGCGGTCGGTGAACCGGTTCTCCGAAATCTATTGAACCGGTTCTCCGACTCGGTTAGGCTCGCCACGACTTCCGAACGGACCGCCCCAGCGGGCGCCCCCGGAGGGTCTTCCCGGCGCGAGCGCTCCGCTCGTTCCGACCGTATTCAGAGAGGAATACCGTGAAGAACAGCATCCGACGAGCCGCAGGCGCCGCCTCCCTCGTCCTCATCGCCGGAGTCGCCCTCAGCGCGTGCAGCGCACAGGGAGCGGGCGACGACTCGTCGAAGTCGCTCACCCTCTGGGACAGCTTCACCCAGTACGACGCGTCCTCCCCCTACGGCCAGCTCCTGGCCGGCTGCGAGGCCTCGACCGGGATCACCCTCGAGCGCACCTCCGACCCCGACCTCACCACCAAGCTCCTGCAGTCGGCCGCGTCGAAGACCACGCCGAACCTGGTCGTCCTCGACAACCCCAACGTCGCGAAGTTCGCCGACACCGGCCTGCTCGTCGACAACGCCGCCTCCGGGCTCGACACCAGCGACGTCCTCCCGAACGTGCTCGCCGCCGGCCAGCTGGACGGGAAGACCTACGGCTCGTCGATCGGCTCGAACACCCTCGCGCTCTTCTACAACAAGGCGCTCTTCGAGGCAGCCGGCGTCACTCCGCCGACGACCTGGGACGAGCTGACCACCGCCGCGAAGGCCCTCACCGCGGGCGACGTCACCGGGCTCGGCTTCTCCGCGGTCGGCACCGAGGAGGGCACCTTCCAGTTCCTGCCCTTCTTCTGGGGCTCCGGTGCGACCCTCGAGGACATCTC
Source organism: Rathayibacter sp. AY1F6 (assembly GCF_002932035.1). Lineage (NCBI taxonomy): Bacteria > Bacillati > Actinomycetota > Actinomycetes > Micrococcales > Microbacteriaceae > Rathayibacter > Rathayibacter sp. AY1F6. The sequence continues at coordinate 146,481 of NZ_PSVD01000006.1, read as the reverse complement.
CTCCGACGACGCCGTCTCGGCGCTCGCGCTCTGGACCGACCTGGTGAAGAGCGGCTCGGCCTCGCAGGCGAACGTCAACGCCAACCAGCAGGACGTCCGCGACCAGTTCCTCGCGGGCAAGCTCGGGATGATGGTCAACGGCACCTGGCAGCTCTCCGCCCTCGACGAGGCGGGCATCGACTACGGCGTCGTGCCGATCCCGGCGAAGGACGGGGGAGCGGCACCGAGCCCGCTCGGCGGCGAGTTCGTCGAGGTGGTCGCCTCCGACGCCGCGAAGCAGACCCTCGCCACGGAGTTCGCGCAGTGCGTCATCCAGCCCGACAGCCTGAAGGCCTGGGCGGCCGGCCAGTCGTACATCATGCCGTACGCCGACGCGGCCGCCGAACAGGCGACCGAGGACCCCGCGCTCCAGCCGTGGGTGGAGGCCATCTCGGTCGCGCAGGGACGCACCAGCGACCTCGGCGTCGCCTACCCCGACACCTCGAAGGCGCTCTGGACCGCGATCCAGGAGTCGCTGACCGGCTCGAAGACGCCGCAGGCGGCCCTCGACGACGCCGCGGCGAGCCTGAAGTAGCGGCCGCATGACCGACCCCGCCGTGCTCACGGCGCCGGTCGCGGGCGGGGCGGCCACCAGGCCGCCCGCCCGCCGCCGACCCCGCTCCCACCTCCGCCTCGCCGCCGCCGCCTTCATGGCGCCCGTGGTGATCTTCCTCGCCGTCTTCTTCGTCTACCCGATCATCCGCGGCGTCGTCCTCAGCCTCCAGGACTTCGGACCGTCGTCCTTCGTGACCGGGATCGCCCCCTTCGTCGGCTTCGACAACTACGTCACGGTCGTCACCGATCCGATCTTCGCGAGCATCGCCTGGCACACCGTGGTCTTCACCGTGGTCTCGCTGGTGGGCCAGTTCACGATCGGCATGGCCCTGGCGCTGTTCTTCAGCCGCCGGTTCCCGCTCTCGGCGACGTTCCGCTCCCTCATCCTGCTGCCGTGGCTCCTGCCGCTGATCGTCTCGGCGACGGCCTGGCGCTGGATCTTCGACCAGCAGTTCGGCATCCTGAACGCCGCGATCGGCACGCCGGTCGGCTGGCTGACCGATCCGTCCGTCTCGCTGTGGGCGGTCATTATCGCCAACATCTGGCTGGGCATCCCGTTCAACATGGTGCTGCTGCACGGAGGCCTGCAGGGCATCCCCGAGAGCCTCTACGAGGCCGCGGCACTGGACGGCGCCTCGCGCTGGCGGTCCTTCTGGAGCATCACCTGGCCGCTGCTGCGACCGGTGACCTCCGTCACGCTCCTCCTCGGCCTCGTCTACACGATCAAGGTGTTCGACGTCATCTGGATCCTCACCAAGGGAGGCCCGGCCAACAGCTCGCACACCCTCGCGACCTGGGCCTACGAGCAGTCCTTCACCGACCTGCAGTTCGGAGTCGGAGCGGCGGCCGGCCAGATCCTCGTGATCGTCGCCCTCGTCTTCGGCGTGATCTACATCCGCGCCCAGCGCAAGGAGGACCTCGGATGAACCGGCACACCACAGGGCTGCGCCGCGGGATCGACGTGGTCATCGCGATCGTGCTCTGCGGCTTCCTCCTCTTCCCGCTCTACTGGATGGTCAACGTCTCGCTGACCAAGCCGCAGAACCTGATCCAGACCCCGCCGAGCCTGTTCCCCGGCGACCCGACCCTCGACGGGTACGTGCAGGCGTTCTCGACGCAGCTGCCGAACCTGATCACGAGCCTCGTGATCTCGATCGGCTGCGTGATCCTGACCCTGGCGATCGCTCTGCCCGCCGCTTTCGCGATGGCGAAGTTCCGGGTGCGGGGGACCGGCGTCGTGATGTTCGTGTTCCTCCTCGCCCAGATGATCCCCGGGATCGTCCTGGTCACCGCGCTCTTCGCGATCTACAACGCGCTGGGGCTGCTCAACACCTATCCGGGCCTCATCCTCGCCGACGCGACCGCCTCCGTGCCGTTCGCGGTGATCATCCTCCGGGCCTTCATGCTCGGCATCCCCGACGAGCTGATCGAGGCCGCGCGGATCGACGGTGCGAGCAACTGGCGCTCCTTCGTCTCGATCGTCATCCCGCTGAGCCGGAACTCGATCGTGACCGCGGGCCTGTTCTCGTTCCTGTTCGCCTGGGCCGACTTCCTCAACGCGAACTCGCTCACCTCGGGCAACAGCATCGTGCCGTTCACCCTCGGCCTCTACCGCTACATCGGATCGACCACCACCAACTGGAACGGGATCATGGCGACCGCCGTGATCGCCTCCATCCCGGCCGCCGTGCTGCTGATCGTGGCCCAGCGCTACGTCGCCGCCGGGGTCACCGCCGGCGCGGTCAAGGACTGAGCGCCGTGCCCGACTCGAGGAAGCAGGAGCACATGGACACCGACGCGTTCGCGCTCGAGGGGGACCGCCTCGTCTGGCGCGGCGACGGCGAGACCGTCGTCGTCGAGCCGTGGGGGAGGGACAGTGTCCGGGTCCGCGCCCGCCGGTCCGGGGAGGTCCTCGACACCGACTGGGCGCTGATCGCCCCCGAGCGCCGCGCGCCGGAGGTCTCGATCGAGGGACCGCGGGCGACGCTGCGCGCCGGCGGCATCACCGTCGTCCTCGAGCAGCAGGAGGGCTACGGGTACCAGACCGGCTACCACGAGCTCTCCTGCTCCCTCTCCTTCTACGACCGTCGGGGGGAGCTGCTCTTCCGAGAGCTCGGGAGCGGGGGAGCGCTCAAGCTGCGCGCCCGCGAGCAGCGTCCGCACCTGGGCGGCGACTTCCGGCTGACCGCGCTGTTCGAGACGTCCCCCGACGAGAAGCTGTACGGGATGGGGCAGTACCAGCAGGACATCCTCGATCTGAAGGGCTGCACGCTCGAGCTCGCGCACCGCAACTCCCAGTCGAGCGTCCCGTTCGTGCTGTCGAGCCGCGGCTACGGGTTCCTCTGGCACAACCCCGCGATCGGCCGCGCGACTTTCGCAGCCAACCGCACGGAGTGGTCCGCCGAGTCCTCCCAGCAGCTCGACTACTGGGTGACCGCGGGGGAGACCCCGGCCGACATCACCCGGGCCTACGCCGACGCGACCGGGCACGTCCCGATGATGCCCGAGCACGGCCTCGGCTTCTGGCAGTGCAAGCTGCGCTACTGGAACCAGGAGCAGCTGCTCGAGGTCGCCCGCGAGCACCGGCGCCGCGGCCTGCCGATGGACGTGATCGTGGCCGACTTCTTCCACTGGCCGCACATGGGCGACTTCCGCTTCGAGGAGGAGTTCTGGCCGGATCCGTCCGCCATGGTCGCCGAGCTGCGCGAGCTCGGGATCGAGCTGATGGTCTCGGTCTGGCCGCAGGTGTCGGTCGAGTCCGAGAACTACATCGCGATGAAGAAGGGGAACCTCCTCGTCAAGGCTGAGCGGGGCCTGGACCTGCACATGCAGTTCGAGGGTCCGAGCGCGTTCTACGACGCGACGAGCCCCGCCGCCCGGAGGTTCGTCTGGGAGGCGTGCCGGCGCAACTACGGCGAGCACGGGATCCGGCTCTTCTGGCTCGACGAGGCCGAGCCCGAGTACGGCGTCTACGACTTCGACAACTACCGCTACGCCGCCGGCCCCGCCGTCCAGGTCGGCAACCTCTACCCGCAGGCGTTCTCCCGCGGCTTCTTCGAGGGGCAGAGCGAGGGCGGGGAGACCGCGATCGTCAACCTCGTCCGCACCGCGTGGGCGGGCAGCCAGCGCTACGGCGCGCTCGTGTGGTCGGGCGACATCCACTCGACCTTCGCGGACCTGCGCCACCAGATCACGGCCGGCATCCACATGGGCGTCGCGGGGATTCCGTGGTTCACGACCGACATCGGAGGATTCGCCGGGGGAGACCCGTCCGATCCGGCCTTCCGAGAGCTCGTCGTGCGCTGGTTCCAGTTCGGCGCGTTCAGCCCGGTGATGCGCCTCCACGGCGACCGCGCGCCGTCGGCCCCGGTCACGGCCGCCGACGGGAGCCGCCGCGCCGCGACCGGAGCCGCGAACGAGGTGTGGAGCTTCGGCGAGGAGGCCACGCCGATCCTCACCCGCCTGCTGCATCTGCGCGAGACCCTGCGCCCGTACACGCGGGAGGCGATGCGGGAGGCGCACGAGCTGGGCCAGCCGGTGCTGCGCGCGGTGTTCCACGAGTTCCCGGGGGACCCGGAGGCCTGGGATCTGGCCGACCAGTACCTCTTCGGCTCGGACCTGCTGGTGGCTCCGGTCACGCACGCCGGAGCCGTCTCCCGACGGGTCTACCTGCCCGCCGGGGCGCGCTGGACGGAGCTCTCGACGGGCGCCGAGCGCGAGGGCGGGCAGTGGATCGTCGCCGACGCGCCGCTGGCCGTCATCCCGGTCTTCGCGCGCGACGGCCGGCAGGCGCACCTCGTCGGGCAGCTCTGAGCGGAGGCTCCCCGCTGACCGGAGGGTTCCGCCGCGAGGAGCGCCCCCGCGTCAGCCCGTCCCCGCGAGCCAGAAGTCGACCGCGTCGGGGGACGGGCGCCCGGCGACCCGGACGACGTCGCCGAACTCGAGCACGCTGTCCGGATCCTCCTGGACGGCCGGCCACCGCTCGCGGCCGGCGGCGTCCGGATCGCCGTGGGAGACGAACGCGAGCCAGCGCGCGGTCATCTCCTGCTCGAGCCGGCGGTCGACGTCCGTGTAGTCGGCGTCGCCGTCCGCCCCGAGGTTCCCGTACGCGTACATCACCTCGGCGCCGTGGTACGCGCCGAACCGCTCGAGTCCGCTCTCCGGGGGAGTGCGCGTGAAGATGTAGGCGTGGACGCCCGCCCGCCCGGTCCGGGCGGCCGTCAGCGCCCAGAGCCGCATCGGGGCGGTCATCGTCCGGTCGCTGCCGGCGCGCAGCCGGGAGTCGACGACCTGGTCCTCGACGGCACCCGGGTACAGCGCGAGGAATCGGTCTGCGTCGTCTCCGTGCTCCCGGCGCACCTCCTGCTCGTAGGCGTTCGGATCCGGGTCGACGCCTCCCAGCAGATCGAGCGAGGTCTCGTCGGAGTTGCTGCCGAGCAGGAGGGGGACGTCGTTCTGCCGACCGGCCTCGTAGACGGCGAGCGGCGTGTCGGGGAGGACGACGCCGTCGATCGAGGGCCACCAGTGCTGCGAGAGGCCAGCGGCGGCCGTGACGATGCGCTCGGCCGGCAGGGCCCTCATCTCGGCGAGGCTCGCCCCGCCGAGCGCCTCGCTCAGGCGCGCAGCCGCCTCCCGTGCGGTGGCGGCGTCGTCGTAGAGGTCGCCGGCCTCGCGGTCTCCCGCCGACCCCAGGCATCCTCCGCTCTCCCCGATGATCCCGTGGAGGAGGCCGGCCGCCAGGGGCGAGGCCCCGAGGATGCAGGCGCTGCCGGAGCCGGCGGACTGGCCGGCGACCGTCACCCGCCCCGGGTCCCCGCCGAAAGCGGCGATGTTGTCCTGCACCCATTGCAGAGCGGCGACCTGGTCGAGCAGTCCCTGGTTCCCCGGGGTGCCGCCGCCGAGCACATCACCGGCGAGGAATCCGAGGACGCCCAGACGGTAGGCGACGGTGACGACCACCGCGCCCCGGGAGGCGAGTGCCGCGCCGTCGTAGGCGGGGAGGGCGCCGGACCCCGAGACGAACGCGCCGCCGTGGAGGTAGACGAGGACCGGGCGGGAGTCGCCCGCTCCGCCGGCCAGCGTCCAGATGTTCAGGCGGAGGCTGTCCTCGTCCGTCGCGTACCCGCCGAGGAGCGTCTCCTCCAGCGGCAGGTCGAGCACGCGGGTCGCCGCTCGGGAGAGGAACGTCGGCTCCGGCTGAACGGCGGAGGGGCCGAAGTCGTCGGCCACGAGGGTCGCCGACCGCTGCGGGGCCGGGCGGGGCGCCTCCCAGCGCAGCGGGCCGACCGGGGGAGCGGCGTAGGGGATCCCCGCGAAGGCGTCGACCCCGGCCGCGGCGTCGTGCACACCGACGACGTCGCCCTGCCGGGTCATGACCGGGGCGCTGTGCGGACCGGCGAGCGTCCGCGTCGCCGGGAGAGGACCCGCGGCGAGGGCGACGGCTCCGACGAGCCCTGCGGACGCGACCCAGGCCGCCGTACGCAGCATCCAGTGCCGGTGCCGCCATCTCCGCGAGACGGCCGCGATCAGGACCGCGGCCGCCGCGACGACGAGCCACCCCCACCACTCCACCCGGTTCAGCCAGGCGAGGACCGCCCCGATGAGCACGACGGTCGCGGTCGGCAGCCACCGGGACCGTCGCCGTCGAGGTTCGGGCGTTCCAGTTCTCGATACGGTATGCATTGGAAACGAAACGTACTGAAAAGGCCCATCCAGCGCAAGGATCCGAATAGGCTGGGGGCGTGGTCACAGGCGAGCAGGCTCCGGTCCGGCGGAGGAGCGAGACGCGACGACGTCTCCTCGCCGCGGCCGCCGAGCTCTTCGAGAGCACGGGCACCATCGGCCAGCGCGTCGAGGACATCTGCGCGCAGGCGGGCTTCACCCGCGGCGCGTTCTACTCGAACTTCGCCGGTGTCGACCAGCTCTTCCTCGCACTCCACGAGGAGCAGGCCGCGAGAGTGTGGGGGAGCCTGCAGGAGGCCCTCGACGTCCAGCTGCAGGAGGAGCACCGCGCGGCGACCCTCGACGGCGCCGTACGCTCCCTCCTCGACGCGCTCCCGTCCAGCCGCGAGTGGTTCTCCCTGCGGTCGGTGCTCCTGGCACGCGCTGCCGCGGACCCGGAGTTCGCCGAGCGGATGATGATCGACGACGACCGCGTCTCGCGCGAGCTGGGCGAGCGCTTCGCCGCCCTCGCCGCCGTGCACGGCCGCGTCCCCGCCGTCGAGTCCGCCGTCCTGGCGAAGGCCGTCGTCGCGGCGCACGTCGGGTCGGTGAGCCAGTGGCCCGTGGACACCAGCGCCGAACTCACGCAGCGCCTGGTCGTCGCCGCGGTGATCCGAGGCCTCACCGTCGAAGCGCCCGGTCTGCCATCGGAGCGCGGCGGCGATCGATGACGTCCTGTCGCAGGAGCGTTGAGGGGAGCCGATCGCCATCCTGCCGACCGGGGCTTCGGTCGAACTGACATAATGTGCATTATCGGATAACGGCGGAGGGGCCGGACGGACCGGGACTGAGGCCGCCCGACGGTCCGGAACGTCATCAGCGGATCGGCGAATGCTCCACCCACGCCTCGACGTCCTCGTACCAGCACGTCTCGGTCGGAGTGTCGAAGCGCGTGACCAGCCGCAACCGCGGATCGACGGTCATCGTGCCGCGGACACCGTCGTCGGCCTGGTTCCGAAGACGGATCACGGTGAGCGCGCCGTCGATCGACGCGCCGGTCATCCGATACCCGTCGCTCGGCCGTCCCCAGACCGGCAGGTTCAGCGGGAAGGCCAGGCGGGCCGCCAGCGGCTCCGGCAGTAGGTCTCGGTCCTCTCGGGCGTCCGCCGGAAGGCGCGGCACCGGAAGGGCGAGCGCCTCCTCCAGTTCGCCATCACCGCGACGGCGTCGAGGAGGATGCTCGTCTCGCCGTCCCTGTCGAAGTCGCCACGCCGCCCGGAGGCTGCCGATGTGCGGAACCCGTCGGCGCGGACGGACTCCCCCGATGCCGGTCCGCTGCCGTCCATCGGAGTCATCCGTCGAGGATCGCAGACCCGCGCGCCGGGGTCATTCCGCGAAGGCGATCAGGCGAAGTCGGAGATGTCGCCGACGAGGCGGGTGTTGTCCGCGGGGATCGGCTCGACGGCCGCCAGAGCGACCTCGGCCGCGAACTCCTGCACGTTGTAGAGCTTGCCGGCCGACTCGCGACGCGAGCTGATCGCGCCCGGGTTCGCGCGCTCCAGCAGGGTCGCGGTGATGGTGCCCTCGATCATGTCGCCCGAGACGACGACGAACTCGATCCCGCGCTCGGCGAGCTCACCGATCCGCTCGCGCAGGGCGTCCTCGCCGGCGCGCTTGGAGAGCGCGACGGGCTCGTACTCGGGCATCGTGGGCGTGGTCCGGATGAAGTGCGCCTGGTGGCTCGTGACGAACACGACACGAGATCCCTCGGAGAGCAGCGGCAGCGCCGCGTCGAGCACGGCGACCTGCGAGTCGCGGTTGAGGACCATCGCGTAGTCCTCCCCCATGTTGCTCTCCATGCCGCCGGAGGCGTTCAGGACGAGCACGTCCAGTCCTCCGTACTCCTTCTCGATGCGGGAGAAGAGCTCGGCGCGCGAGTCGGCGTCGGTGAGATCGGCGCCGACGGCGATGGCGGTGCCGCCGGCCTCGACGATCTGCGCGACGAGCTTGTCGGCGCGCGGCGCCTTCGAGCGGTAGTTGACGACGACGCGGGCTCCGGCCTCGGCCAGGTAGCGGACCGTGTCGGCGCCGATGCCGCGGGACGACCCGGTGACGAGAGCGCGCTTGCCGTCGAAGGAGCCGGGGGCGAGGGGATTGGACACGGGTATTCCTCCAGAACGCCGGCTCGGAGACCGGATCGGGCACGATGACGGGCCACGGCCCGACGGAGGAGTCTACCAAGGGCCTCGAGACCGTCGGCGCACCCCCTCTCCCAGCCCTCGTCCGGGGGGCGTTGATAGCCTGGGAATGCTCGTCGAGGGGAAGGAGCACACAGCATGGACGCTGTCACCCAGTACGCGTGGATCCTCTGGCTCGCGCTGATCCTCATCTTCGTGATCGTCGAGATGATCACTCTCGAGTTCACGTTCCTGATGCTCGCCGTCGGCAGCATCGGCGGACTGCTGACCGGGCTGGTCGGGGCTCCCTTCTGGGTCCAGGTCCCCGTCGCGGCCGTCCTCGCCGCCCTCCTGCTGTTCACCGTCCGGCCGCCGCTGCTGCGGCTGCTGAAACGGGGCGGCGATCCCACCCCCAGCGGAGCGGACGCTCTCCTCGGGCTCTCCGGCAGCGTCGTCCTCGCCGGCCCCGGAGCCGGCCAGGTCAAGCTCGCCAACGGCGAGACCTGGACCGTCCGCCTGTCCCCGCTCGTCGAGGACCGCACACTCGGAGTCGGCGAGAGAGTCGTCGTCACCGCCATCGAGGGCGCGACCGCGGTCGTCGTCCCCGCCGAAAGGAGCACACCGTGACACCGTCCTCCGTCGTGACGATCGTCGTCGTCGCCGCCGTCGTCCTCTTCGCCCTGGTCGTCCTCTTCCGAGCGGTCCGCATCATCCCCCAGGCCACCGCCGGGGTCGTGGAGCGCCTCGGCAAGTACCACAAGACCCTGCTGCCGGGCCTCAATCTCGTCGTGCCGTTCATCGACCGGGTCCGCCCGCTGATCGATCTGCGCGAGCAGGTCGTCTCGTTCCCGCCCCAGCCCGTGATCACTGAGGACAACCTCGTCGTCTCGATCGACACGGTCGTCTACTTCCAGGTGACGGACGCCCGGGCGGCGACCTACGAGATCGCCAACTACCTCGGCGCGGTCGAGCAGCTGACCACCACCACGCTCCGCAACGTCGTCGGCGGCCTGAACCTCGAGGAGGCGCTGACCTCCCGCGACAACATCAACGGGCAGCTGCGCATCGTCCTCGACGAGGCCACCGGCAAGTGGGGCATCCGCGTCGGACGCGTGGAGCTCAAGGCCATCGACCCGCCCCTCTCCATCCAGGACTCGATGGAGAAGCAGATGCGCGCCGAGCGCGACCGTCGAGCCGTGATCCTCACCGCCGAGGGCACCAAGCAGTCCCAGATCCTGAACGCCGAGGGTCAGCGCCAGGCCGCGATCCTCGCTGCGGAGGGCCAGGCGAAGGCGGCGGTCCTGCGGGCCGAGGGTGAGGCCAAGGCGATCACCACCGTCTTCCACGCCATCCACGAGGGCCGCCCCGACAGCGAGCTCCTCGCGTACCAGTACCTCCAGACACTCCCCAAGATCGCCGAGGGCAGCGCGAACAAGCTCTGGGTCATCCCGAGCGAGCTCACCGAGGCGCTGAAGGGCATCGGAGGCGCGCTCGGCCAGCGCGGCCAGTCCGCCCCGGCGGTCCGCCCGCAGGACGCGGCACCCCCGTCGGCGCCTGCGGCGTCCGCGCCTGCCGCATCCGGGTCCGTCGGCTCCACTCCTGTCGAGCCCGGATCCGACACGTCCGCCCCCGTGGCGCCCGCGACGACCGACGGAGCCCCCGGCTCGGCGCCCACTCCCCCGCCGCCGGCCGTCTAGCCACGGACCCGGTCCGCGATGCGCACCCCTGAGCGACCCCTCGCCCTGAGCGGGCCGACCCCCCGGGTGATCGCGCATCGCGGGTTCGGCCCGCAGGCCGAGGGCAACACGCTCGCCGCCTTAAAACGCGCCTTCGCCGCGGGTGCGGACCTCCTCGAGACGGACGCGCGCGCCTCCCTCGACGGGGTCGCCGTGCTCGTCCACGACGCCGAGGTGATCGACCGCTCCGGCCGCCGCCACGTCGTCGCCGCCACCCGGTGGGAGGAGCTCGCCGACCTCCGACTGGCGGGCGGCGCCCGGCTCGCCTCTCTCGAGCAGGCCCTCGCCGCACTCCCCCGCGCGCGCTTCAACATCGACGTGAAGTCGCGGGACGCGATCGACCCGGTCGTCGCGGCGGTGTCCGGCGCCGCCGCCGCGGAGCGCGTCCTGATCACCTCGTTCTCCGAGATCCGTCGAGCAGCGGCCCTCCGCCGTCTTCCCGGCGCCGCGACCTCGGCGTCGGCGGTCCGCTTCGTCGTCGCCCTGGTCGCCGCCCACCTCGGCGCCGCCCAACCCGTGCGTCTCGCTCTCCGCGGCATCGACGCGCTCCAGGTGCCCGAGCGCGCGCTCGGCCTCCGCGTCGCCGAGCCGCGGATCCTCGCCCGGCTGCGGGTGACCGGCTGCGAGATCCACCTCTGGACCATCGACGATCCGGAGCGGATGGAGCAGCTCCTCGCGCTCGGGATCGACGGGCTCGTGACCGACCGCACCGACCTCGCCCGAGCGGCCGTCCACGCCTTCCTCAGCGCCCGTCGGCCACGCCCTCAGGAACCGCGGAATACGCCTCCGACCTGAGGATTCTCTGGCAATGGCAGGGACGGGAAGACCACCTCCAGGTACGACGTTGACACTGGGGAAGCACAGCGAGAGGAGACCACACAATGGCAGATCGAAGCTTGCGAGGAATGCGGCTCGGATCCCAGAGCCTGCAGAGCGAAGAAGGCGTCGTCTTCTCCCCGCGATCGACGTACGAGTACCACTGCGCGAACTGCGGCCACGACACCGACATGGTGTTCTCGGCCGATGCGGAAGCGCCGGAGACCTGGGAGTGCCGCTCCTGCGGTCACGAGGCCACTCTGATGGTGGACTCGAAGCCGGTCGTCGTGGACAAGGGCGAGCAGAAGGCTCCGCGCACCCACTGGGACATGTTGCTCGAGCGCCGGACCCGCGCGGAGCTGGAGGAGCTGCTCGAGGAGCGGCTCGCCTATCTGCGCGCCAGGCGCGGCGAGCACAAGATCGGCGCGTAGCGCCGGTCAGCGGGAACGGCGTCGCGGCTTGCGCGTCCTGAGGACGAACGAGACCATGCCGATGAGACCGGCGGCCAGGAAGTACCAGCCGAGGTCTCGCGCCCACACCAGAGCCGGGGTCGTGGTGGAGCTGAGGGGGACCTCGTCCACCATGGCACCCGGCTCGAACCATGTCAGGGAGTCGATCGTCGCGCCGTCCGGCCCGATGATCGCACTCGTCCCGACGGTCGAGATGTTGACCACGCTGCGCCCGGTCTCGATGGCCCGCAGGCGAGCGATGGCGAGCTGCTGGACGCTCTCGTCCGTCCGGCCGAAGTCGGCGTTGTTGGTCTGCCCGAGGATGACCTGGGCTCCCCCGTCGACCATCGCGTTCGTCAGCGCGTCGTCCGAGATGTCGAAGCAGATCGCGATGCCTGCGAGGACGCCGTTCACGTCGAAGACGTTGGGACGGGTGCCGATCGAGTAGTCCCGGCTCACCAGGTCGACCAGGTCCGGAGCGAACATCCGCCAGAACGCGCGGTCCGGCATGTACTCGGCGAACGGGACGGGATGCACCTTGTCGTAGACCTGCGTCGCCCCCTCCCCCGCCTTCCAGAGCAGCGAGCTGTTGTAGAAGACGTCGTCCGAGGGGTTCGTGATCGTGCCCACGACGAACGGCGCGTCCATCGTCCGGCTGAGGTAGTCGAGGACGGCGGCCGACTGGGCGTTCCGGGTCGGATCGATGTCGACGCCGTTCTCGGGCCACACCACCATGTCGACGTCCTGATCGAGGATCGGCAGCGTCGCCGAGGTGTGGTCCTCGAGGATCTGCCCACGGTAGCTCTGCGAGAACAGGCCCGCATCGGAGTCGCCCTGGACGGCGGCGATCCGGGTCGTGCCCTCCGTGGGTGCCGGCCAGGCGGGGAACATCAGCGCCACAATCGCGAAGCCGGCGAGAGCGCTGACGCGAGAGGAGGCCGGGACGGACATCTCGCGGACGGCCTGCGCGAGCACGGCCGCGAGGAACGCCACCACGAAGCCGAGGCCGGCGAAGCCGATCCACGCCGCGAGACCGGCGAGCGGGCCGAGGGACTGCGAGATCGCGAGGCGGCCCCAGGCGAAACCGCCGTAGGGCCAGACGCTGGTGATCGACTCGCGCCCGATCCAGAGCGCCGCCAGGAGGGCGGGGAGGCCGACCATCCGGCCGAGCGGTCCCGTCCAGACGCGGTGGCCGCGCGTGGAGACGACCGCCATCAGCCCCGCGGAGACCGCGAAGAAGATCGCCTGCAGGCCGGCGAGGGCCGCCCACGGGACCGGGCCGAGGTAGAGGGTCAGCCACTCGATGTGGACACCCCAGAAGACCGCTCCACCGACGAGGCCGACGAGGGCCCCGCTCCAGAAGCCGCGCCCCGCCAGCGCGAACAGGATCGCCGCGGCGCCCACGATCGCCAGCGGCCAGACATCGGAGTCGGGGAAGCCGCGGTCGAGCACGGCGCCGCCGAGGGCGGCGAGGGGCAGCGCCACCCACAGCGGAACGGTCCGCCCGTCGGGCGGAGGAGCGATCGGCGTCATGCGACCGTCGAGTACGCGACGATGCCGCGGCGGACCAGGTCGAGGGCGGTCCGGGCCGCGCGGCCGACCTTGCCCTCGGCGACGACGGAGAGCTGGTCGAGGAGGTCGATGGTCTGCTTCGCCCAACGCACGAAGTCGCCGGCGGCCATGTCGGACTCGCGGAGCACCATGTCGAGCGGCATGCCCTTGGCCCACATGTTCATCGACAGCGCCAGGCTCGTCGAGATCGGGTTGCTGCCCGGCAGGCGGTGCTCCCGCTCGACGTCGTCGAGCCGGGCCCACAGAAGCTGGGTCCTCTCCAGCGCCTCGGGGAACGCGCCGCGGGGCAGGAACTGCTCGCCGAGCGTCCCCTCCTCGCGTCGCGGCTCGAAGACCAGGCAGCACGCCATCGCCGCGAGGCCGGCCGGATCGAGCTCCGTCCACGCCTGCTTCCGGAGGCACTCGGCGACGAGCAGGTCCCGCTCCCCGTAGATCCGGCGGAGCGTGCGACCGTTGGGCGTCAGCGAGAGCTCGCCGACCTCGTCCCGGCGGAAGTAGCCGAGCTCGAGCAGCACGTCCGTGATGTGGTCGAAGATGCGGGCGACGGCGCCGGTGCGCGAGCGGATCTGGCGCTCGATCTCGTCGGTCTCGCGGCGCAGCTTCCACCAGCGCTCGGCCCAGCGCGCGTGCTGCTCGCGGTCGGAGCAGGCGTGGCACGGGTGCGCCTTCATCCGACGCCGCAGGCTCGTGAGCTGTCCCTGGCGCTTCTCGCGCTCGGCGTGGGAGGCCGACTCGCCGCGCACCGCGCCCCGGCGCTCGAGGTCGCCGATCTCACGGCGGATCGCCGCGTACTGCTCGAAGTCGCCCAGGTGGCACTGCATCGCCGTGACGTAGCCCGCCATCGACTCCTCCTGCTGGCGGACCCGGCGGGCGAGATCGACGACGGACCGGTCGGCCTGGAACTGCGCGAACGACGACTCGAGGATCTCGCGCGTGCGCACCCGCCCGAACTGCTCGATCAGGTTCGCGGCCATGTTGTAGCTGGGGCGGAAGCTGGAGTTGAGCGGGTAGGTCCGCCGGGAGGCGAGGGACGCGACCGCCTGGGGGTCCATCCCGCCGCGCCACTGGATCACCGAGTGGCCCTCGACGTCGATGCCGCGTCGGCCCGCCCGGCCGGTGAGCTGGGTGTACTCCCCCGGTGTGATCGGGACGCGCGCCTCGCCGTTGAACTTCTCGAGCTTCTCGAGGACGACCGTGCGGGCCGGCATGTTGATGCCGAGCGCGAGCGTCTCGGTCGCGAAGACCACGCGCACGAGCCGGCGCAGGAACAGCTCCTCGACGACCTCCTTGAAGGCGGGGAGCATCCCGGCGTGGTGCGCGGCGACGCCCCGCTGGAGTCCGTCGAGCCACTCCCAGTAGCCGAGCACCGCGAGGTCCTCGTCGCGGATCGTCCGGCACCGCTCCTCGACGATCGCGCGGATCTCGTCGCGCTCGTGGCGCTCGGTGAGGCGCACGCCCGACCGCAGCACCTGGCGCACGGCCTGGTCGCAGCCCGCACGGCTGAAGACGAAGAAGATCGCGGGGAGGAGGTTCTTGCCGCGGAGGATCTCGACGACCTCCGAGCGCAGCACGAGCTCCTCGGTGCGCTGCTCCGGGTAGCGGCCGCGACCGCCTCGGCCGTTGCGGCCGCCCCTGCCGCCGCGCTCGACCCGGGAGCCGCCCTGGGCCATGCGGGCGAGCTCGGGGTTCACCCGGTTCGTCGCCGCCCGACCGGAGGAGTCGAAGAGGTCGACCAGCTTGCCGCCCACCAGGACGTGCTGGTCGAGCGGGACGGGGCGCTCCTCGGAGACGATGACCTCGGTCTCGCCCCGGACGGTCTGGAGCCAGTCGCCGAACTCCTCGGCGTTCGACACGGTCGCGCTGAGCGAGACCAGCCGCACGCGCTGCGGGAGGTGGATGATGACCTCCTCCCAGACGGCGCCGCGGAAGCGGTCGGCGAGGTAGTGCACCTCGTCCATCACGACGTAGGCGAGGTCGCGCAGGAGGTCCGAGTCGGCGTACAGCATGTTGCGCAGCACCTCGGTCGTCATCACGACGATGCGGGCGCGCGCGTTGACGTTGGAGTCGCCGGTCAGCAGACCGACCTCGGAGGCTCCGTAGTCCTCGACGAACTCCTGGAACTTCTGGTTGCTCAGCGCCTTCATCGGCGTCGTGTAGAAGACCTTGGCCGTCGGGTCCTGCATGGCCAGGTGGATCGCGAACTCGGCCACCGCCGTCTTGCCGGCGCCGGTGGGCGCGGCGACGAGGACGCTGTGGCCGTCGTCGAGAGCGCTGCAGGCCTCGTACTGGAAGGGGTCGAGGTCGAACGCGAGGGTCGAGCGGAACGCCTCGACCCTCGCGTGGCCCTGGCGCGTCCGGAACGCGGCGAACCGCTCGGCGGGAGACGGTCCGGTCACGCGGGCAGGTCGGAGGGGCTGCCGTCGAACACCAGCTGGCGCTTGGCGGCGCGCCGGTCGTGCAGGATCGCGATCCCGCAGGCGAGGAAGAACAGGAAGATGATCGGGATGGCCAGGAGGAACATCGAGATCGGGTCGGCCGCGGGGGTCGCGATCGCCGTGAAGAGCACGATCGCCATGATCGCGATGCGCCACGACTTGAGGATCAGCATTCCGGGGAGGATGCCGAGGAAGTTGAGGAGCACCAGGAAGACGGGCAGCACGAAGGCGATGCCGACGACCAGCACGAGCTTGAGAACGAACTCGTAGTAGATCTTGGCGTCGAGGAAGCTCGCCGCGTTGCTGCCGGTGAAGCTCGTCAGGAGCTCCACGATGTGCGGGAACACGAACCAGCCGGCCGCACAGCCCGCGAAGAACAGCGGGATGGCGGTGAGGATGAAGCCGAGGCCGTACCGCATCTCCTTGCGGGTCAGGCCCGGGACGAGGAACGCCCAGATCTGGTAGAGCCAGACCGGGCTCGCCAGGACGATGCCCACCGTGATGGCGATCTGCAGCCGCAGGTCGAAGGCACCGGCGATCGTCGGGAAGTTGAGGATCGCCTCCTTGCCCTGGGTGGAGGCCACCTCGGAGATCGGAGCCTTGAGGGCCTCGAAGACCCACTCCGAGACGAACCACCCCGCGACGCACGCGATGACGATCGCGATCGCCGACTTGAAGAGCCTGTTGCGAAGCTCGACGAGGTGCGCCCCGAGCGACATGCGCCCGTCGGGGTTCTTCGTCCGCTTCGTCCGTGGCTTCTTCGGTGCCACGGACGTCATTACTTGAGCGGGGACTCGGGCGGCGTGGTGGTGCCGGTGCCGGTGGTCGTGCCGGTGGATCCGGCGACGGTGCCGGTGGTCCCCTCGGTCGACTCACGGCGCTCGGTGCCGTCCTCGTCCTTCATGGTCTTGACCTCGCTCTTGAAGATCCGCATCGACTGCCCGACACTGCGGGCCAGCTGCGGGAGCTTGGGCGCACCGAACAGGAGGAGGATCACGGCGAGGATGATGAGGAGGTGCCACCCCTGGAGGCCAGCGAACATTGCAGACTCACTTCACTTGTCGGTTGCGGTGTACGAGGAGCTTACCCCGTTCGACCCGTTCTGACCGGCGGAGATCGATCCTGTCGCGACGTGCGTCACGCCGGCCCTCGTGCGCACGCCTCACGTCGTCGCGATCGGCGAACAGCGACGAGGACGGCCGGGGCGGCAGGTCGTCCGTCACTCCAGGTCTCAGTGTCTCGAGTTTCGCGGTGACCTCGGACAGCTGTCCGAGGAGCACCTTCCCCTTGCGCCAGTAGGAGAGGGCGAAGAGGACCAGCATCGCCAGAGCGCCCAGCGCGAGGCCGAGCCAGATCAGGATCCACGACCACCAGGTCACGACGGCTCCCCCTCGTTCGCGGCGAGCGCGGAGGCCGCCCAGTGCGCGACCGCGCTGCGCGCCTCGGGGGGTGCCACCACGGTGACGAGACCCGCCAACGACGCCACCAGGCGCGTCAATCCCTCCAGATGGGCGACGCGGAGACGGACGAGGACACCGTGGTCCTCCTCCCCCGGCACGGGATCGGGGAACTCGGCGTCGGCCGCGTAGTCGCCCAGCAGCACGACGGCGCTGGGGGCGACGCGCAGGTCCACGACGAGATCGGAGGCGGAGGCCTCGAAGAGCCGTTCCGAGAGGGTCACCTCGTTGCGGCGCCGGACGATCGGCGTCCCCGTGTCGCGGAGGGAGCGCATCCTGTCGACCCGGAACGTCCTGACGCCCTCGCGGAGGTGGTCCCATCCGCGCAGGTACCAGTCCCGGTCGACCGATTCGAGCACGAAGGGGTCGACGAGCCGGGACTCGGTCTCGCCGCGGGCGCTGCGGTAGTCGAAAGCGACCTGCGTCGCCGAGCCCATCGCTGTCCGCAGGAGCGCCACAGCGCTGTCCGCGCCCGTGCCGCGCGAGACCGCGACCGCGCTCGGGGCCGAGGAGGCGCCGCGTGCGAGCTTCCCCATCAGCGAGGCGATCCGGTCGTTGCCCTGGTTCTCGGGCAGCGCTGCGAGGTACTGCATGCCGGCGATGAGGGCGGCGGCCTCCCGCGCCGAGAACCTCGGCGAGTCGTCGATCGCGACCTGGTGGGTGAGGACGACGTGGTCGTTCTCCTCGAAGTCGTCCCAGCCGATGTCGAAGAGGTCGTTCGCCTGGTACTGCGCGGTCTCGCCGGGGATGCCCGAGACGGCGATGAGGCGCACCGCGCGGCGCACCTCCTCCTCCGGGATCTCGAAGTGCGCGGCGACCTCGGCGACGGAGACGCGGCCCCGGTCGAGCAGGTAGGGAACGAGGGAGAGGAGGACGGCCAGGCGGTCGCGCGCCTGCAGGGAGCGGGGTCTAGCCACGGGGATCCCCTCCATGGTCGTCCAGGGTGCGGCGGAGGCGGTCGAGGACGCGGCGGCGGAGCTCCTCCGGCTCGAGCACCCGCACCTCGGGACCGTGACCGGCGAGCTCGTCCGCGAGCACGTCCGGGTCGGTGTAGTGCAGGCGCAGCAGGCCCTGGCCCTCGCCCTCGGCCTCGGCACGCCCGCCGAGACGGAGGGCGGCGTCGGAGTCGGGGGCGACGCGCAGGAGCGCGCTGTTGCGCTGCAGGATCTCGTCGAGCTGGGCGAGAGCGGTCGCCGCGTGGTCCCCCTCCACGAGAGGCGCGGTGCGGCCGGTGGACGCGACCGGCCCGACGATCCGCGACAGGAGGAAGGTCCGCGTGCCTTCGGCGCCCTCGTCCCAGCCGTGGAGGTGCCAGCGCCCCTGGTGGTTCACCAGGGCGCGGGGCTGCACGGTGCGCACGCGCGGCTCCTCGCCGCCGGGCTTCAGATAGGGGAAGCGGACGACCTGGCCGCGGTCGAGCGCAGCGTTGAGCGGCTCGAACGAGGCCTCGCGGACCCGGATCGAGGGGCTGATGCCGATGACGGGGTCGACGGACTCGACCCCGATCGAGCGCAGCTTGATCAGCGCGCGCCGCGACTCCGCCGAGAGCGTCCCCTCGCGCCAGACCGCCCCGGCCAGGCGGAGCAGCGCGAGCTCCTCCGGGTCGAAGGTCAGGTCGGCCGGGAGGTCGTAGCTGCGCTTCGCGATGCGGTACCGGACGGTCTGGGTGTTGCCCGGGTCGCCCGGGGCGTCGACCGTCTCGATCGGGATGCCCAGCTCGCGCAGGTCGTCCTTGTCGCGCTCGAACTGGCGCTCGAGCGAGGTCCGGTCGCCCCGGCCCACCCGCTGCCGGTAGCCCTGCACCGTGGAGAGGACGTCGGCCTTCGTCAGTCCGTTCTCGGCCGCGACGAGCGCGAGCACGAGGTTGAACAGACGCTCCTCGGCCGGGACGCGGCTCGAGGACGGGGCGTCGGAAGGCACGCCCTCCAGTCTAGGGCCGGGCCCGGTCAGACCTTTCCGAGGATGTCGGCGACGAAGATC
Organism: Rathayibacter sp. AY1F6; assembly: GCF_002932035.1. Taxonomy (NCBI): domain Bacteria; kingdom Bacillati; phylum Actinomycetota; class Actinomycetes; order Micrococcales; family Microbacteriaceae; genus Rathayibacter; species Rathayibacter sp. AY1F6. The sequence goes on along the minus strand of NZ_PSVD01000006.1, from coordinate 127,604 downwards.
AGCGTCGCGCCGCCGGGGATCCCGCCCTGAGGAGAGCCCTGGTCGCCGTAGCCCTGGTCCGGCGGGATGACCGCTATGACCTGGGATCCGACGGGCTGGCCGATGAGGGCGTCGGCGAATCCGGCGATGACTCCGCCCTGGGTGGTCGAGCCGTCGGCGGCCGTGAAGACGGCGGGAGCGCCCTTCTCCCAGCTGGAGTCGAACACCTTCCCGTCGCTCCACTGCCAGCCGGTGTAGGCCACGACGACCTGGTCGCCCTCGGCGACGACGTCGCCGTCGCCCTTCTTGAGCTGGGCGATGCGGAGGTCGGTCGGTGCGTCGCCCGAGGGCTTCGCGAGCCCCGGGCGTCCGTCGTCGCCGAGCGTCACCGTCGGGAAGCCGTCGGGCGCGGGCTGGGCGGCGCCGTTCGCGCGGGCCAGCGAGGCCTCGCGGACGTCCGCGACGAGCACGAGCGTGTCGTCCTCCGAGATGCCGAGCTGCGACGAGGACTGGCCGAAGCCGTCCTCGGGGGCGATCGCGATGGCGACGCGCGAGCCGACCTGCGTGCAGAGGAGGCCCTCGTTCAGGCCGACGAGCCCGGCTCCGCCGACGCCGAAGCGGGCGGTGCTCGACCCGTCGTAGGGCGAGGTCTCGAGGACCGTGCCGTCCGCGCCGTTGACCAGGGTGTAGTCGATGGTGACGAGCTGGCCCTTCTCGAGCGGTGCGCCCGAGCCCTCGATGAGGGTGCTGACCTGCGTGCCGTCCGCCTTCAGCGGCGTCGGGACGCTGACGTCCGGCTTCGCTCCGAAGTCGCCCGTGGCGCTGACCGCCGCCGAGGAGTCGCCGGAGGAGAACGGAGCGTCGCAGTCCGCCTGCGAGGAGGACGCGGTGCATCCGGTGAGAGCGGCGACGATGCCGATGCCGGCGATGAGCGCGGTGGTCCTGCGCACGGGTCCTCGATTCGAGAGAAGGGGAGCGGTGACGCCCGGGGTGGAGACGGCCCGGAGGCCGGGAACAGCTTAGAGGATGCCCTCGTCGTCGGGCTCCGCGGTCTCCTCGCCGAACCCGCGGGCCCGGGAGAGCTCGGCGCTGGTGGCGGACTCGCGGACCCGCTTGCGGAGGCTCTTGGGGCTCACGGCGCGCTCGCCGAGCGCGCCGGGGGTCCAGGCCTCCACGTCCTCGTCGCTGAAGTCCGTCTTCGACGGGCGACGCTTGAGCTCGGGGAGCACGGTGTCCGGAGCGAGCCGGCGAGCGGTGATGAGGAAGCCGGTGTGGCCGATCATCCGGTGGTCCGGCCGGACCGCGAGGCCCTCGACGTGCCAGCCGCGGACCATGGTCTCGTTCGACGACGGGTTCGTGAACAGGCCCGAGGCGCGGATCGCCTCCGCCGTCCGCGAGAGCTGCGTGACGGTGGCCACGTAGCAGAGGAGCACTCCCCCGGGCGTGAGAGCCTCGGCGGCGACGTCGAGGCACTCCCAGGGCGCGAGCATGTCGAGCACGACGCGGTCGGCCTCGCCGGACGGGACCGTGCCGGGCAGCGCCTCGACGAGGTCGCCGACGGTGACGCTCCAGTTGTCGGGCGTGTAGCCGAGGAAGGTCTCGATGTTCGCCCGTGCGACATCCGCGAACTCCTCGCGCCGCTCGAACGACGACAGCCGGCCGGTCGGACCGACCGCCCGCAGCAGCCAGAGCGACAGCGCGCCGGAGCCGACACCGGCCTCGACCACGCGGGCGCCGGGGAAGACGTCGGCGAGGGCGAGGATCTGGGCCGCGTCCTTCGGGTACACGATCGCCGCGCCGCGGGGCATCGACATCACGAAGTCGGCGAGGAGGGGTCGCAGCGCGAGGTGCTCGACGCCAACGGTGTTGGTCACCACCGAGCCGTCGGGCAGCCCGATCACCGTGTCGTGCTCGATGCCGCCCCGGTGCGTGTGGAACACCTTGCCGGGAACGAGCGTGATGGTGTTCATCCGCCCCTTGGGTCCCGTCAGCTGGACGCGGTCCCCTGCGCGGAAGGGTCCGGAATGCTGCAGTGCCTCACCGGTCATCGGCGGGCCTCCGTCTCGGTCGTGGCCGGGCCGGAGCCGCGGTGCTCGGAGGACACCGTCGCGAGGTCCGCGACGGTGCGGCCCGCGAGAGTGGGCCAGAGGGCGTAGGGGGCGGCGGGGTCCAGCTCCAGCTGGTGCGGGACGCCGATCGCCGCGGCTCCGGAGGCGACGGCCGCGCCGAGGCCCGTGAGGGAGTCCTCGATCGCGACGCAGGCGGCGATGTCGACGCGGAGGGTGCTCGCGGCGAGGAGGTACGCCTCGGGGTGGGGCTTGCTGCGCTCGACCATGTCGCCGCTGACGACGGCGGCGAAGGCGGGGAACGGGATCCGGTCCACGACGGCCGCGGCCATCCGCGAGATCGACATCGTGACCAGCGCCTGCGGCACTCCCGCCTCGGACACCGCGCGCAGCAGCTCGAGCGCGCCCGGTCGCCACGGGATGCTCACGGCCAGCTGGTCGACGACCTCGTCGGTCATCCGGTCGATGATCGCGTCGACGGAGAGGTCGACGCCCTTGCCCTGCAGGATGCGGGCGGCGGCGGGCAGGCCCGAGCCGACGAGTCCCATCGCGTCCTCGTGGGTCCACACTCCGCCGAAGGAGGAGACGAGCGCGTGCTCCGACGCCATCCAGTACGGCTCGGTGTCGACGAGCGTCCCGTCCATGTCCCAGAGGACGGCGGCGGGGGCGGACGCTCCTCCGAGCGGCTCGGAGGACAGCGGCCGGGCGGAGGTCTCGGGAGTCACGAGCGACCATGGTACCGGCAGGGCCGCGCCCTTCCCCGGCCGCGGGCCGAGAGCGAACAGCGCGGCCGATCCCGCCGGACGGGACGGGCGGGGCCGGGGGCGGTCCTATCCTGGTCGGAGGGACAGGCGCGGTGTGCGCTCCCCGCACATCGAGCCGAACGCGGAGATCCTGCCTATGAACGTGATCACGGGGAACGTCCTGGTCGTGGCCTTCGAGGGCTGGAACGACGCCGGGGACGCCGCCAGCGGCGCGCTGCGGCTGGTCAAGGACGCCGGGGAGTACGTGCCCCTCTTCGCCGTCGATGCCGAGCAGTACTACGACTTCCAGTACACCCGCCCCATGCTCTCGATCGGCGAGGACGGCCGCCGCAGCCTCGCCTGGCCCGGCACCCAGATCTTCGGCCCGGCCGACACCTCGGTCGACGCCGAGAGCGCGCTGTACCTCATGATCGGCACCGAGCCCTCGCGCAGCTGGAAGAGCTTCGCCGCCGAGGTCGTCGACGCCATGCTCGCGATCGACATCTCCGCCGTCGTCTTCCTCGGCGCGATGCTCGCCGACGTCCCGCACACCCGGCCGATCTCGATCTTCGCGTCGAGCGAGAACGCGGAGCTGCGGAGCTCCTTCGAGCTCGAGCGCTCCAGCTACGAGGGGCCGGTCGGCATCCTCAGCGTGATCGGCGAGGCCGCGCAGAAGGTCGGCATCCCGGCCGTCTCGATCTGGGCCTCCGTCCCGCACTACGTGCACAACGCGCCCTCGCCCAAGGCGATGCTGGCGCTGCTCGAGAAGCTCGAGGAGGTCGTCGGCCTGGCGATCCCCCGCGGCGACCTCGTCGAGGAGGCGGAGGAGTGGGAGCGCGGCATCGACGCCCTCGCCGCCGAGGACGAGGAGATGGCGTCGTACATCGCCCAGCTCGAGCAGGCGCGCGACACCGTCGACTCGCCCGAGGCGAGTGGCGAGGCGATCGCCCAGGAGTTCGAGCGCTACCTGCGCCGCCGCGGCGACGGCCGCTCCGGCGAGGAGCCCTGGCGGCCGTAGCCTCCGCCGGCGCCCGCTCGTCCGAGACGGTCGTCGATCACGGGACCGCTCCCGGCCGCCCTGACGGGACTCGCCCACGACGGGACTCGAGCCTTACGGGACTCGAGCCTGACGGGGTTCAGGCCGGGCGCACCCCGAGCAGGGCGTCGACCGCGTCGCGCAGGAGCGACGGGTCGTCCACGCCCTCGGTCAGTGCGGCGTCGACGACGGCGAGGGCGGCCGGAGTGCCGAGGTCGTCGGCCAGCGCCTCGCGCAGCTGCGCCAGCACCTCGAACGCCGAGCGCGGTCCGACGGCGGCGAGGGCCGACTCCCAGCGCGCCAGGCGCGCCTCGGCCGACGGCAGGTCCTCGGGCAGCCACTCCCAGTCGGAGCGGTAGTGGTGCGCGAGGAGCGCGAGTCGGATCGCCCGCGGGTCCGCGCCCTCGCTCCGCAGACGGGAGACCAGCACCAGGTTCCCGAGCGACTTGCTCATCTTCTCGCCCTGGTAGGCGACCATCCCGGCGTGCGCGTAGGCGCGGGCCAGAGGACGGCCGGACAGCGAAGCGGCGTGGCCGGCGCTGAACTCGTGGTGCGGGAAGACCAGGTCGCTGCCGCCGCCCTGCAGGGTGAACTCGGGTCCGAGCCGGTCGAGGGCGATCACCGAGCACTCGATGTGCCAGCCCGGACGGCCGCGGCCGACCTCGGCGTCCCAGGCGGGCTCGCCGGCGCGCTCGGCCCGCCAGAGCAGCGGATCGAGGGGGTCGCGCTTGCCGGCGCGCTCCGGGTCGCCCCCTCGCAGCGCCGAGAAGCGGGCCATCGACTCCGCGTCGAGCCGGCTCTCGCTGCCCAGGTGCCAGACGGCGCTCTCGGCCGCGGCGATGTCGTAGTAGAGGTCGCTCGCACCCTCCTCCGCCGCGTCCGGAGCAGCGACGCGGTAGGCGACGCCGTCGCGCTCCAGGCGGGCGACCGCCTCCGCGATGGGATCCACGGTCTCGGCGACTCCGACGTAGTGCTGCGGAGGCAGGACGCGCAGGGCGGCCATGTCGCGGCGGAACAGCTCGACCTGCTCCTCGGCGAGGTCGCGCCAGTCGACGCCGGTGGCCGTCGCACGCTCGAGCAGCGGGTCGTCGACGTCGGTCACGTTCTGGGCGTACTCGACCGTGTAGCCCGCGTCGAGCCAGACGCGCTGGACCGTGTCGAAGGCGAGGTAGGTCGACGCGTGCCCGAGGTGGGTGGCGTCGTAGGGCGTGATGCCGCAGACGTAGAGGCTCGCGACTCCGCTGGGCGCGTCGAGCTCGACGGGGCCGGCGGTCGCGGTGTCGTGCAGGCGCGGTGCGCTCCCCCGGCCGGGCAGGGCGGGGACGTCGGCGGCGGTCCAGGCGCGCATCTAGGCGGCGATCAGGCCGGTGGCGAGCGCGACCATGAGGACGACGCCGAGGACGATGCGGTACACGACGAACGGGAGGAAGCTGCGGCGGGAGATGTAGCTCATGAAGAACGCGATCACGACGAAGCCGACCACGAACGCGACGATGGTCGCCACGAGGGTCTCGAGCCCGCCGACCTGGACCTGGTTCGGGAGCACGACCGGGTCGCTGATGCTCTTGTACAGCTGGTAGAGACCGCTGCCGAACACCGCGGGGATCGCGAGGAGGAAGGAGTAGCGCGCCGCCGCCTTGCGCTCGTACCCGAGGAAGAGGCCCGCGGTGATGGTGCCTCCCGAGCGCGAGACGCCGGGGATCAGGGCGAGTGCCTGCGCGCCTCCGAAGATCAGGCCGTCGCGGACGCCCAGGTCGCGCAGGCGGCGCTTCTTCGCGCCGACCGCGTCGGCGATGCCGAGCAGGATGCCGAAGAGGATGAGGGTGGTGGCCACCACCCACAGAGAGCGGAGGGTCGTCTCGATCGCGTCCTGGAAGACGAGGCCGAGGACGATGATCGGAAGGCTGCCCAGGATGATGAGCCAGCCCATGCGGGCGTCCGGGTCCGAGCGCGGGATCCGGCCGACGAGGGAGCGCGCCCAGTGCGACACGATCCGCACGATGTCGCGCCAGAAGTAGATGATGACGGCGGTCTCGGTGCCCAGCTGCGTGATCGCGGTGAACGCGGCTCCGGTGTCGCGGCCGCCGAGACCGGGCAGCAGCTCGCTGACGATCCGGAGGTGGGCGCTGGAGGAGATGGGGAGGAATTCGGTCAGACCCTGGACGAGTCCCAGGATCAGCGCGTCGAGCAGGCCCATGCGTCACTTTCGAGGAGGGCTGGGGCGTCGTCGGCCAGCAGTCGGTCGGGATCGGTCGGTGCTGACCCGGTCCGCGGCGCCGTCAGGAGCTCAGCAGGAGATCGGTCAGGACCTTCCTGCCAAACACTAGTGCGTCCAGTGGAACGCGCTCGTCGACCCCGTGGAACAGCGCCGGGAAGTCCAGGGTCGACGGCAGCTGGAGCGGCGCGAACCCGTATCCGGTGATGCCGAGCGTCGAGAGCGCCTTGTTGTCGGTGCCTCCGGAGAGCAGGTACGGGAGGACCTCGGCGCCCGGATCGAACCGGCGGATCGAGGCGGCCATGCTCTCGACGAGGGGGCCGGCGAAGGGCACCTCGAGTCCGATGTCGCGGTGCTGGACGAGGATGTCGACGTGCTCGCCCGCGAGGACCTTCAGCCGCTCGAGCACGGAATCCTCCTCGCCGGGGAGGACGCGCACGTCGATGGTGGCCTCCGCGGTGTCCGGGATGACGTTGGCCTTGTAGCCGGCCGACAGCATCGACGGATTGGCGGTGGTGCGCAGCGTCGCGGCGATGAAGCGCGAGGCGGTGCCGGTGGCGAGTGCCAGCTCCTCCGGAGTGCTGCGCTGAGGGTCGTGGCCCAGCAGGCGGGCGACCTCGTCGAGCAGCTCGCGCGTGGTGTCGGTGAGGCGGGTGGGCCACTCCTCGCTTCCGATGCGGGCGATCGCCTGCGCCAGCCGGGTGACGGCGTTCTCGGAGTTGATCTGCGAGCCGTGCCCCGCCGTGCCGTGCGCGCGGAGGGTCAGCCACATCAGCGCCTTCTCGCCCGTCTGCACGAGATAGGCCCGCTTGCCGGCCAGCTCGATCGAGTAGCCGCCGACCTCGCTGATCGCCTCGGTCGCTCCGGCGAACAGCTCGGGCCGCTCACGGGCCAGGAATCCCGATCCCCGCACACCGCCCGCCTCCTCGTCGGCGAAGAAGGCGATGACGAGGTCGCGGGAGGGGCGCCTCCCCTCACGGAGGATGTCGCCGAGCGAGGCGAGGATCATCGCGTCCATGTTCTTCATGTCGACCGCGCCGCGGCCCCAGAGCATGCCGTCCTTGATCTCGCCGCCGAACGGGTCGACGCTCCAGTTGTCGGCGATGGCGGGCACCACGTCGAGGTGCCCGTGGACGACGAGGGCGCCGCGCTCGCGGTCCTCCCCGGCGACCCGCGCCACGACGCTCGTGCGTCCCGGGTCGGAGTCGATCAGCTCGGGCTCGAGGCCGAGGTCGCGCAGCTTCGCCGCGACGTACTCCGCGGCCGGGCGCTCCGGCTCCGCCTTCCCGTCGCCGTAGTTGCTGGTGTCGAAGCGGATGAGATCGCGCGCGATGAGCGCCGTCTCGTCGAGGGTGCTGTCGGTCACGGGCGCGCTGTCGATGCTGTCGGACATGCGGGCAACGGTACCGGCGCGGGCTCGACGGCGCGCGGAGGACGGTGGGCCGGGAGGTGGCGTGAGAGGCTCCGGAACCGTGCTAATGTCTTCTTCGGCCGCGGAAACGCAGGTCGAAGGAAACACTCGTCCGGGTGGCGGAAATGGCAGACGCGCTAGCTTGAGGTGCTAGTGCCCGTATAGGGCGTGGGGGTTCAAGTCCCCCCTCGGACACACTGATCGGAACCCCTCGTCTCTCTTCGGAGAGGCGGGGGGTTCCGTCGTTTCCGGCACCTCCCTCCTCGTGCCGGTGGGAGGGATGCGGCGGGCGGAGAGAGCAGACGCCCCGCTCTTTCCCGAAGAGGCGGGGCGTCTCCTGCAGTAAACGGGCGCTCCTGCACCGCACGGGCGCTCCTGCACCGCAGGGCCCTCCTGCACAGACCGTGCCTCGGCGTCAGACGCCTGCTGTCGCCGGCGACCAGCCGAGAGCCGGAGCGATCGATTCCACGACAGTGCGCAGGAGCCGCGCGTTGTACTCGACCCCGAGCTGGTTGGGAACGGTGAGCAGCAGCGTGTCCGCCTCCTGCACGGCGGCGTCCGCAGCGAGCTCGGCGGCGACGGCGTCCGGCTCGCCCGTGTAGCTGCGGCCGAATCGGGCGCGGACGCCCTCGAGGGGGGCGACCTGGTCCTGCTCGCCGCGGCCGCCGAAGTACAGCCGGTCGAGATCGGTCGTGATCGGAAGGACGCTGCGCGACACGGAGACGCGCGGGGTGCGCTCCCAGCCCGCCTCGCTCCACGCGGCGCGGTACTCGCGGATCTGGCGGGCCTGCAGCTCGTCGAAGGGCACGCCCTCCTCCTCCAGGAGCAGGGTCGACGACTGCAGGTTCATGCCCTGCTCGGCCGCCCAGCGCGCGGTCGCGAAGCTGCCGGCACCCCACCAGATCCGGTCCTCGAGGCCGGGCGAGCGCGGCTCGATCGAGAGCGGGAGCGACTGGCGCGTCATCGCAGGATCGGACTGCGCGACCGGCGCCCCGGCGAGCGCTTCCCGGAGGATCCGCACCTTCTGCCGGGCGAGGTCGGCGTCGGTCATCCCCTCCGGGGGGACGAAGCCGAACGCCTCGGACCCGCGCAGGGCCGTCTCGGGCGATCCCCGGCTGACCCCGAGCTCGAGCCGGCCGTCGGAGATCAGGTCGGTGGCGGCCGCCTCCTCCGCCATGTAGAGCGGGTTCTCGTAGCGCATGTCGATGACCCCGGTGCCGATCTCGATGCGGCGGGTGCGCGCGGCGATCGCCGCCAGCAGCGGGAACGGCGAGGCGAGCTGCGGCGCGAAGTGGTGCACGCGGACGTAGGCGCCGTCGATGCCGATCTCCTCCGCCGCCTCCGCGAGCTCGATCGTCTGGAGGAGGACGTCGCGAGCAGAGCGGGTCTGAGACCCCGGGACGGACTGGTAGTGGCCGAAGGAGAGGAAGCCGATGCGCGAGACCATGCCTGCCTCAGCGCCCGGGGGTCCCCCGCTATTCCCGGAGGGTGTGCACGGCGGTCGCCGAACCGCGACAGCGCTCCCGAGGAGTCCTCAATACACGTATGGTGGTCGCATGCCCGCTGATCGGGGCGGAGAGGGGTCGTCGTGGAGCCGATGGTCGGTCGCCTCGGGGCGACTCTCGGGGTCGCCATGCAGACGATCAGCGGGTCGCAGGTGCAGGCAGGCGCTCTCCGTCCGCAGCGGAACCGGTCGCCCGGTCGCGTCTCCGCGTCAGTGCGCCTCGAAGTCGGCGGAGACCGAGGCGGTGACCTCGATGTCCTCCGGCTTGAGGGCCAGCGGCTCCTCAGGAGAGGAGAACGCCTTGGCGCGGCTCATCATCGCCGAGCCGCCCTCGATGCGCGTGTGCGGCCGCAGTCCCGGCTCGAAGAGGGTCAGCACCCGCACCTCGGTCAGGCCGAGGGCCGCCGCATAGGCCTCGGCCCGCTCGCGCGCGTCGCGCACGGCAGCGGTGCGGACCTCGCGCTCGATGCCCGCCCGTCGCGCCGCCGTCACGTCCCAGTCGACCCCCGAGATCTGGATCCCCGGCACCTCCGAGATCGAGCCGACCCAGCGCCCGAGAGCCGCGAAGTCCCGGTACTTCACCCGGACCCCGGCGGCCGCGACATGGAACAGCTGCGTGACGTCCGAGTCCTTGATGTACCGGCGGATCGAGGAGACCGAGATCTGATCGGAGGACCACCAGGTGGCGGCGCCGGACGCCTGCTCGGCGGCCGCCTCCTCACGGACCCGCGCGTGCAGGGCGGTGACCTCGGCGAGCGCCTGGGGTCGGGATCGCGACTCGCGCCGGATCTCGAGGCGGACGGTGCCCCGCTCGGCGGGGTGGAAGTGCTGGGCGAGACCGGCGACGGTGATGGTGACCATGGCCCCATGGTGCCGTACGCACCCCGTCAGCTCCGAGCGGCGAGCATCTCCCGGATGCGGTCGGCGAGGGCCCGCTCCGTCGTCAGGTTGCTGACCAGCTGGGCTCGGTGCCCCCCGCAGGCGCCTGGGAGGGGATCTCCGGTGCTCGGGTCGACCCGGCCCAGCAGTGCCCGCTCCCCCTGGGCGATCGAGGCCTCGAGCAGGGCGAGCCGCCGCTCGAGCCGCTCGATCTCGAAGCTCTCGGGCGTGATGTCGGACTCGCGGAAGTGGCCGGCTGTGGAAGTGGGGACGCTCATCGATGATCCGTTCCGTCGGGGGCGCCCAGGAGCGGCGCCATCACCAGGAAGACACCGGAGAACGGCGATCATGACGCGAAGGCGCGAAATGCACTGAGACGTGGCGCGCCACCGGCGGTCAGGAGCGGAAGACGGCCAGGTTCTCGTTCTCCACGATGGCGAGGGTGCGGACGAGGCGGGTGTAGCGCTCGACGAGCTCGCCCTCCCCCGCGCCCTGTCCCAGCAGGGCCGAGATGCTCTCGGCAGGGAAGAGGGAGACGATCTCCATCGCGACGGCCCGCGCGTGCTCGGAGGAGAGAGTGCGTGCGTACTCCAGAGCGCGGGTCAGCTGCGGCCTCTCCTCCCCCTCCGGACTCGCCGACGGTGCCGTCGTGGCGGCATGCCCGAGGACCGCCACGAAGACGCGAGCGATCTCGTCGACCCGGAGTGCGCGGACCAGGGTCAGCAGACGCGAGGAGACGCGGGAGACGCCGCGCGCGAGGAGCTCTCCGCTGAGGGCGCGCACCTCGATCACGTCGCCGCCGCCGAACTCGCCGGAGACGCGCTTGATGCCCGAGGCGAACAGACTCGAGCCGGCTCCGATGCTCCGCTCGGCCTCGAGGTTGATCTCGACGCGGCCGCGGCCGGTGGCCACTCCGGAGATCCAGCGCTGCTCCACGGGCGGATGCGCGTGCACGGCGCGGACGAGGGTGCCCGGGCCCGGCCCTCCCAGGGCGCCCAGGATGACCTCGGGGGTGCGCGCCCCGGCGATCCTGGTCGAGACGCCGTTGTGCGCGGCGAGCTCGGCGGCCCGCAGCTTGGAGCGGATGCCCCCTCGGCCGGTACCGCCCTTCTGCACGCCGATGCGGCGCAGCTCCGAGATGCCCAGCTCCTCGAGGTGCACGCCCTCGGCGATGCTGCCGGCGAAGACGCCGGGGACGTCGGTGAGCAGCAGCAGCAGGTCCGCGCCGAGGAGCATCGCCAATCCGCCGGCGACGCCGTCGTTGTCCGAGCCGGCGGAGTCGATCGTGTCGTTGCCGTTGACCACGGGCACGACTCCGGCGTCGAGGGCGTGGCGGATCGCCTCGGCGACGTGTGCCATCTGCCGGGGAGAGGCGAGGTCGGACTCGCCGATGAGGATCTGCGCGACCAGGGCGCCCGAGAGCTCGGCCACCGAGCGGTAGAAGCCCATCAGGACGGTCTGGCCCACCGCTGCCGCCAGGCGGGCGCTGATCGGCTCCTCCTGCGAGCGGGCGAAGAGCGCCCGGCCCGAGGAGACGGCGCCGGAGGAGACCAGCACGACGTCCCAGCCCAGCGCGCGGGCGGCGAAGGCGCTCTCGAGCGCGCTGGCCAGGAGAACGGGATCCGGACCCGACTGCTTGGTGACCGAGCTGGACCCCATCTTGACCACGAGGGTCCTTCGGCGCGGCGCGGCCGGGGCGGTGGCGTCGGAGTCGGCGGGGTCGGGCAGGGCGTCGGACATGGCTCCCATGGTAGAGGCGCGGCAGGAGGCCCTTCCTCGCCGAGACCCGGTGGAGAACGCCCCCGGACGGGGATGTCGGAGGCGGATGCGAGACTGCCCGGGACGTCTGGAACCTCCTCCTCAGTGCGCTTCGCCGGGCGGTCGCGGAAGGGTCCGAGCGGCTCGCCGGTGGATGTCGGTGGCGATTGACATACTCGAACACATGTTCGAACATGGGCAGATGAGCCCCCCTTCACCCCTCGTCTCCGCGGAGACGGCCGAGGCCGCAGAGCCCCTTCTGCGGCAGCTCGCGTCGGTGAAGGAGCTGCAGTCCCGCATCCGGGACATGCAGGCGACCACTCTCGAGACCAGGAGCCTCGCCACCCTGCCGGCCTTCTCCTCCGTGCTCCCGGGCGGCTCGCTCAAGCAGGGTGCCGCCTACTCGGTGGAGGGCTCGATGAGTCTGGCGATGGGGCTGCTCGCCGGCCCGTCCGCCGAGGGCTCGTGGTGCGGCGTGGTGGGCGTCCCGGAGTTCGGGGCCGAGGCCGCGGCAGGCATGGGAATCGACCTCGAGCGCCTGGTGCTCGTGCCCGCACCGGCCGAGCACTGGCTCACCGTCACCGCCGCTCTGGTCGATGTGCTGACCGTCGTGCTCACCCGTCCGCCCGCCTCCGTCTCCTCGGCCGACGTCTCGCGTCTGGGAGCACGACTGCGCCAGCGGGGTGCCGCGCTCGTGGTCCTCGGCGAGTGGCCCCAGGCCGAGGCGCGGCTCAGCATCCGCAGCAGCCGCTGGGAGGGGCTCGGCGACGGCCACGGCTACCTGCGCTCCCGGGAGGCGATGGTCGATGTGGTCGGCCGGGCCGGCACCCGGGTGCGCACGGTGCGGATGAGCATGCCCGGCGTCGAGAGCGCCTTCGGCTCCCGGGTCGAGCACGGCCGCCTGCACGAGCGGGCGGTCTGAGATGGCGAGCGCGCCCGAGCTGCGGCGGACCATCCTCGTCTGGTGCCCCGACTGGCCCCTCCTCGCGGCCGCCGCCGACGCCGGCCTCGGCGCCGAGCACCCCCTGGCCCTCACGGAGAAGAGCCTGGTCTTCGCCTCCTCCCCCGCTGCTCGGGCGGAGGGGGTCCGGCGGGGCATGCGCGTGCGAGAGGCGCAGTCCCGTTGCACGGGTCTCGCCGTCCTCCCGTACGACCCGGTGCTCGACCACCGGGCGTTCGAGCCGCTCATCCAGGCGCTCGAGGAGATCACCCCGGGCGTCCAGCTGATCCGGCCCGGTCTGTGCGCGATCCGCGCCCGCGGTCCGCGCCGCTACTACGGGAGCGAGCAGAGCGCGGCCGAGGCGATCCTGCAGCGGCTGGCCGAGCTGGGTCTCCCCGACGCCCGCATCGGGATCGCCGACGGGCTCTTCGCCTCCGAGCTCGCCGCGAAGCACTCCGGCCGCCCCGTCGCCGTCGTGCCCCCAGGAGCAGCGGCAGGCTTCCTCGCCCCGCTCCCGCTCGACGCCCTCGAGACCGAGTCCGTCGCTGCCCCTGCCCGTGCTCCCCGCCGGGGGGACGACCTGGTGGCGCTCCTGCGCAGACTCGGCGTCCGCACCCTCGGCGCCTTCGCCGCCCTCCCTCGCGAGGACGTCGCCGCCCGGTTCGGACCGGAGGGCGCCCACGCGCACCTCCTCGCCGCCGGTGCGGAGTCGGAGACGGTGGTGCCCCGGCTCCCGCCGGAGCGTCTCGACCGGGCGATGGAGTTCGAGCCCCCTCTGGACCGCATCGACCAGGCCGCCTTCGCCTTCCGCGTCCCCGCGGAGGAGTTCGTCGCCGGGCTCACCCGCGCACAGCTGGTCGCGACCGCTATCCGCATCGAGGTCGTCAGCGAGCGCGGTGAGGTCTCCTCCAGGAGCTGGCTGCACCCGAGATGGTTCACCCCGGGCGACGTGCTCGACCGGGTCCGCTGGCAGCTGCAGGGCAGCGGGGAGATCGACACCGGTCTCGGAGCTCCGATCTCGCGGCTGTGCGTCGAGCCCGAGGCGGTCGACGCGATCGGCAACCATGAGCAGGGTCTCTGGGGCACCGCTCCGGAGGAGCGCGTCCACCACGGGCTGAGCCGCGTGCAGAGCATGCTCGGGCACGAGGCCGTGATGACCGCGTCGATCGGAGGGGGTCGATCCCTCCGCGACCGCCAGCACCTGATCCCCTGGGGCGACCGGGAGCCGGGCGACGCACGGCCGAGGACCCTGCCCTGGCCCGGCTCCCTGCCGCCGCCCCTTCCGCCGACGGTCTTCGCGGAGCCCGCGGCCGTGCTGGTCCGCGGACCGAGGGGCGAACCCGTCGCGGTCGACGAGCGCGGCGCCCTCAGCTCCGTGCCCGCCTACTTCACCCCCGGGACCTCTCAGGCACGCCTGGAGCCCCTCGCCGGATGGGCGGGTCCCTGGCCGATCGACGAGCGCTGGTGGGATCCGAGCACCGCCGTCCGCTACGACCGCTTCCAGGTGGTCGACGCCGCCGGTGTCGCCTGGCTGCTGCTCTGCCTCGACGGGGTCTGGGCCGCAGAGGCCCGCTACGACTGAACCGGAGCATCCCTCCACCACCGCGAACGAGCACCGAAGGAGCCCCGATGGGCTGGAACAACCCGCCGATCCCCTGGTCGGAGTTCGAGCGCCGCCTCTCCAGCGGCAAGCGCGCCGACGGCACGGTCGTCCGGGGCGACGGCGGCGACAGTCCGGCCTGGTCGCACAAGCGACCCGCCTACGTGGCCGGGGACGACGTCCGGCCGCCGGCTCATCCGGTGCCCTACGCCGAGCTGCACGCCCACTCCCACTTCAGCTTCCTCGACGGGGCGAGCAAGCCGGAGCAGCTGGTCGAGGAGGCGGTCCGGCTCGGCATCGACACTCTCGCGCTCACCGACCACGACGGGCTCTACGGCATCGTGAGGATGGCCGAGGCCGCGCAGGGGCACGCCGTCCGCACGGCCTTCGGAGCCGAGCTCTCGATCGGGCTCACCTCGCCTCAGAACGGGGTCGCCGATCCGGAGGGGACCCACCTGCTCGTCCTCGCGCGCCGCGAGGAGGGCTACCACCGCCTCGCCCGCGCGATCACCACTGCTCAGCTCGCCGGAGCCGAGAAGGGCAAGCCGAGCTACGACCTCGAGGAGCTCGCGCGCGCCGCCGACGGCCACTGGATCGTGCTGACGGGCTGCCGCAAGGGAGCGGTCCGTCAAGCGCTCGCCGCCGCAGGAGTGGCCGCGGCCGAGCAGGAGGTCCGCGAGCTCGTCCGGCTCTTCGGTCCCGCCAACGTCCTCGTGGAGCTGTACGACCACGGGGATCCCCTCGCCTCGCGCGCCAACGACCAGCTGGCGGCGATCGCCGAGAAGCTCCGGCTGCGGACGGTCGCCACCGGGAACGTGCACTACGCCCGGCCGGAGGAGCGCCCCCTCCAGACGGCCCTCGCCGCGGTCAGAGCACGCCGGAGCCTCGACGAGATGGACGGCTGGCTCCCCGCCGCAGGCGGCGCCCACCTGCGCTCCGGCGCCGAGATGGCCGAGCGCTTCGGCCGCTACCCCGGCTCCGTGGAGAACACGGTGCGCGTCGCCGACGAGATCGCCTTCGAGCTCGGCCGAGTCCGGCCCCGGCTGCCGCGCCAGGAGGTCCCCGAGGGGCACACCTCGATGAGCTGGCTGCGCGAGCTCGTGCGCGAGGCCGTGCCGGCCAAGTACCCCCGCGCCGACGCCGACGTCCTCGCGCGCCTCGAGAAGGAGCTCGCGGTGATAGAGCAGAAGGACTTCCCGGGCTACTTCCTGATCGTCCACGACATCGTCCACTACGCCAAGCGGAACGGCATCCTCTGCCAGGGACGCGGCTCGGCCGCCAACTCGGCGGTCTGCTACGTCCTGGGCATCACAGCGGTCGACTCGATCTTCTACGACCTGCCGTTCGAGCGGTTCCTCTCCAGCATCCGCGACGAGGAGCCCGACATCGACGTCGACTTCGACTCGGAGCGGCGCGAGGAGGTGATCCAGTACGTCTACCGGAAGTACGGACGTCTGAACGCGGCCCAGGTCGCCAACGTCATCACCTACCGGCCCAAGTTCGCCGTGCGCGACATGGCCAAGGCCCTCGGATACAGCGCCGGGCAGCAGGACGGCTGGTCGAAGCAGGTCGAGCGGTGGGGGTCCGTCACCGAGAGCACCGACCACGACATCCCCGAGGACGTGGTCGCCCTGACCACCCGGGTGCTGGGCACGCCCCGGCACCTGGGCATCCACTCCGGCGGCATGGTGCTGACCGACCGGCCCGTGGGCGAGGTCTGCCCGATCGAGCCCGCCCGGATGGAGGACCGCACCGTCCTGCAGTGGGACAAGGACGACTGCGCCTGGATGGGCCTGGTCAAGTTCGACCTCCTCGGGCTCGGGATGCTCGCCGCCCTGCAGTACACGTTCGACCTCGTCGCCGAGCACGTCGGCGAGAAGTGGGACCTCTCCACCCTCCCTCGGGAGGAGAAGGGCGTCTACGACCAGCTCTGCCGCGCCGATTCGATCGGGGTGTTCCAGGTCGAGAGCCGGGCGCAGATGGGCACCCTCCCCCGGCTGCAGCCGCGCCGCTTCTACGATCTGGTGATCGAGGTAGCGCTCATCCGCCCCGGCCCCATCCAGGGCGGTGCGGTCCATCCCTACATCCGCCGCAAGCTCGGTGAGGAGCCGGTGACGTACCAGCACCCCCTCCTCGTGACGCCGCTCAAGCGCACCCTCGGCGTGCCGCTCTTCCAGGAGCAGCTCATGCAGGTGGCCGTGGCCGTCGGCGACTGCAACGCGGAGGACGCCGACCTGCTGCGCCGGGCGATGGGGTCCAAGCGCGGGACCGAGAAGATCGAGACCCTCCGCGAGCGGCTCTACCAGGGGATGGCCCGCAACGGCATCACGGGCGAGGTCGCGGACGACATCTACCTCCGGATCCAGGCCTTCGCGAACTTCGGCTTCGCCGAGAGCCATGCGATCAGCTTCGCCCTGCTGGTCTACGCGAGCGCCTGGCTCCGCCTGCACTACCCCGCCGCGTTCACCGCCGCGCTGCTGAGGGCGCAGCCCATGGGCTTCTACGCCCCGCACACCCTGGTCGCCGATGCCCGGCGTCACGGAGTGGAGGTCGTCTCGCCCGACGTCAACCGCTCCCTGGCGCCTCCCGGGCTCGAGGCGAAGGAGGATGCCCCCGCACGCCGGAGGAGCGGCGCCGCCTACGGGAGCGACGACTGCCTCCGCGCCGATCAGCCGCCCACGGGACTGTTCGACCGCACCGAGCACTTCCACACGGACGACCACAGGCGCGACAGCGGCTTCGTGATCCGGCTCGGGCTGGCAGGGGTGAAGGGCATCGGCACCGCGCTCGCCGAGCACATCGTCGCCGAGCGCGAACGCGGCGGACCCTATGCGAGCATGGCCGACCTCTCGCGTCGGGTCGGCACGACCGCGGCTCAGCTCGAGGCCCTCGGCGCCGCGGGCGCCTTCGACTCGCTCGGTCTGCAGCGTCGGCAGGCGCTCTGGGAGGCCGGCACCGCCGCAGGCGACCGCGAGGAGTTCCTCGCCGGCTCCACGGTCGTCGTGCAGCCCCCGCTCCTGCCGATGCTCTCCCCTCAGGAGCGCGTGGTCTTCGACTTCTGGGCCACCGGCATCTCGCCCGACGACCATCCGCTGCGCCACCTCCGCGAGGGGCTCGCTCGCCGCGGCGCCCGCTCCTCGGCCGATCTCCCCGGCATCCCCTCGGGGACCCGGATCGAGGTCGGTGGGGTCGTGATCCACCGCCAACGTCCCTCCACAGCCGGTGGAGTGACCTTCCTCAACCTCGAGGACGAGCACGGGATCCTCAACGTGATCTGCTCCGTCGGAGTATGGAACCGCTACCGCCGCGTGGCCCGCGAGGCACCCGCCCTGCTGGTCAGGGGGATCCTCGAGCGCTCCGACGAGGGGGTGACGAACCTCCTCGCCGACAGGTTCGAGACCCTCACGGTCGGCGCTCGCACCACCTCCCGCAACTTCCGATGACCCCTCAGCGGCACCGCCCGCTCGCCCACGAGAAAGCGACACCATGACCACTCTCGACCACGCCGCTCCCGCTCCGCACCTCGATGCGCCGCTCCTGAACGACCGCGAGCTGCGCGAGCGCGTCTCCTCGCTGATCGGACCGGCCTACCGCCGGGCCCTGTGGCCGATCTTCCTCGACCGCGACGGCGTGCAGCTGCCGATCCTCTACCCGGTGGACGGGCTCCCCGTGCACCCCGACGAGGAGAAGACCGAGCGGATCGTCGCCACCCTCGCCAAGGCCGTCGCGCACCAGGACGTGGGCTCGCTCGCCTTCGCCCTGGAACGTCCCGGGCGCGCCTTCCTCGGCGAGACCGACCGGGTCCTCGCCCGTCACCTGGCGGCGGCGTGCCACAAGCGGGCCATCCCCCTCCGCGCGCTCCTGCTCGTCCACGACGAGGGAGTGCGAGTCGTGACCGCGACGGAGTACGCCGCGGTCACGCTCTGAGCGCTCGGGCCCGAGGCGGCCGTTCAGGACAGCGGCGGCCGGCCACCTGAACAGCCGGCCGCCACTGACCTCAGGCGCTCAGGCGCTCAGGAGCTCAGCGTCACCAGCAGCGAGGAACCGCCGAGATCCACCTCGGTGTCCCCGGGCTGCACCGCGTACTCCCCGACGCCGAGCAGCGTCTCCGCCACCTCCGGCAGGGCGATGCGGGCGGCGGACTCGCCGACGTTGATCGCGACGGTCACCCGACCGCGGCCGAGAGTCAGCCAGCGGGCCTCCTCGTCGAACTCCACGCAGAGCGACCCGAAGCGCGGGTCCGTCAGCTCGGGGTAGCGGCGGCGGATCGCCGCCAGCTCGCGGTACACCTCGAGGGTGCGGGCGTGACGCCCCTCCCCGACCTCGGACCAGTCGAGCCGCGAGCGCAGGAACATCTCCGGGTCCTGCGGGTCGGGCACGACCTCCGGGTCCCAGCCCATCTTCGCGAACTCCTCGATGCGGCCCTTCGCCGTCGCCTCGCCCAGATCCTTCTCCGGGTGCGAGGTGAAGAACTGCCACGGGGTCGACGCCGCCCACTCCTCGCCCATGAACAGCATGGGAGTGAAAGGGCCCAGCAGCGTCAGAGCAGCGGCGATCGCGAGACGGCCCTCGTCGAGGGACGCCGTCAGACGGTCGCCGACCGCCCGGTTGCCGATCTGGTCGTGGTTCTGGCTGCAGACCACCAGGCGCCAGGTCGGCATGTGCTCGGTGTCCACCGGACGGCCGTGGTGACGGCCGCGGAACGTCGAGAGGGTGCCGTCGTGGAAGAAGCCCCGGGTCAGCACCTTCGCGAGGGCGCCGAGCGGCGCGAAGTCCTCGTAGTAGCCCGTGGTCTCCCCGGTCAGCGCGACGTGGACCGCGTGGTGGAAGTCGTCGCTCCACTGCGCGTCGAGCCCGTAGCCGTGCGCCTCCCGCGGAGTGATCAGCGTCGGGTCGTTGAGGTCGGACTCGGCGATCAGCGTCAGAGGGCGCCCGACGTGGGCCGACAGCACGGCCACCTCGCTCGCCATCTCCTCGAGCACGTGCACGGCCCGCTCGTCCGAGAGGGCGTGCACCGCGTCCAGGCGCAGGGCGTCGACGTGGTAGTCGCGCAGCCACATCAGAGCGTTGTCGATGATGTACCCGCGGACGGTGTCCGAACCCTCGCCGTCCAGGTTGATCGAGCTGCCCCAGGTGTTGGCCTTCTCGTTCTTGAGGTACGGGCCGAACTCCGGCAGGTAGTTGCCGCTCGGGCCGAGGTGGTTGTAGACGACGTCCTGGACCACGCCGAGGCCGGCACGGTGGGCGGCGTCCACGAAGCGCTGGTACGCCTCGGGTCCGCCGTACGGCTCGTGCACGGCGTACCAGAGGACGCCGTCGTAGCCCCAGTTGTGCGTTCCGTTCACCGCGTTGACCGGCAGCAGCTCGATGAAGTCCACGCCGATCGAGCGCAGGTGCTCGAAGCGCTCCGCCGCCGCGTCCAGGGTGCCCTCGGGTGTGAACGTGCCGAGGTGCAGCTCGTAGATGACGGCGCCGGCGAGCTCGCGCCCGGTCCAGGCGGAGTCGCCCCACTCGTGCGCCGAGGGGTCGAACGTGCGCGAGAGCTCGTGCACGCCCTTCGGCTGGCGGCGCGAGCGGGGATCCGGCAGCGGACCGCTGCCGTCCACCCGGTACCCGTAGTCGACCTCGCCGGTGGCCGGGGCCGACGCGGGCGCCCGCCACCATCCGTCGTCTCCGTGGCGGGTCATCGTCAGCGACGAGTCGTCACCGAGAAGGAGCTCGACCGTCGAGGCCTCGGGGGCCCAGACGTCGAACCGCTCGGGCCCGGTCGTCGGGAGTGCGTAGCGGTAGGGAGTCGTGCTGATCACTGCTGTCTCCAGGAGGGGTCGTATCGGTCTGCGGTGCGGTGGCGGAACCGGTCAGGAGACCGGGGCGAGCAGTGCCACGGGGTAGTCGGCGAGGATCTCGGCGACCGGAGTCACTCCTCCCGCGAAGGTGCGGCCGGTGAGGACGTCCTCCATCGGGTGCCCGGGCAGGACCACGACCGTGCCGTTCCACCCGCCCGAAGCGGCGAGGCCCTCGGGGAGCCGGGTCGCGACGGTCAGCGCGCCGCCGCGGTCGAAGGCGATCGCGTGCTCGGCGGCGGGCCCGATCGCGGGGACGGCGGCGTAGCGGGTGAACAGCTCGGGGCGGTCGCGGCGGAGCCGGAGGGCGCGCGAGGTGACGAGGAGCTTCGCGGCTCCCTCGGCGTCGATCGCGGGCTTCCAGCCGCCGTCGATCCGCTCCAGCAGCGCTCGACGCTGCCCGAAGTCGACCTCGCGGCGGTTGTCCGGGTCGACGAGGGAGGTCTCCCAGAGCTCGCTGCCCTGGTAGACGTCCGGGATGCCCGGGGCGGTGATCTGCACGAGCTTCGCGGCGAGGCCGTTCGACCAGCCGGCGGCCGACACTCGCTCGACGGTCTGCTCGACCAGCCGGCGGACGGCGGGCTCGTCGAACGCCGCGTCGATCGCCGCGTGCATCCGCTTCTCGAACTGCTCGTCAGGAGCGGTCCAGTGCGTCGAGTCGTCGGCCTCGCGCGACGCCTTCTCGGCGTAGGCGTGCAGGCGCTCGCGGCTCGCGGGCCAGGTCCCCACGACGGCCTCCCAGAGCAGGTGCTCGATCGGGCCGTCGCCGAAGCCGACGAGGGCGTGGAGCTCGCGGAGCGTCGCCGCCCACGCCTCCGGGTCCTCGGCCAGTGCGGTGATGCGGGCACGGGTGTCCTCGCCGCGCTTCGTGTCGTGGGTCGAGAGCGTGGTGAGCGAGGCGGGGAACGAGGCCTGGCGCACGGCCTGGCGGCGGTGGAACTCGACCAGGTCGATCGCGAACTCGTCCGGGTCCGCTCCGACCTCGTTCAGCGAGGTGAGGCGGCTGAAGCGGTAGAACGCCGTGTCCTCGACGCCCTTCGCCATCACCATGCCGGAGGTCTGCTGGAAGCGCACGGACACCGGCGTGCCGGTCTCGCCGAGCGCCGCGGCGACCTCGTCGATGGTCGCGCGGATCTCGGGACGGCGGCGCACGGCGTCGACGCGGGCGTGCTCGAGGTGCTCCGCTCCGTAGGGGAGGTAGCTGCGGTAGACCGGGTAGGTCGCCAGGAGCTCCGCCAGCGCGTCGTCCGCTCCCTCGATGCCGGGGATCAGGCGGGCCAGCCGCAGGACCTCGGAGCGGAGGATGCCGTCGGCGATGCCGCGCTTGGTGTCGTGGATGAGGTCGGCCCACTGCAGCGGGGCGCCCTTCCCCGTGAGCTCGGCGTCGAGGCCCTCCAGCACGGGGCGGGCGTCGGGGTCGACCAGGATGCGGTCGACGTCGGCCAGGGCGTCGTAGCCCGTGGTGCCGACGGTCGCCCAGTGCGGCGGGAGCTCCTCGTCGCCCTCGAGGATCTTCTCGACCCAGACCGGGGCGCCGCCGATCGCGCGGGCCAGGTCGTCGAGGTATCCGCCCGGGTCGGCCAGGCCGTCCGGGTGGTCGACGCGCAGGCCGTCAGCGAGCCCCTCGGTGAACCAGCGGACGATCTCGGCGTGCGAGGCGTCGAACACCTCGGGCCGCTCGACCGTGATGGCGGCGAGGGTGTTCACCGCGAAGAAGCGGCGGTAGTTCAGCTCGGCGTCGGCGCGGCGCCAGTTCACGAGCTCGTAGCTCTGGCGCTCGTGCACCGTGCGGCCGGAGTCGCCGGGCTCAGCGGTGCCGGGCGCGATCGGCAGGCGGTTCTCGTAGTAGTGCAGCTCGTCGCCGACGACCTCGAGCGCGTCGAGCTCGCTGTCGCTGTCTCCCTCGCTCGCACCGTCGCCGAGGATCGGCACGCGCAGCTTCCCGCCCCCCGCCTCCCAGTCGATGTCGAAGGCGGTGGCGTAGCGGGAGGACTTCCCGTTCCTCAGCAGGTCCCACCACCACGAGTTCTCGCTCGGGGTCGCCGCGCCCATGTGGTTGGGGACGATGTCGATGAGGACGCCGAGGCCCTCCGCCCGCGCCGCGGCCGAGGCGGTCGCCAGGCCGGCCGCGCCACCGCGGTCGGGATCGACCTCGGTGTGGTCCACCACGTCGTAGCCGTGGTCCGAGCCGGGCTCGGCCTTCAGCAGCGGCGAGAAGTACAGCCAGTCCGCTCCGAGCGCGCGCACGTAGTCGGCGACGCGGGCGGCGTCGTCGAGGTCGAACGCCGACCGGATCTGGAGGCGGTAGGTGGAGGCGGGCAGACGCACGTCAGGCTCCTGTCGAGGGTGCGGTCGCGGAGTCGGTCGACTCGGCGTGGGGGCTGGTGGGTCCCGTCGAGGAGACGATCGGGATGGCCGAGGTGGCCGCCAGGGACGCGAGCGAGGCGGCGACCGAGTGGTCGACCTCGGGCTCGGGGGTGCTGTGCTCCTGGAGGATGACGAGCGACTTCGCCTGGACGGTGAGCATCGCCCCCGCCGGACGCGGGATCGAGTCCGCCTCGGCGCCGGCGGTGTCGACGAGGACGCTCCACTCGAGCGCGTACTCGTCGCTCGGGATCGCGAACTCGACGTCGACGTCGTCGGCGTTGAAGTACAGGAGGAAGCTGTCGTCGGTGACGGGGCGCCCGCGCTGGTCGCGCTCGCGGATCCCGTTGCCGTTGAGGTAGATGCCCACCGATCGGCCGAGACCGGAGTCCCAGTCGGACGGGGACATCTCGGTGCCGGCGGCGGTGAACCAGACGATGTCGGGCAGGGGCTCGCCGTCGCCGCGCAGGACGGGGCGGCCGTCGAAGAAGCGCATGCGGCGGAAGGTCGGGTGCTCGGCGCGCAGGCGGATGAGCGCCGCGGTGAACTCGAGCAGCGGCCGGTCGGCGTGCGCCCAGTCGATCCAGGTCAGCTCGCTGTCCTGGGCGTAGGTGTTGTTGTTGCCGTTCTGGGTCCGGCCCAGCTCGTCGCCGTGGAGGATCATCGGAACGCCCTGGGAGATCAGCATCGTCGCGAGGAAGTTCCGCTGCTGGCGCGCCCGGAGCGCGAGCACCCGCGGGTCGTCCGTGGGCCCCTCCACGCCGTGGTTCCAGGAGCGGTTGTGCGACTCGCCGTCGTTGCCGTCCTCGCCGTTGGCGTCGTTGTGCTTCTCGTTGTACGAGACCAGGTCCCGGAGGGTGAAGCCGTCGTGCGCCGTGACGAAGTTGATCGAGGCGACCGGGTAGCGGCCCGAGTGCGCGTAGAGGTCGGCCGACCCGGTGAGGCGCGAGGCGAACTCCCCCAGCGTCGACGGCTCGCCGCGCCAGAAGTCGCGGACCGTGTCGCGGTACTTGCCGTTCCACTCGGTCCACTGGGGCGGGAAGTTGCCCACCTGGTAGCCGCCGGGCCCGACGTCCCACGGCTCGGCGATCAGCTTCACCTGCGAGACCACCGGGTCCTGCTGGACGAGCTCGAAGAAGGTGGAGAGCCGGTCGACGTCGTAGAACTCGCGTGCCAGCGCCGAGGCGAGATCGAAGCGGAAGCCGTCGACGCGCATCTCCGTCACCCAGTAGCGCAGCGAGTCCATGATGAGCTGGAGCGAGTGCGGGTGGCGCACGTTCAGGGTGTTCCCGGTGCCGGTGTAGTCCATGTAGTAGCGCTTGTCGTCGTCGACGAGGCGGTAGTAGGCCTCGTTGTCGATGCCGCGGAACGACAGGGTGGGGCCGAGGTGGTTGCCCTCCGCCGTGTGGTTGTAGACCACGTCGAGGATGACCTCGATGCCGGCAGCGTGGAGCGCCTTCACCATGCTCTTGAACTCCTGGACCTGCTGGCCCTGGTCGCCCGTGGAGGAGTAGGTGTTCTGCGGAGCGAAGAAGCCGATCGTGTTGTAGCCCCAGTAGTTCGAGAGGCCCTTGTCCATCAGCGTCGAGTCGTTCACGAACTGGTGCACGGGCATGAGCTCGATCGCCGAGACGCCCAGGTGCTTGAGGTGGTCGATCACCGCGGGGTGGGCGACTCCGGCGTAGGTGCCGCGGAGCTCCTCCGGCACGTCGGGGTGCGTCTTGGTGAGCCCCTTCACGTGCGCCTCGTAGATCACGGTGCTGTCGTAGGAGGTGCGCGGGCGGCGGTCACCGGCCCAGTCGAAGAAGGGGTTGATGACGACGCCCATCATCATGTGCGGCGCCGAGTCCTCGTCGTTCGTCGAGCCCGGGTCGCCGAAGGTGTACGAGAAGAGGGACTGGTCCCAGTCGATCTCCCCCGAGATCGCCTTCGCGTAGGGGTCCAGCAGCAGCTTGTTCGGGTTGCAGCGGTGGCCGGCATCGGGGTCGTACGGTCCGTGGATGCGGAAGCCGTAGCGCTGGCCCGGCTGGACCTGCGGGAGGTAGCAGTGCCAGACGTAAGCGTCCGACTCCTGGATCTCGACACGCGTCTCGGTGCCGTCCTCCTCGAAGAGGCACAGCTCGACGCGCTCGGCGATCTCGCTGAACAGGGCGAAGTTCGTGCCGCTTCCGTCGAACGTCGCGCCCAACGGGTAGGCGGTTCCGGGCCAGGTCTCCACGAGACTCCTCAGGGGATTGTTCTCGGGCAGTCCGGGAGACGCCGATGTGCGGTCTGCGGATGCCCGACGTCGGGGGTGATGGTCCGTCACTTCCGCGACGGACCGACTGCTCAGCTTAGCGAGCGTGTCTCGAGCATTCCCCTGACGGTCAGCGCTCATCGCGCGGTCCTCCTCCGGTGGTCACGACCGGCGGCCGGAACCGCCGTCCGGTTCGTCCTGCGGGCGCGTGAGCGGGCAGGTCGTTCCGGTGGGTCACGCTCGAACAGTACGGTCGCGCCCGGTCCGCCGGGGAGGGCTGGCGCCGCGCCGGGTGCATCGGCTAGAACGCGCCGGAGGGACTGTCCGGCGCACGAAGAGGGGCCGGCCCGCTGGGCAGGAGCAGCGATCGGCTCCGTCGTCGAGAATGCGGCGCCACGTACCGGGGCGCCGCACCGCGATCAGTGCGAGCCGAGCCTGCGCCGCAGGAGGTCGATCCGCGCCTGCAGCTGGGTCACGCTCGCCTGCGCCACCGCGGGTCCGCCGCAGAGCCGGCGCAGCTCGGTGTGCACCTGGCCGTGCGACTCGCCCGTCCCCCGTGCCCACAGGCCGACCAGGGAGTTGAGCAGACTGCGCTGCTCCTTGAGCGTGCGGTAGAGCGGCGCCGGGATCTCGCTCGCCGGCTCGGCCGGGGCCGCCGCCCCCGCGCGGCTGCCGGCGCGCTTGGCCTGCCGCTGCTGCCGGTGCTGGAGCAGCTCCCGCACCTGGTCGGGCTCGAGGAGCCCCGGCAGGCCGATGAAGTCGAGCTCCTCCTCGCTCTCGACCTCGACCTCCATCCCGAACTCGGCGCCCTCGTAGACGACGCGGTCGAAGGTGGCGGCCGAGCCGATCGACTCGAAGCGGCCCTCCTCCAGGAGATCGGAGGACGCCTTGTCGCTGCGCTCGGCGTCGGCCATCAGGTCGGCTTCGGGGTACTCCTCGTCGTCGGAGGTCCTGCGGTCGAGGGCGTGATCGCGCTGCAGCTCCATCGAGCCCGCCAGCGCGAGCAGGCCGGGCACGTTCGGGAGGAACACCGAGGCGGTCTCGCCGCGGCGCCGCGCGCGCACGAAGCGGCCGATCGCCTGGGCGAAGAACAGAGGAGTCGACGCCGATGTCGCGTACACGCCGACGGCGAGCCTCGGCACGTCGACGCCCTCGGAGACCATGCGGACCGCGACCATCCAGCGACCGGTGTCCTTCGCGAACTCCTCGATCCGGTCGCTCGCCTCCTTCTCGTCGGAGAGCACGACGGTGACGGTCTCGCCGCTGATCTCGCGGAGCATGGCGGCGTAGGCGCGCGCGGTGTAGTGGTCGGTCGCGATGACCAGGCCGCCGGCGTCGGGCACGGCGCGCCGCACCTCGGTGAGGCGGGTGTTGGCGGCGCGGAGGACCGAGGGGATCCAGTCGCCCTTCGGGTCCAGCGCGGTCCGCCAGGCCTGCGAGGTGATGTCCTTGGTGTTGCCCTCGCCGAGCCGCGCCTCCATCTCGTCGCCGGCCTTCGACTTCCAGCGCATCTGCCCGGCGTAGACCATGAACAGCACCGGCCGGACGACGCCGTCCGCGAGCGCGCGGCCGTAGCCGTAGGCGTAGTCGGTGAGCGAGGTGCGGATGCCCTCCTCGTCCGGCAGGTAGCTGACGAACGGGATCGCCGCCGTGTCCGAGCGGAACGGCGTCCCGGTCAGCGAGAGCCGGCGGACCGCGGGCTCGAAGGCCTCGCGCACCGCGTCGCCCCAGCTGAGGGCGTCGCCGGCGTGGTGCACCTCGTCGAGGATGACGAGGGTGCGTCCGGACAGGGTGAGCTCGCGGTGGAGCTCGGCGCGGACGGCGACCTGCGCGTAGGTGACGGCGACGCCGTGGTAGTGGCGGGCGTGGCGGCCCATGCGGTTGGTGAAGGTCGGGTCCAGCCGGATGCCGACGCGGTGCGCGGCCTCGGCCCACTGGCGCTTGAGGTGCTCCGTCGGTGCGACCACGGTGATCCGGTCGACCGTGCGGTTGTGCAGCAGCTCGGCGGCCAGACGCAGCGCGAAGGTGGTCTTGCCCGCGCCCGGGGTCGCGGCGGCCAGGAAGTCGCGCGGCTCGTGCTGGAAGTAGGCCTCGAGCGCCTCCGCCTGCCAGGCGCGGAGCTTGTTCGCGGTACCCCACGGCGCCCTGCCCGGGAACGACGGGGACAGGTGCTCAGCGGCGGAGGTGCCGACCTGATGACCGAAGCTCGAGGGACTGTTCACGTGGACCGAATCTAGCCGACGCCTCCGACAGCGGCTCGGTCTCCGCGGCCCGCCGGGAGGCGCACGGCGTGTCGCGCCGTGCCACCGGCGGCCGGGTGCGGAGCATGATGGAGGGATGGTCGAGCAGCGTCATCCGTGGTCCCGCTACGTCGCCCTGGGCGACTCCTTCACCGAGGGGATCGGCGATCCCGAGCCCGGCAGCCCCGGCGGGCACCGCGGCTGGGCGGACCGCGTGGCGGAGGTCCTGGGCAGCCAGAACGAGGACTTCGCCTACGCCAACCTGGCGGTCCGCGGCCGCCTCCTGCAGCAGATCGTCGACGAGCAGGTCGAGCCCGCCCTGGAGCTGCGCCCCGACCTCATCACCATCTCCGCGGGCGGGAACGACGTCATCCGCCCGGGGACCGACCCCGACGACATCGCGTCCCGCTTCGAGTCGGGCCTCGCCCGGCTCCGCTCCGACGGGGCGACCGTCGTCCTCTTCACCGGAGTGGACGTGGGCTTCTCCCCCGTGTTCGGGCGGATCCGCGGGAAGGTCGCGATCTACAACGAGAACCTGCGGGCGCTGGCCAAGCGGTACGACTGCATCGTCGCCGACCAGTGGTCCCTCCAGGAGATCCAGGACGTGCGGATGTGGGCGCCGGACCGCCTGCACCTCAACCCGCACGGCCACCACGAGGTCGCGCGCATGGTCCTCGAGTCGCTGAACGTCGAGAACGACCTGCGCCCCCTCGCCCCGGAGCCGCTGCACGCCCGCACCTGGCGTGCCGCCCGCACGGAGGACATCCAGTGGGCGCGGGAGTACCTCGTGCCCTGGGTGCTGCGCCGAGTCCGCCACCAGTCCTCCGGCGACTTCATCACCGCCAAGCGGCCCTCCGCCGAGCGCTGGAGCACCGCTCCCGCGGCCTCGGAGCCGGGCTCGGTCGTGCCGGGCAACGCGACGCCGGAGGAGGTCGCCGAGGACATCGCGACCGCCGGCGTGCGGATCGTCGGCGACCGGGCCGCGGATCCCGTGGACTGATCAGTTCCCGGGAGGCGGCGGCTCGCCCCGCGCTCAGCCGAACAGCTCGGCCGGGTGGCCGAGGCGCCAGGCGAAGCCCGGGTCCTCGATCGACCCGTCGGCGACGAGGGGAAGCTCGTACGGGGTGCCGTTGACGTCGACGGTCGCGGTCCCCACGCGCTCGCCGTCGGCGACGGTCTCGAGCGGATCGAGGGCGACCGTGGTCGACGTCGAGACCGCACCCCACACCAGCACGGACCGCGCCTCCGCGGTCTCGGCCGTCGCCGTCTCCCCCCAGGCGCTCGTGAGGGTGCCGTAGTCCTGCCCCTCGACGGTCAGCGGGACGGTCCGGAAGCCCGCCTCGACGGTCGGGACGAGGGTCAGCACGTCCGCGGCGAGCTGCGGGTGCGTGCGCGCGCCCACCACCACGCCGACCAGGGTGACCGGCCGGCCCTCGACGGTCGCGTCGAGCGAGAACAGCAGGCACGAGCCCGCCTCGTCGGTCGTCCCCGTCTTGATCCCATCCACTCCCGAGCGGCCGAGGAGCGAGTTGGTGTTGTCGACCTCGCCGACCCCCGGGATGACCGCGGTCGGCATCGCGACGATCGGAGCGAGCACCGGGTCCGCGATCAGCAGCTCGCCCAGGCGCACCATCTCGGCCGTCGTGCTGACCGTCGCCGGCGAGAGCCCGCTGGTGTCGGCGAGGGAGGTCCGCTCGAGCCCCTGCCCGTCCAGCCAGCCGCGCGCCGCGGCGAGGAAGGCGTCCTCCGAGCCGTACGCCCAGATCGCGAGGGACTTCGCGTAGTTGTTCGCGGACGGGAGCATCATGGCGGTCAGCGCCTCCCGCTCGGTCAGCTGCAGACCCGCGGTGACCGGAGCGTTCGAGCCGTTCTCGGCCAGGGTGTCGTTGTAGTACTGCACGTCCGCGCTCGTGAAGGTGATGGTCTCCCCGTCCGTCCCCTCTGCGATCGGCTTCGCCGCGAGGACGACGAGAGCGGTGACGACCTTGGCGATGCTCCCCGTCGGCACGGTTCCGGTGGAGCCGTAGCGGGCGAGCAGCCCGTCCTCCTCCGTCCCGTCGATGCCCACGGCCGCCACGGCGCCGGAGCCGTAGGCCGGCCAGGCCGGAGCGGGCGCGTCGACGGTGCTCGAGACGGGGTCCACCGCGACGGCGCTCGCCGTCGGCAGCTCCGCGGTCGCGGCGTTGGTCGCGTAGGCACCGCCTCCACCGACCAGCACGGTCGCAGCGACGAGACCGGCGACGACCGCCCCGCGCCGTCGACGCGGTCGCGGCTCCGGCGCGGCGGGCTCCCCGAACAGGTCGAGGGCGTCGTCGGATCGGGTCGGGGAGGTCACCCCGTCATCGTACGGGCGGGCCTCTCACCCGTCCCGGACGCCGCCCCGTCGTCGGACGCGGCGGGTGACGCGCGGCACCGACCCCGATCCAGCGGCGGGAGCGTCAGCAGCAGGTCACCGCGGGGCCGCCGAGCGCCGGAGCCGGGCGGTCAGCGCCCGCGGGTCAGCGCCCACAGTGCGACGGCGCTCGCCGAGGCCACGTTGAGCGAGTCGACGCCGTGCAGCATCGGGATGGTGACGACGGTGTCCGAGGCGGCCAGCGCCGCGCGGCTGAGCCCGTCCCCCTCGGCGCCCAGGACGATCGCGACGCGCTCAGGGCGAGCCGCCGCGTACTCGTCGAGCGGCACCGCGTCCGGAGCGAGCGCCAGCGCGGCGACCGAGAACCCGGCCTCCTCCAGAGCCCGGCGAGCCGGTGCCCACTCGGGGGTGCGGGTCCACGGCACCTGCAGGACCGTGCCCATGCTCACCCGGACGCTGCGACGGTACAGGGGGTCCGCGCAGCGCGGCGTCACGAGGACCGCGTCCGCGCCCATGCCGGCCGCGGCGCGGAAGACGGCGCCGACGTTCGTGTGGTCGACCAGGTCCTCCAGGATCACGACGAGGCGCGCGCCCTCCAGCAGCTCGGCCATCGGCCGCAACGGCGGACGGTGCATCGAGGCGAGCGCTCCGCGGTGGAGGTGGAATCCGGTCAGCTCCTCGATCAGCGGATCCGGCGCCACGAAGACCGGCACCTCGGGGTGACGCTCGAGCACCCCGGCCGCGTCCGGCAGCCGCTTCTCCTGCACCAGGACCGAGCGGGGACGGTGCCCGACGTCGAGCGCCCGCTCGATCACCTTGGCGGACTCGGCGATGTACAGACCGCCCTCCGGCTCCAGCACCCGCCGCAGCGCCACGTCGGTGAGGCGGTGGTAGTCGGCGAGGAGCGGGTGGTCGAGGTCGGTGATGTGCACGATCGGCATCCCGGCAATCTAGGGCACGGCGCGGACTAAACTCGTCCAGGGGCCGCTCGAACGGCCCTCGAAGGAGGCGCGGATGGAGTCGAGTCCGACACCGGTCGCCGAGGGCCCCGAGGCGCTCGCGGTCGAGCAGGCCGTCGAACTCCTCAGCGGGCGCCGCATCGCCGCCGTCACCGGCGCGGGCATGAGCACCGACTCGGGCATCCCCGACTACCGCGGAGCCGGGGCACCGGTGCGCAGCCCGATGACCTACTCCCAGTTCGTCGCCGATCCCGACTACCGCCGCCGGTACTGGGCCGGCAGCCAGCTCGGCTGGCGCCGCTTCACCAGCACGCGCCCCAACGACGGCCACCGGGCCCTGGCCCGGCTCGAGGAGCGCGGCCTGCTCACGGGCGTCGTCACGCAGAACGTCGACGGCCTGCACGTCCGAGCCGGTTCGCGCCGCGTGGTGGATCTGCACGGCTCGGCGGACCGTGTGCGCTGCATGACCTGCGGCCAGTACTTCGCCCGCGACGCGGTGGCCGAGCGGATCGAGGCGCTCAACCCCTGGCTCGACGACCCCGACGTCTCCTCCCTCAACCCCGACGGCGACGCCGAGGTCCACGACGTCTCGGCGATGACCGTCCCCGAGTGCACGGTCTGCGGCGGGATCCTGAAGCCGGACATCGTCTTCTTCGGCGAGTTCATCCCGACCGAGCGGTTCGAGGAGGCGCGCGCCATCGTCGCGGGCGCCGACGCCCTGCTCGTCGCCGGCTCGTCGCTCGTGGTCAACTCCGGCATCCGCTTCCTCGAGATCGCCCGACGCGCCCGGATGCCGATCGTGATCGTCAACCGCGGCACCACCAAGGGCGACTCGCGGGCAAGCATCAAGATCGACGGAGGCACCAGCGAGGTGCTCCGCGAGCTCGCCGAGCGCCTGCCCGCGCGCCGCACCGCCGCCCTCTGAGCTCCCGCCCGCTCCGCACCCGACCTCCCGAGAGGCCCCTGTGACCCAGCTCACCCTCGTCCGCCACGGCCAGACCGACTGGAACGCCACCCGGCGCATCCAGGGCAGGAGCGACATCCCGCTCAACGCGACCGGGCGCGCCCAGGCGCGGGCGGCGGCGCGGCTGCTCGCCGACCGGCGCTTCGACGCGGTGGTCGCCAGTCCGCTGCAGCGCGCCTTCGACACCGGAGCGATCATCGCGCGCGGTCTCGGACTCGACGAGCCGCTGGCGGTGCCGGGCCTGGCCGAGCGCGCCTACGGCGAGGCGGAGGGGATGACCGGTCCCGAGCTCGCCGAGCGCTTCCCCGGAGGCATCGAGCGCGCGCCGATCCCCGGCTGCGAGACCCGCGCCGAAGTCGTCGAGCGGGCGACCGCCGCGCTGCTCGAGGTGGCCGAGCGCTTCCCTGACGCGTCCGTCGTCGTCGCCACGCACGGTGCGGTCATCGGCAGCCTGATCCGCGCGCTCAGCAGCGAGGACCTCCCCGTGCACGGCGTCTCGGTCGGCAACGGCTCCCGGCACGACTTCGCGATCGTCGACGGGGCACTGCGCATCGTCGGCGTCGACGACTCCGGCGACGTGGTCGTGGCGGACGTCGACCTCGACGACGTGCTCAGCCCGGCCCCGGGAGCCTGACGGCCCGCCTCCCGGAGGCGGTCCGATCGCCGGACCGCGTCAGCGCCGGCCGAGGTCCTGCAGGAGCCCGAAGAGCACCCGGGCGGAGTCGCGCCAGGAGAAGGCCGCGGCCCGCTCCCTCGCCCGGGCCGAGTGCGTCCGCCACACGGCGCCGTCCTCGAGCGACCGCACGCCGTCCGCGATGCCCTTCGCGCTCGACGGGTCGACGTACACGGCGGCGTCCTGGGCGATCTCGCGGAAGATCGGGATGTCGCTCACCACGACCGGCGTCCCGAGCGCCATCGCCTCGACCAGCGGGATCCCGAAGCCCTCGTCCCTGCTCGCCGTCACGAGAGCGGTCGCCCGCGCGAGCACCGCACGGTACTCCGCGTCCGGCGCCCCCTGGTGGAACACCAGCTTCGCGGTCGGCGCCAGGGCCCGGAGCGTCTCGACGGTCTCGTCGGTCGCCCGACTCATCAGGTGCAGCTCGTAGTCGGGCAGCAGCCGCATCGCGCGCGCGAGCGTCTCGACGTTCTTGTAGGGCATGAACGAGCCCATGTAGACGAGCGAGCGCGCGGCCGACCGGTCGGGCAGCGATCCCGCCAGAGCGGCGCTCGCCTCGTCGGGCTCGGTCGCCGCGTTCGGGACGACGACCACCGGCCGGGTGGTGAGGCGGTGGGAGCGGATCAGGTCGCGGGTCGTCTCCGAAACGGTGACGACCGCGTCGGCGCGCTGGAGGAGCCTCCGCTGCGGCCACCAGGCGAGGTGGTAGAGCCGCCAGAGCGCGCGCACGGGAGCGGCCAAGTCGCGCGGCGGAGTGCGGTGGCGGTAGTAGATGAGGTCGTGCACGGTCAGGACGAGCCGGTAGCGGCGGCCGAGCGAGCCCATGGTCTGCATCGGCGAGAAGACCACGTCGGGCCGCAGCCGGTTCACCAGCAGCGCGACGAACGGCTCGAACGGGCTGGTCGGCCCGGTCACGCGCTCCCACGGGAGCGACGGGAGCATCGCGAGCTGGCGGCGGTCGCTGATCAGCATGGTCACGTCGTGCAGCTTCGCGAGCTCGCGGACGAGCTCCGCGGTGTAGCGGCTGATCCCGTCGTGCCGCTCGAGCCGGGTGTACCGGCAGTCGACGACGATCCTCATCGGTCGATCCCCTCCTCGAGGGCCGTCCGCAGCACGGCGGCGGCCTCGTCCGGCGTCTCGTAGTGGATCAGGTGGCCGACTCCGTCGATGACGTGCAGGCGGGCGTGCGGCAGCCTCTCGAGCAGGCGGTACTGCGCCGGGAGCGGAGTGATGTCGTCCTGCGCCGCGGCGATCAGCTGGGTCGGCACGCCGATCCGGGAGGCGTACTCGCCGACGTCGTGCGAGACGGAGGCGCGGAACGCCTCGAGGACCGTGTCGCGGGAGGCGAAGGCGCTGAAGTAGCGGTCGTGCTGGTCGTGCACGAAGCGTCGCAGCGCCGGCTCCTTCGTCTTCACCATCGCCAGGCTCATCACCCGCACGATCAACGGGTCGCTGAGCAGGCGGCGTCCGAGGGGCCCCGGCAGGAGCGCGCCGAGCCGGTAGTAGAGGACGGCGAGCCTGGTCAGGACGCCGCGGGGACCCTGCAGGGCGGGCGCGCCGATCGGGTTGACCAGCACCAGGAGCGGAGCGGGCAGCCCGTCCGCGACGGCCGCGGCCGCGACGATCGAGCCGAAGGAGTGGCCGAGGACGGCCGCCTCTCCGCGGAGCCCCAGCGCGTCGAGGAAGGAGCCGAGCCAGGAGGCGTAGCCGTCCACGTCGTGCGGCAGGCGCGTCATGGGGGTCGAGGCGCCGAAGCCGGGCAGGTCGGGAGCGACGACCCGCACGTCCGCTCCCCCGGCGAGCAGACGGGCGACGACGGGCTCGAGGCCGTGGTGCTCGCCGCGGAACCCGTGCACCAGCACGAGGACGCTCGAGGCGTCCGGAGCGCCGTAGGTCCAGTAGGCGGTGCGGGATCCGGCGACGTCCATCGCGGCCTCGCGGACGGGGACACGGCCGAGATCGGAGGCGTAGGGGGAGGGAGTGGTCATCGCGTTCCTTATCGTAGGGAAAGCCCGTCGAAGATCTGGCCGCAACGCCTTGCGTGGCCTCGATCCGAGCCGGGAGCATGATCACGCGCTCGCAACACGGCGCACCGCCCACCCGTCTCGCGAGACGGTCATCCGCTCAGGCAGCAGCAGAAGGAGCACCGTGAGCTTCACGTCGCCGATCCAACTCCCCGGACTCGCCCTCGACCCCCAGTGGTACCGCCGGGCGGTGTTCTACGAGGTGATGATCCGGTCGTACTACGACTCCAACGGCGACGGCGCCGGCGACATCAACGGGCTCGCCTCCAAGCTCGACTACCTGCAGTGGCTCGGCATCGACGCCCTCTGGCTCCCGCCGTTCTACATGTCGCCTCTGCGCGACGGCGGCTACGACGTCTCCGACTTCAAGGCGATCCTCCCCGAGTTCGGCACGATGGAGGACTTCCGCGACCTCGTGCGGAAGGCCCACGAGCGCAACATGCGCATCGTGATGGACTTCCCGCTCAACCACACCAGCGACCAGCACGAGTGGTTCCAGCAGTCCCGGTCCGACCCCGAGGGCCCCTACGGCGACTTCTACGTCTGGAACGACACCGACGACAAGTGGCCGGACATCCGCATCATCTTCGTCGACACGGAGGACTCGAACTGGGCCTTCGACGCCGAGCGCCGCCAGTTCTACTTCCACCGCTTCTTCTCGCATCAGCCGGACCTCAACTTCGAGAACCCCGCCGTGCACGAGGCGATCCACGACGTGGTCAAGTTCTGGCTCGACCTCGGCGTCGACGGCATCCGGCTCGACGCGATCCCCTACCTCTACGAGTCCGACGAGGGCAACGGAGAGGGCGAGCCGCCCACCCACGAGTTCATCAAGAACCTCCGCACCATGGTCGACCGCGACTACCCCGGCCGCATCCTGATCGCCGAGGCGAACCAGTGGCCGCGGGAGGTCGCCGCGTTCTTCGGCACGGAGGAGGAGCCCGAGTGCCACATGGCGTTCGACTTCCCGGTCATGCCGCGCATCTTCTACTCCCTCCGCGCGCAGA
The DNA here is from genome assembly GCF_002932035.1 of Rathayibacter sp. AY1F6. Lineage (NCBI taxonomy): Bacteria > Bacillati > Actinomycetota > Actinomycetes > Micrococcales > Microbacteriaceae > Rathayibacter > Rathayibacter sp. AY1F6. The sequence continues at coordinate 92,807 of NZ_PSVD01000006.1, read as the reverse complement.
CGGCGAACGAGCTGAAGAAGGTGCTCTCCGAGACGTTCGACATCCCCAGCGGCGCCGCCTGGGGCGTGTTCCTCCGCAACCACGACGAGCTCACGCTCGAGATGGTGTCCGAGGAGTACCGCCAGGCCATGTACGGCTGGTACGCCTACGACCCGCGGATGCGCTCGAACATCGGCATCCGCCGCAGGCTCGCGCCGCTGCTGGACAACTCGCGTGCCGAGCTCGAGCTGATCAACGCCCTGCTCTTCTCCCTCGCCGGCAGCCCGTTCCTGTACTACGGCGACGAGATCGGCATGGGCGACAACATCTGGCTCAACGACCGCGACGCGTCGCGCACGCCGATGCAGTGGACGCCCGACCGCAACGCCGGCTTCTCGGCCGCCGACCCCGGCAAGCTCGTGCAGCCGATCGTCCAGTCGCTCGTCTACCACTACAACCAGGCCAACGTGGAGGCGCAGCTGGCGCAGTCCCGCTCCCTGCTGCACTGGATGCGGAACGTCCTGCACGTGCGCCGCGGCCACCCGGCGTTCGGCCTGGGGTCGATGCGCGTCCTCGAGACGGACCACGAGTCGGTGCTCGCCTTCGTGCGGGACTACGCCGGCTCGGGCTCCGAGATGGGCGACCAGCCCGAGGAGGTGCTCTGCGTCTTCAGCTTCAACCACAACCCGGTCTCGGTCACGATCACGGACCCGGAGAACCCCGGATCGACGCTCAGCGACCTGTTCGGCGGCGGCCGCTTCCCCGGATTCTCGGACGACGGCACGCTGACGATGACACTCGGCACGCAGGGCTTCTTCTGGCTCCACGTCGCCAAGGCGCACGAGGCCCGCTGACCCGGCAGCACGCCGAGGGGCCTCCGGCCGATGTCGGAGGCCCCCTTTAGGCTGTCGGCGTGAGCACCACCGGAACGACCGAGACGCAGACCGAGCCGATGCTGTTCGACGACGCCGAGCAGGAGCTCGTCCCCTCCGAAGGGGCGCGGTGGTTCGACCTGCTGGCCGTGTTCGACCTCGAGACCACCGGCATCGACGTCCGCACGAGCCGCATCGTCACCGCGCACGTCGGCGTGATCGACGCGGCGGGCGAGCCGATCGAGGGCACGACCTGGCTCGCCGATCCCGGGGTCGAGATCCCGGCCGGCGCCTCCGCCGTCCACGGGATCAGCACCGAACACGCCCGCGCGCACGGCCGCCCCGCCGGCGAGGTCGTGGCCGAGATCTCCGAGGCGCTGCGCTCGCTCCTCGCCCGCGGCATCCCGGTCGTCGTCTACAACGCCCCCTACGACCTCTCACTTCTCGCCCACGAGGCGCGCCGCTGGGGCGTGCCCGTGCTGCTCGACCCGAGCCCCGTCGTCGATCCGCTCGTGATCGACAAGGCGGTGGACCGCTACCGCAAGGGCAAGCGCACCCTGACCCTCGCCGCCGAGCACTACGGCGTCGCCCTCACCGAGGCGCACGACGCGGGCGCGGACGCGATCGCGGCGGGTCGGGTCGCCCAGGCGCTGGGCCGCGCCTTCGCCGACGAGCTCGGAGTCGGCGCGGAGGCCCTGCACGCGCTCCAGGTCGACTGGTGCCGCACCCAGGCCGAGTCCTTCCAGGAGTACATGCGCCGCGTCCGCGACGAGTCCTTCGTCGCCGACGGGGGCTGGCCGGTCCGCCACTGACCCCTCAGGTCAGCGTGCGCCCCTCGCGCAGGAGCGCCACGTACTCCGCGATCCGCCGCTCCCGCGTCGCCGCCCGCTTCAGCTGCGAGAGGCGGAAGAGGAACGCGAAGCGCCTCTGCCCGCCGACGGTCGCGAAGAAGGCCAGCGCCTGCGGATCCGCGTCGAGCGCCCGCTGGAAGTCGTCCGGCACCTCCGCATCGCGCTGCCGGTAGGCCGCGTCCCAGCGCCCGTCGGCACGTGCCCGCTCGACCTCGGCCAGCCCGCCCGGCAGCATCCGACCCTCCGCCAGCAGCCGTGCGACATGATCGCGGTTGACCTTGGACCACGGGCTCGCGCGACGCCGCGGGGTGAAGGCCTGGAGCTTGAACTGCTCGTCGAAGGCTCCCGCCTGACCGTCGATCCAGCCGTGGCAGAGCGCGATGTCGAGCGCCTCGGCGTAGGTGATCCCCGGATCGACGGCGGCCTTCTTCCGCAGCTTCAGCCGGACTCCGTCCGGGTCGGGCTCGCCGCGGAGGTAGGCGTCCCACTCTTCAGGAGTCGTGAACGGCAGGATCGGCTTGTCGGCGAAGGACACCATGCCGGGACGCTACCGCGCCGGCTCCCCGACGGCCACGGCCCGCCCGTCGGCGCAAGCCCTCGCTCCGCGGACCGCGGCGCTGTGGGATCGGGTGAGCACGTGTTCCCCCTCCCCCCCCTCTCGCAAGGAGAAGTCATGCCCACCATCTGCACGGTCACCGTCCTCGGCAGCGGAGTGCTCGGCTCCCAGATCGCCTTCCAGTCGTCCTTCCACGGCTTCGCCGTCACCGTCTACGACCTCTCCGACGACGTCCTCGAGTCGGCGCGCGAGCGGCTCCGCGGTCTTGCGGGCGTCTACGAGTCGGTGCCCGGCGGCGTCGCCGGCGGACCGCAGGAGGCGCTCGACTCCCTCCGCCTCACCTCCGACCTCGCGGAGGCTGTCGCCGACGCCGACCTCGTGATCGAGGCCGCCCCCGAGGACCTGGGCCTGAAGCAGGAGCTGTACGGCCGCCTGGGTGCGCTCGCTCCCGAGCGCACGGTCTTCGCGACCAACTCGTCCACGCTGCTCCCCAGCGACCTGAAGGCCTCGACCGGCCGACCCGACCGGTTCCTCGCGCTGCACTACGCCAACCACGTCTGGGCGCAGAACACGGCCGAGATCATGGGAACGGCGGACACGGACCCCGCCGTGGTCGACGCCGTCGTGGAGTTCGTCGTCTCCAGCGGCCTCGAGCCCATCAGGCTGCAGAAGGAGAAGGCCGGCTACGTCCTGAACTCGCTGCTGGTGCCGCTCCTCAACGCCGCGTCGGGTCTGCTCATGGGCGGCTACGCTGACCACGAGACCATCGACAAGACCTGGAGGATCGGCACCGGCGCCCCTCTCGGACCCTTCCAGATCTTCGACGTCGTCGGTCTGCGGACCGCCTACAACATCGCCGCCGCGGCCCCGGACGAGGCCTCCCAGGCGTTCGCCGCCCACCTGAAGACGGAGTACGTCGATCGCGGCCGCCTCGGAACGGCCACCGGAGAGGGCTTCTACCGCTACTGAGGACCGCCCCGCGGGAACGACGAAGGGCCCCCGACCGTGAGGTCGAGGGCCCTTCGAGGAGTGCTACTTGCCGAAGTTCTTGTAGCGGCTGTTGAACTTCTCGACGCGGCCGGCCGAGTCCATGATGCGCTGCTTGCCCGTGTAGAACGGGTGCGAGGCGGAGGAGATCTCGACGTCGATGACGGGGTAGGTCACGCCGTCGAGCTCGATCGTCTTGCTGCTCTTCGCGGTCGAGCGGGTGAGGAAGGTCTCACCGGACGCGAGGTCGCGGAAGACGATCGCGGAGTACTCGGGGTGGATGTCGGTCTTCATGGTCGTGTCCTGTCGTCGATGGTCCTGAACCGCACCTGTCGTCGACGGGAACGGGTGGATGAGGGCGGGCGCACCGCGAACGGGCCCGAACCAGCTACCGAGAATACCAGACCGGCAGCGCGCGCAGAAGTCGCGCCGCGCCCGGACCCCGGAGCCGGGGTCAGCCGCGGGCGCGGGCCGAGAAGCGCCCGTTCTCGCGGGTGAGAGCGATGTCGAGCCCGAAGGTCTCGGCGAGCGTCGCCTCGGTCAGGGACTCGGCCAGCGGGCCCGCCGCCACCACCGCTCCGTCGCGGAGGAGCAGGGCGTGGGTGAAGCCGTCGGGGATCTCCTCGACGTGGTGGGTCACCATCACGATCGCGGGCGACGCCGGGTCCTTAGCGAAGCCGCCCAGCAGCTGGACGAGCTCCTCGCGGGCGCCGAGGTCGAGGCTCGCGGCCGGCTCGTCGAGCAGGAGCAGCTCGGGGTCGGTCATGATCGCGCGGGCGATCTGGACGCGCTTCTGCTCGCCGTCCGAGAGCGTCCCGAAGGTGCGCTCGGCGAGGTGCTCGAGCTTCCACTCGGACAGCACGCGGCGGGCGCGGCGCTCGTCGATCGCGTCGTAGCCCTCGTTCCAGCGGCCGGTGACGGCGTAGGCGGCGGTCATCACGACGTCGAGCACGCTCTCACCCGCCGGGAGGCGGCGCGCCATCGCGGTCGAGGCGTAGCCGATGCGCGGGCGCAGCTCGAACACGTCGACCCGGCCGAGGGTCTCCTCGAGCAGGTGCGCGGCACCGGTCGAGGGGTAGTTCTGCGCGGCGGCGATCTGCAGGATCGAGGTCTTGCCCGCCCCGTTGGGGCCGAGGATCACCCAGCGCTCGTCCTCGGCCACGTCCCACGACACGTGGTCGAGGATCCGCTTGCCGTTCCGGACGAAGGACACATCGACGAACGAGACAACGCTGGGCATGGGAGCCATTCTAAAGGAGGCGGCCGGGAGGCTCAGACGAGCGAGTCGTAGATCGCCCGGGTGTCCCGCGCGATCTGCGTCCAGCTGAAGTGGCTCTGCGCGCGCTCGCGGCCCGCGGCGCCCATCCGCTTCGCCGTCTCCGGGTCGGCGACGACCTCGGCGAGGACGGCGGCCAGGTCGGCGACGTAGCGCTCCGGGTCCACGGGGGTACCGGTGCCGTCGGTGACCTGCTCGATCGGGACGAGACGGCCGGTCACGCCGTCGTCGACGACCTCCGGGATGCCGCCGGTCGCCGTCCCGACGACCGCCGCACCGCAGGCCATCGCCTCGAGGTTGACGATGCCGAGGGGCTCGTAGATCGAGGGGCAGACGAACGTGGTCGCGTTCGTCAGGACCGCGGAGAGCTGGTGGCGCGGCAGGTGCCGGTCGATCCAGACGACGCCGGTGCGCTCCTCCTGGAGGCTGCGGACGAGGGAGGTGACCTCGGCCATGATCTCGGGGGTGTCGGGGGCGCCCGCGCAGAGCACGAGCTGCACCTCGGGAGGCAGGGTCGCCGCGGCGCGGAGCAGGTAGGGCAGGCCCTTCTGCCGGGTGATGCGGCCGACGAAGACCACGGAGGGGCGCGAGGGGTCGATGCCCAGCTCGGCGAGGACGGCCTCGTCCTCGACCGGGTGCCAGGCGTCGAGGTCGATGCCGTTGTAGACCACGTGGACCTTCGCCGGGTCCAGGGCCGGGTAGGAGCGGAGGATGTCCTCGCGCATGCCGCCGGACACCGCGATCACGGCGTCGGCGTTCTCGTACGCCTCCCGCTCGATCCAGCTCGAGACGCGGTAGCCGCCGCCGAGCTGCTCGGCCTTCCACGGACGCAGCGGCTCGAGGCTGTGCGCCGAGACCACGTGCGGGATGCCGTGCAGGAGCTGGGCGAGACGCCCCGCGGCGTTGGCGTACCAGGTGTGGGAGTGGACCAGGTCGGCCCCCGCCGCGTCCTGCGCGATCTGCAGGTCGACCCCGAGGGTCTGCAGCGCGCCGTTCGCCTCGGCGAGCTCCGCGGGGACGGAGTACGCGAACGTGCCCTCCTCCTCGCGCGGCGCGCCGAAGCAGCGCACCACGACCTCCAGGTCGCTGCGCAGCGCCTTGGTGAGCTCGGCCACGTGGACACCGGCTCCCCCGTACACCTCGGGCGGGTATTCCTTGGTCAGCAGATCGACTCGCACCCCCGAACCGTAGTACAGGGCACTCCCCCGGCGACAGCCGGGGTCCACGGGGAGGCCCGAGCCCCTACTGTGGTGCCATGCAGTCAAAGAAGATCTTCGGCATCGTCCTCGCCGGCGGCGAGGGAAAGCGCCTCATGCCCCTCACGGCGGACCGGGCCAAGCCCGCGGTGCCGTTCGGCGGGCAGTACCGGCTGATCGACTTCGCGCTGTCCAACCTGATCAACTCCGGTCTCACTCAGATCGTCGTGCTGACGCAGTACAAGTCGCACTCGCTCGACCGCCACGTCTCGCAGACCTGGCGCCTCTCCGGGCTCCTGAACTCCTACGTCGCCTCGGTCCCCGCGCAGCAGCGCCTGGGCAAGCGCTGGTTCAGCGGCTCGGCCGACGCGATCCTGCAGAGCCTCAACCTGATCCGCGACGAGAAGCCCGACATCGTCGTCGTGGTCGGCGCCGACCACGTCTACCGCATGGACTTCTCGCAGATGATCGACGCGCACATCACGTCCGGTGCGAAGGCGACCGTCGCGGCCATCCGCCAGCCGATCGAGCTCGCGGACCAGTTCGGCGTCATCCAGCTCGCCGGTGACGAGGCGGGCGACGGCATCGTCCCGACGATGATCTCCGAGTTCCTCGAGAAGCCCAAGGACGCCGTCGGCCTGGCCGACTCCCCGCACGAGGTCCTCGCCTCCATGGGCAACTACGTCTTCGACGCGGACGCCCTGATCGACGCGGTCATCCGCGACGGCGAGTCCTCCACGTCGGACCACGACATGGGCGGCGACATCATCCCCGACTTCGTCGCGCGCGGCGAGGCCGGCGTCTACGACCTCAAGCTCAACGACGTCCCCGGCTCGACCGACCGCGACCGCTACTACTGGCGGGACGTCGGCACCATCGACTCCTTCTTCGAGGCCCACCAGGACCTCATCTCGGCGCTGCCGGTCTTCAACCTCTACAACCAGCAGTGGCCGATCTTCTCGTCGCAGCTGAACTCCCCTCCGGCCAAGATCGTCCGCGACGGCAAGGGCAACATGGGATCGACGGTCGACTCGGTCGTCTCGCTCGGCACCGTGATCTCGGGCGCGCACATCGAGCGCAGCGTCGTCGGGCCCTGGACGGTCATCGAGTCGAACGCGACGGTCACCGACTCGGTGGTCTTCGACAAGGTCCGCATCGGCCCTGACGCGCTGGTCGTCCGCGCTATCCTCGACAAGGACGTCGTCGTCGAGCCCGGTGCTCGAGTCGGCGTGGACCACGACCGCGATCGCGAGCGCGGGTTCACCGTCACCGAGTCGGGCATCACCGTCGTCGGCAAGGGCGTCGTCGTCCACCCGTAGCACCCCCGCGGGTCGAGCTCTGCGCCCCGGCGCGCCCACCCGACCGATCGGACCGGCCCATGAGTGAGCGTCCTGCGACGCCTGCCCGCTTCCTCGTCGTCCTCGACGCGGACTCCACCCTCCTCCAGGACGAGGTGATCGAGCTCCTCGCGGTGCACGCCGGCTCCGAGGAGCGCGTCGCCGCCGTCACGGAGCGGGCGATGCGCGGCGAGCTCGACTTCGGCGAGAGCCTCCGCGAGCGGGTCGCCACTCTCGCCGGGGTCCCGGAGTCGGTGCTCCCCGGTGTGAGCTCGGGCGTCCGCGTCACGCCCGGCGCCGCCGAGCTCGTGGCCGGCGTCCACTCCGCCGGCGGCCGCATCGGAGTGGTGTCCGGAGGGTTCCACGAGGTCCTCGACCCGGTCGCCGGTGCGCTCGGCCTCGACTTCGTCCGGGCCAACCGCCTCTGCTGCGGGGGCGGCCTGCTGACCGGAGCGGTCGACGGGGCGGTCATCGACGCCGCGGCCAAGGCGGAGGCGCTCCGCGAGTGGGCGGCGGTCTCGGGCGTCCCGCCGCAGCGCACGATCGCCGTCGGCGACGGTGCGAACGACCTGGAGATGATGGCGGTCGCCTCCCTCGCGGTCGCCTTCAACGCCAAGCCCCTGGTGCGCGAGCGCGCCGACCTCGTCGTCGGCGGCCTCGACCTGTCGCAGCTGCTGCCCGTCCTCGGCCTCCGCGGCTGAGGCCCGCCTCCCCCGCCCTCAGGGGCGTCAGCGGCCCGCGATCGCGACGAGTCCGGCGCAGCCGAGCGCCAGCGCCCAGCTGACGAGCGAGCCCACCAGGAAGTACTCCGCCTTCTCGCCGCTGCCGCCGTCGCGGGAGATCTCGGGGAAGCGCACGATCCCCTTGGCCGCGAGCACGGCACCGGCGAGGCCGATGGCTCCGGCGAGCGTGAGGCCGGCGATCAGCAGCCGCTCCAGCGGTCCGATCGTGCGCCCGCCCTGGAGGTCCGGCAGGCGGGCGTCGGCCGGCTCCCGACGCGCGAACCGCTCGCTCCAGCGTGGACGCGGCGCGGGCTCGGCCTGCGGGAGCTCGCGGAACAGCGCCGCCCGCACGATCACGTTGCCGCTCTCCAGCAGGAAGAGCCCGGCTCCGACCGCCAGAGCGAGCTGCTCGATCGGAGGGAGCGTGTTCGCGACGGTTGTCGGCGCGAGCGGCCCCGTCGGGACGCCAGCGGCGCGGTCGACAGCGGTCAGCACCAGGACCGCCGCGACGAGGGCGACGGCCGGACGCAGACCCCCGGGCGGCCGCGCGTTCTCGACGGTCGTGGTCGTCAGCAGCCAGGCTCCGGCCAGGACGACGACGATCGCCGCACCGAGCGGCGGGGCTCCGACGAGGAGCGCTGCGGTCACGGCTGCGGCGGCGAGCACGGGGATCGCGAGGAGGGCCCCACGGCGGCGGAGGTGCGTGCGCGCGAGGTCGCCGAGGCCGATCACGGCGAGCAGCAGCGCCGTCAGCACGTCTCCTCCAGCAGGCGCGCGCCGGCGAGGAGGGCGCCCGCTCCCGCACGCCGCAGCGCCTGCGAGACGGCGGGCTGCGAGATCGACTCCTGCTCGCCCAGCTCCTTCTGCGACGCTCCGCGCAGGCTCCCCAGCACGAGCCGGCGATCGCGCGCGCTGAGCGCTCCGACCAGGGCGTCGCGGGAGAGGAGGTAGGCGTTGACCGCCGCCTCGCCGGAGTCCCCGTCGGCGTCCCCGGCGACGAACCATCCGCGGGCCGTGGGCACGGCACCGTCCTCGAGCGCGTGGGCGCGATCGATGGCCTCGCGGGCGTGCCACCAGCCGGACCCGTCCTCGAGGTCCCCGGCGATCCCCGACCCGACCACCCGCACCTCGCCCAGGCCGATGCCGGCGCGGCAGTCGACGCCGGCCGGGAGCGAGAGGCGCGCCTGCAGCGTCGCTCGGAGCGCGGCGTGGACAGAGGGGTAGATCGCCTGGAACTCGTCGCCGACCGTCGGGTGCAGGGGCTGGATCGCCGGGACCGCGGCCTCCACCTCGGCGAAGCCCCGCTCGATCTCGCGCTGAGCACCCGCCCGGTCGACGAGGGAGCGGGAGGTCACCAGGTCCAGGAGCACGGCGACGACATCTGAGGAGGTCATCGCATAAGCCTAGAGCTTATATCCGTCGGATATAAGCCCAGGGCTTATCGGTCAGTGGCCCATCCCGAGGCCGCCGTCGACCGGGATCACGGCACCCGAGATGTACGCCGCCTCGTCGCCGGCCAGCCAGCGCGTGACCTTCGCGACCTCGGCAGCGGTGCCGTAGCGGGCGAGCGGGATGCTCTTCCGGTACTCCGCCTGCTGCTCCGGCGAGAGCTCCGCGGTCATGTCGGTCTCGATGAAGCCGGGAGCGACGACGTTGGCGGTGATGTTGCGGGCGCCGAGCTCGCGGGTCAGCGAGCGGGCGAAGCCCACGAGGGCGGCCTTCGACGAGGAGTAGTTGATCTGGCCCGGCGACCCGTAGAGGCCGACCACGCTGGAGATGAGGACGACGCGGCCGAAGCGCTGCTTGAGCATCCCCTTCGATGCGCGCTTGACGACGCGGAACGCCCCGGTGAGGTTCGTGTCGACGACGGACGTGAAGTCCTCCTCCGTCATGCGCAGCAGCAGGGTGTCGCGGGTGATGCCCGCGTTCGCCACCAGGATCTCGACCGGGCCCAGCTCGGCCTCGACCTGCGTGAACGCGGCGTCGATGGAGGCGGCGTCGGTCACGTCCGCGACGACGGTGAGGGAGCCCTCCGGACCGGAGCCCGAGCGCGCGGTCACGGCGACCCGGTGACCGGCGGCCACGAACTCCTGGGCGATGGCGAAGCCGATCCCCCGGTTGCCCCCGGTGACGAGGACGGTGCGCGGCGTGGTCATGGTGTCCCTCCTGCCGGCGCTCGTGCGGCGCCGGGCGACCCGTACATCCTAGAGGCGCGTCGCGCAACAGATTCCGGGATGAGGCCCTCCCGGCCTGCACCCGACCGCCGCGACGTAGGCTTGCAGGGCTGTGAAACCACGCGAGACACTCACCTCCCTACCGCCGTCGCCGAGCGCCGAGCGGCGCTCCCGCGCGATCAAGTACTCGATCGCCATGGGCATCAGGATGCTCTGCGTCATCTGCCTGCTCTTCGCCCACGGCTGGTGGCTGCTGTTCTTCGCCATCGGCGCCGTGGTCCTGCCCTACTTCGCCGTCGTGCTGGCCAACGTCGGCAGTGCGGGCGAGCGCGGCAACGTCGAGCGGCCGGGTGCGATCGTCCTCTCCCGGCCGGTCCCGCCGGCTCCGTCTCCCGCCCCGGCCCCCGATTCCGAGGCGCCCACCGGCCCCGAGGGCGGCGACCCGCGGGGAGATCGGCCGTGATCCCGCTCGGCCGGGTCCCCGACGCGCACACCTGCTCCCGAGCGGGCTGCCCGCGGACGGCGACGTTCGCGATCGAGTGGCGGAACCCGAGGATCCACGCAGAGGACCGTCGGAAGACCTGGCTGGCCTGCGGCGAGCACCGGGAGTTCCTGCGCGAGTTCCTCCTCGCCCGCGACTTCCCGCTCGAGGTGAAGCCGCTCTACACGGTCGATCGCGGAGCGGAACGATGAGCGGCGACGCGCCCCGTCCCTCCTGGCGTTTCGTCTTCTCGCGACGCTGGTTCGGCTACCTCGCGCTCGTGATCGTCTTCGCCGTCGCCTGTGTGCTGCTCTCGCGTTGGCAGGTCGCGCGGCTCGACCAGGCCGCCTCGACCAACCGGCTGGTCACCGCGAACTGGACCGCCGACCCGGTCGCGCTCGACGGGCTGCTCCCCGCCGACTCCGCGTGGGACGATGCGCTCGAGTACCGCCCGGTCGAGGTCACCGGCTTCTACGAGACGCAGGGGCAGACCCTCGTCCGCAACCGGCCCTACAACGGCAATCCCGGCTTCGAGATCCTGACGCCGCTGCGGCTCGACGACGGCAGCGTGTTCGTCGTCGACCGCGGCTGGGTCCCCGTCGGCTCGACGCAGGACTCCCCCGACGCGATCCCCGCGCCGCCCGAGGGGGAGGTGACCGTCGTCGCCCGCCTGAAGCCCGCGGAGGGACGGATCGACGGACGCTCCGCACCGGCCGGCCAGATCGCCACGATCCAGCTCGACGACCTGTCGGCGCAGCTGGACGAGCCCCTGCGGACCTCGGCGTACGGCCTGCTGGTCGCCGAGGCGCCGGCGCCGGTCGACGCTCCCCCGCTGGCCGCGATCAAGCCGGTCGCCGACGAGGGCCTGCACATCAGCTACGCCGTCCAGTGGGTGCTGTTCGCCGTCATGGGCTTCGGCGGGCTCGGCTGGGCGATCCGCCACGAGTACCGCATCCGCAACGCCGACGACCCCGAGGTCGTCGCGGCCGAGGAGCGGCGCGAGGAGCGCCGCCGACGCCGCGGCCGCAGCGACTCCGAGGTCGAGGACGAGCTGCTCGACGCCCGCTAGGCGAGCGTGATCAGGTCGAGGTAGTCGGCCGCCCAGTGGTCCTCGGTGCCCTCCGGCATGATCAGGACGCGCTCGGGGTTCAGCGCCTCGACGGCTCCCTCGTCGTGGCTGACCAGGACGACCGCGCCCTCGTAGTGCGCGAGCGCGTCGAGGATCTCCTCGCGGCTCGCGGGGTCGAGGTTGTTGGTGGGCTCGTCGAGCAGGAGCACGTTCGCGCCCGAGACCACGATCATCGCCAGGGCGAGACGGGTCTTCTCCCCGCCGGAGAGGACCCCGGCCGGCTTGTGCGAGTCGTCGCCGGTGAACAGGAACGAGCCCAGGACCCGGCGGGCCTCGGTCTCGGTGAGGTTCGGGCTGGAGGAGACCATGTTCTCGAGCACCGAGCGCTTGACGTCGATCGTCTCGTGCTCCTGCGCGTAGTAGCCGATCCGGAGGCCGTGCCCGGCCTCGATCACTCCGGTGTCGGGCTGGTCGACACCGCCCAGGATGCGCAGGAGCGTCGTCTTGCCCGCTCCGTTGAGCCCCAGGATGACGACCTTGGAGCCGCGGTCGATCGCGAGGTCGACGGCGGTGAAGATCTCGAGCGAGCCGTAGCTCTTCGACAGGTTCTGAGCCTGCAGAGGGGTGCGACCGCAGGCGGACGGGGTCGGGAACCGGAGCTTCGCGACGCGATCGACCGCGCGGACCTCCTCGAGCCCGCTGAGCATGCGCTCGGCCCGCGCGACCATCTGGTGCGCCGCTGCGGCCTTCGAGGCCTTCGCGCCGAACTTCGCGGCCTGCAGCTGGAGGGCGCCGGCCTTCTTCTCGACGTTGACCCGCTCCTTCTTGCGGCGCTCCTCGTCGGCGGCGCGCTGGCGCTGGTAGTTCTTCCAGTTCATGTTGTAGACGTCGATGACCTGGCGGTTGGCGTCGAGGTAGAAGACGCGGTTCACGGTCTCGCCGACCAGCTCGATGTCGTGGCTGATCACGATGAAGCCGCCGCGGTAGTTCTTGAGGAACTCGCGGAGCCAGACGACGGAGTCGGCGTCGAGGTGGTTCGTCGGCTCGTCGAGGATCAGCGTGCTCGCGTCGGAGAAGAGGATGCGCGCGAGCTCGATGCGGCGCCGCTGGCCACCGGAGAGCGTCTTGAGCGGCTGGTCGAGGATCCGGTCGGGGAGGTTGAGGTTGCTCGCGATCGACGCGGCCTCCGCCTCAGCCGCGTATCCGCCCAGGGAGAGGAAGCGATCCGTGAGGTTGCCGTACTTCTTCATGCCGGCCTCGCTCACGGAGGTGTCGCTGCTCGACATCGCGACCGTCGCCTCCTGCATGCCGAGCACCAGCTGCCCCAGCCCGCGGGCGTCGAGGATGCGGGTGCGCGCCAGCTGCTCCGGGTCGCCGGAGCGCGGGTCCTGGGGGAGGTAGCCGATCTCGCCGCCGCGGTCGACCGTGCCCTTCGAGGCGATGAGGTCGCCCGCGAGGACCTTGGTCAGCGTCGTCTTCCCCGCCCCGTTGCGGCCGACGAGGCCGACCTTGTCGCCGTCGCCCACCCGGAAGGAGACGTTCTCCATCAGGAGTCGGGCGCCGACTCGGAGTTCGAGGTCGTGCACGCTGAGCACAGTGCTGTCCGTTCCCGCCAAGAAATGGCGTTCGGTTCGGGAGGAGTGGGGCAAGGGGCCGCGATGCGGCAGCCCCCTAGTATATTTCCTGAGCCGCGGGGCGGATCCACGTCCGCTCACCGCGGACGCGCTCGCTCCTCGCTCTCGGGCGACCAGGACTCTCGGAGATCACCCATGTCCCCTTCCTCTTCCGCCCTCACGCGCCCGGTCCTCGCCGACCGGCTCGTCACCCGCTCCGTCGCGACCGACGCCCTGCTGGTGCTCGCGGGTGCGGGTCTCACCGCAGCGATGGCGCAGCTGTTCATCCCGATGTGGCCGGTCCCCTTCACGGGCCAGACCTTCGCGGTCCTCCTGGTCGGCACGACGCTCGGCGCGCTCCGCGGCGCGCTGTCCATGCTCGTGTACGCGCTCGTCGGCGCTCTCGGCGCCCCGGTCTTCACCGAGGGCTCGCACGGCTGGGCGGTCCTCGCGGGTCCCACCGGCGGCTACATCGTCGGCTTCGTCCTCGCGTCGATCGTCACCGGATGGCTCGCTCAGCGGCAGTGGGACCGTCGCGTCGTCGGCACGCTGGTGACCTTCCTCGCCGGCACCGCCACCATCTACCTCGTCGGTCTGCCCTGGCTGGCCGCCGCCCTCGCCTCGCTGGGGCTGCCCGCCGACCTCGGCTCCGTCCTCTCCGCGGGACTCGTGCCCTTCCTGGTCGGCGACGCGCTCAAGGCGCTGGTCGCCGCCGCGCTGCTCCCCACCACCTGGGCGATGCTCTCGCGACGCTCGCGCTGAGCGGTCGCACGGACGCCGAAGGGCCGGGAGGACGATTCCTCCCGGCCCTTCGGGCGTCCGGCAGAGGTCGAGCCGCCCGGTCCTCCTACTTGACCTCGGTGGAGACTCCACCGACTCGACCGGCGGGGACGACGACGGCCCTGGACTCCGGAGCCGTCCCGCCCGGCCGTTCCGGCTCCACGACGGACTGCGACCGGCTGAAGACGACAGGAACGCCGAAGGGCCGGGAGGACGACTCCTCCCGGCCCTTCGGCGTCGGTGTGCAGCGGTTAGATCGAGAAGCCGAGTGCGCGCATCATGTCGCGCCCGTCCTCGGTGATCCGGTCGGGACCCCACGGCGGCATCCAGACCCAGTTGATCCGGAACGCCTCGACGATGCCGTCGAGCGACTCGGCGGTCTGCTCCTCGAGCACGTCGGTCAGCGGGCAGCCCGCCGAGGTGAGGGTCATGTGGATGACGAGGGCGTCGTTCTCGTCGTCCCAGCCCAGGTCGTAGATGAGTCCCAGGTCGACCACGTTGACCCCGAGCTCGGGGTCCATGACGTCCTTGAGGGCCTCCTCGACCTGGTCGAAGAGCTTCGGCTCGAGAGTGGTGACCGCCATGATCAGACCGTCGCCGAGGTCAGGAAGCGGTCGTAGCCCTCGTCCTCGAGCCGGGTGGCGAGCTCCTTGCCGCCCTGCTCGGCGACGCGGCCGGCGACGAAGACGTGGACGAAGTCGGGCTGGATGTAGCGCAGGATCCGGGTGTAGTGCGTGATCAGCAGCACGCCGAGACCGGTGCTCTGGTGGGCGCGGTTGACGCCCTCCGACACGATCTTGAGCGCGTCGACGTCCAGGCCGGAGTCGGTCTCGTCGAGGACGGCGAACTGCGGGGCGAGCAGCTCGAGCTGGAGGATCTCGTTGCGCTTCTTCTCGCCGCCCGAGAAGCCCTCGTTGACGTTGCGCGCCGCGAAGGACGAGTCCATGCGGAGGTTCGCCATCGCCGACTTGACGTCCTTCGTCCACGTGCGGATGGCGGGCGCCTCGCCGGCGATCGCGGTCTTGGCGGTGCGGAGGAAGTTGGTGTTGGTCACACCGGGGATCTCGACCGGGTACTGCATGGCGAGGAAGAGGCCCGCGCGGGCGCGCTCGTCGACGGACATGTCGAGGACCTCGACGCCGTCGAGGGTGATCGAGCCGCCGTCGACGTGGTACTTGGGGTGTCCCGCGATCGTGTACGCGAGGGTGGACTTGCCGGACCCGTTGGGGCCCATGATCGCGTGGATCTCACCCTGGTTGATGGTGAGATCGACACCGCGGAGGATCTGCTTGGTCCCCTGCTCGGTCTCGACACTGACGTGGAGATCGCTGATCTGGAGAACGGACATTCAGACTTCCTTCGTGACGGTCGGGTCGATGTAGACGTCGCCGTCGATGATCTCGACGACGAAGACGGGGACCGGCTCGTAGGCCGGGAGGTTCAGCGGGGTGCCGGTGCGGAGGGAGAACTGGGAGCCGTGCGCCCAGCACTCGAGGCTGTCGCCCTCGACGAAGCCCTCGGAGAGCGAGATCTCGCCGTGGGTGCAGGTGTCGCCGATGGCGTGGATCTCGCCGGCGGAGTCCTGCACGACCGCGATCGCGACTCCGTCGACCTCGACCCGCATGGCCTGATTGGGGATCAGCTCGGAGACCGAGCAGATCATCGCGGCGTTGCTCATGCGGGGACCGCCGCTCCGCGGGAGGAGCCGGTCTGGCCGGCGCTGCCAGCGAGCTCCGCCTCGATCGCGAGCTGCAGGCGGTCCTCGAGCTCGGCGACCTTGATCTGCTGCACGATCTCGCTGAGGAACCCGCGCACGACCAGGCGTCGCGCCTCGTCCTCACGGATGCCGCGGGACTGCAGGTAGAAGAGCTGCTCGTCGTCGAAGCGGCCGGTCGCCGAGGCGTGCCCCGCTCCGGCGATGTCACCGGTCTCGATCTCGAGGTTCGGGATGGAGTCGGCGCGCGTGCCGTCCGAGAGGACGAGGTTGCGGTTCTGCTCGTAGCTGTCGGTGCCGGTGGCGCTGTTGCGGATCAGGACGTCGCCGATCCAGACGGTGCGCGCGCCCTCGCCCTGCAGCGCGCCCTTGTAGGTCACGCGGCTGCGGGTGTCGGGGGCGTCGTGGTCGACGTACACCTGCTGCTCGAGGTGCTGGCCGCCGTCGGCGAAGTACAGGCCGAAGAGCTCGCCGTCCGCTCCGCGCTCGACGAGGTGCGCCGAGGGGTTCACCCGGACGATGGAGCCGCCGAGGGTGACCACGATGTGCTTCACCTTCGCGTCGCGTCCGACCCGCACGAAGTGGTTGGCCAGGTGCCGGGCGTCGTCCGCCCACTCCTGCACGGTGACGACGGTGAGTTGCGCGCCCTCGCCGACGAGGATCTCCACGTTCTCCGCAAGGGAGGCCTCCCCCTCGTTCTGCAGCACGACGACGGCGCGGGCGTAGGGCGCCGCCTCGATGATCGTGTGCGCGGCCCGGGGTGCGGAGCCGAGGCCCGAGCGGACGAGGGTGGCGACCTTCTCGTCCTCTCCCGTCACGCGGACGGCGAGGGCCTTCTCGAAGCTCGACCAGGCGTTCGCGGCGGCGCGGTCCTCGGGGAGGCCGGCGGTGCCGATCCGCTGGTCGTCGCGGCCGACCCACGAGACCTCCACACCGTCCACCGCCGCGTGCTCGAGGGGGACGGGCGAGCCGTCGAGCGCGCCGTCGATGAGATCGCCGAGGCGGGCGACGGGGGTCAGCTTCCAGGCGATCTCGCGGCCGGTGACGGCCTCGAATGCCTCGACGTCGGCCGACGCGAAGCGCTCGGAGCGCGTCTGCACGGGCGTGAACGCCCCGTCGGAGTGGGCGCTGATGCCCAGGCGCTCAGCGGCGGCCGCGCCGTCGATCTCGGGGGTCGCGGCGCTCGTGGGGACCGTCATCTGGCGGTGGTTCCTTTCGATGGGTGCGGGGCGCCCCGTCCGGGCGCCCCTTCGAGGGGGGAGGCGGGCGTCAACCGACGCTGCCCTCCATCCCCATCTCGATGAGCTTGTTCAGCTCGAGGGCGTACTCCATGGGCAGCTCGCGCGCGATCGGCTCGATAAAGCCACGGACGATCATGGCCATCGCCTCGTCCTCCGGCAGGCCGCGCGACATCAGGTAGAAGAGCTGCTCCTCGCTGACCTTCGACACCGTCGCCTCGTGGCCGAGCTGCACGTCGTCGACACGGATGTCGATCGCCGGGTAGGTGTCGGAGCGCGAGATGGTGTCGACCAGGAGGGCGTCGCAGCGCACGGTGTTCGCCGAGTGGTGCGCGTTCGCGTCCACCCGGACCTCGCCGCGGTATCCGGCGCGACCGCCGCCGCGGGCGATCGACTTCGAGACGATCGACGACTGCGTGTACGGCGCCATGTGGACCATCTTCGCGCCGGCGTCCTGGTGCTGGCCGGGGCCCGCGAACGCGACGGAGAGGGTCTCGCCCTTGGCGTGCTCGCCGACCAGGAAGATCGACGGGTACTTCATCGTGACCTTCGAGCCGATGTTGCCGTCGATCCACTCCATCGTCGC
Source organism: Rathayibacter sp. AY1F6 (assembly GCF_002932035.1). Lineage (NCBI taxonomy): Bacteria > Bacillati > Actinomycetota > Actinomycetes > Micrococcales > Microbacteriaceae > Rathayibacter > Rathayibacter sp. AY1F6. Next base: position 75,376 of record NZ_PSVD01000006.1, on the reverse strand, counting down.
GCCCTCGTGCGCGATCGCGCGCTTGGTGACGAGGTTGTAGACGTTGTTCGACCAGTTCTGGATCGTCGTGTAGCGCACGCGGGCGTTCTTCTTCACGATGATCTCGACCACGGCCGAGTGCAGCGAGTCCGACTTGTAGATCGGAGCCGTGCAGCCCTCGATGTAGTGGACATAGCTATCCTCGTCCGCGATGATCAGGGTCCGCTCGAACTGGCCCATGTTCTCGGTGTTGATCCGGAAGTAGGCCTGCAGCGGGATGTCGACGTGGACGCCCTTGGGGACGTACACGAAGGAGCCGCCGGACCAGACCGCGGTGTTCAGCGCCGCGAACTTGTTGTCGCCCGCGGGGATGACGGTGCCGAAGTACTCCTCGAAGATCTCGGGGTGCTCGCGCAGCGCGGTGTCGGTGTCCATGAAGATGACGCCCTGCTCCTCCAGGTCCTCGCGGATCTGGTGGTAGACGACCTCGGACTCGTACTGGGCCGCGACACCGCCGACGAGGCGCTGGCGCTCCGCCTCCGGGATGCCGAGCTTCTCGTACGTGTTCTTGATGTCGTCCGGGAGGTCGTCCCAGGTCTGCGCCTGCTTCTCGGTGGAGCGGACGAAGTACTTGATGTTGTCGAAGTCGATGTCCGACAGGTCGGCGCCCCACGTCGGCATGGGCTTGCGCTCGAAGAGCTTCAGGGCCTTCATGCGGCGGTCGCGCATCCAGGCGGGCTCGTTCTTGAGCGCGGAGATGTCGGAGACGACCTCGGGCGAGATGCCGCGTCGTGCGGAGGCTCCGGCGGAGTCCGAGTCGGACCAGCCGAACTCGTAGACGCCCAGGCTCTCGAGCTCGGGGCGGTCGATCAGGATGTCTGACATGTGTACCTCGTTTCCTACCCACTGCTAACCGGTCGGGTCCCGGAGTCATTCCCCCGGGGGTGGCCCGCGGGTGCTCTCCGGCCGGTCGCGCGATCGATCTGATGCGCGGAGCGGATGATGTGCGTCCCTGGATTCCGGAGGTGTGCGTCGGCGCTCCATCGGGCCGTGTGCGGATCACGTGCGCAGGGTGCGTCGAACCGTGACCAGCTTTTCATTCTACCGGCGTCCGCCGTTCAGGGGAACCTCCGCACCTGGGTGTCGGCCGGGCACCGGTGACGTGCCTCCAGACGCGCATGGCCATACCGGTGTCGGTGGTCCGTGATTCGGTTCCGCCATGACGAACGACGCATCGACCCCGATCCCCGCACGACTCGTGACCGCACTGGTGGGCGCCGGCCTGCCGACCGGACCCGCGCGGGCGTTCGGCCCTCTCGCCCGCGCGATCGCGGCCGACCTCCCGCTGCGGGCGCTCCCCCGCGTGCTCCTGCGCCTCCGGCGGCACCTGCTCTCCGCCGAGCCGGAGCCCGCGGTCAGGCGGCGGGCTGGAGCTCCTGGGCGGCGTCCCGGCGCTGGGCGCGCACGGTGAACAGCCTCGGGTTCACGTCGAGCAGCACGCGGACCGCGCCGACCCAGACGAGCGCCGAGCCGAGGAGGTGCACCGCGACGAGCGTCTCGGGCAGCGCGGTGAGCGACTGCACGACCCCGACCAGCGCCTGCAGCACGACGACCACGAGGAAGGCGATCACGCGCCGCCGGGCGAGCTCCGAGCCCGCCGCCCGCGACAGGCGCAGGAGCAGCGCGGCGCCCACGACGAGCATCGCTGTGCCGAGCACGCCGTGCACGACGGTCACGCTCTCCCAGTGGAACTGCATGCGGGGCACCTCCGCGGAGTCGCCGGCGTGCGGACCGGTCCCGGTCACGAGGGTCCCCACGAGGATCACGAGGAGCGTCAGGCCGACGAGCCCGATGCTGAGCGCCCGCGTCGCGCGGTCCGGCTCGAAGGCCACGGACTGCGAGCGGTGGGCGCGGTGCCACGTCAGTGCGGTGGTGGTGAGGAGGGCGATGGCGAGAACGAAGTGCCCGGCCACGATGTACGGGTTGAGGCCCGAGTGCACGGTCGCGCCGCCCGCGAGGGCGTTCGCGACGACGAGCCAGAACTGCGACCAGGCGAGCCGGGTCATGGTGCGGTCGCGCGGCTTCTGCAGACGCGCGGCCGTGATCGCCCAGCCCACCGCGACCACGAGGACGCCGGTGAACGCGCGGTTCGTGAACTCGATGAAGCCGTGGATCCCGAGCTCGGGGGTCGAGGTGAGCGAGCCCGGCTCGCACGCCGGCCAGGTGGGGCAGCCGAGGCCAGAGCCGGTCAGCCGGACGACGCCCCCGAAGAAGATGATCAGGATGCTCGCGACGAGCGCCGCGGTGGTCCCCCAGCGCAGTGCGCGCGTACCGAGGGTCACCCGCTCGGCGAGCAAGGAGAACGGCGTCAGCATCAGAAGGGCAGCAGCGGGTCGATGCCGACGGCGAGGAAGAGCAGGGTGAGGTATCCGATGGACCCGTGGAACACCCGCATCGGCGAGACGTGCTCGTGACGGATCGCGAGGCTGTAGAGGCGGTGCGTCTCGGCGATGAACCAGACTCCGCTGCCGAGCGCGACCACCGTGTAGAGCACCCCCATGCCGGCGACGGGGATCAGCAGGAGCGAGCAGGCGACGGTGGCCCAGGCGTAGAGGATGACCTGGAGCCCGACGATCGTGCGTCCGCGCACGACGGCCAGCATCGGCACGCCGGCGGCCTGGTAGTCGTCCCTGTACTTCATCGACAGCGGCCAGTAGTGCGGCGGCGTCCAGAGGAAGATGACGGAGAAGAGGATGACGGGGGCCCAGTCGAGCGAGCCGGTGACCGCCGCCCAGCCGATCAGCACCGGCATGCAGCCCGCGATGCCGCCCCACACGATGTTCTGCGGCGTCCGGCGCTTGAGGAAGAGCGTGTAGAACACGACGTAGATCAGGATCGCGGCGAGCGAGAGGCCCGCGGAGAGCCAGTTGGCCGTGAGGCCGAGCCAGACGATCGACAGGACGCCGATCGTGGTCGCGAAGACGAGCGCGGACCGGTCCGAGATCTCCCCGGTCACGAGCGGCCGGTTCTTCGTCCGGTTCATGATCCGGTCGATGTCGCGGTCGAAGTAGCAGTTGAACGCGCCCGCCGACCCGGCGCTCAGGGCGCCGCCGATCAGGACGTTGAGGACCAGCAGCAGATTCGGGATCCCGCCCTGCGCCAGGATCATCGTCGGAGCAGTCACCACGAGGAGCAGCTCGATCACGCGCGGCTTCGTCAGAGCGACGAAGGCCTTCACCTTGCGCGAGAGGGTCGTCGGCGACGCCCCGTCCCGCTCGACGGCGGTGGTCTCCACGACTGCGTCCATTGCTCCTCTAACGATTCGATGATCCCGAACGAGTGTAATGCGCCCGTCCGGGAGCCGGGCCCGGCGTGCACGCTTGTCCAATCGGACGCAGACATATGCGACCACGCAACCCCCGGTCAGCGGCGCACCCCCCTCCGTATACTCGGGACTGCTCGCCAGAGCGCCCGGCACGCACCCGAGCCCGCCCGACGATCGTCGGCACGGGGCCGAGAGGGCCGTCGCCGGAGCATCGTGTCGAAGTCGTCATGCGGCGTGCTCCACCATGCGAGAGGGCGGACGGTCCCCGTCTGCCCCACGTCTCGAGAAGGGTCAGTACCAAGTGTCAGAACTGCAATGGGAATCCATTGACGAGAAGGCAGTCGACACGGCGAGGGTTCTCGCCGCGGATGCGGTCGAGAAGGTCGGCAACGGCCATCCCGGAACCGCCATGAGCCTCGCGCCCGCCGCCTACCTCCTGTTCCAGAAGGTCATGCGCCGCGATCCGTCCGACGCGACCTGGATCGGCCGCGACCGGTTCATCCTGTCGGTCGGCCACTCCTCGCTGACCCAGTACGTCCAGTTCTACCTGGGCGGCTACGGACTCGAGCTCGACGACCTCAAGGCGCTGCGCACCTGGGGCTCGAAGACCCCGGGCCACCCGGAGTACGGCCACACCGACGGCGTCGAGATCACCACCGGGCCGCTCGGCCAGGGCCTCGCCTCCGCCGTGGGCTTCGCCTACGCCTCGCGCTTCGAGCGCGAGCTGTTCGACCCGGAGGCCGCCGCGGGCACCTCCCCGTTCGACCACTTCGTCTACGTGATCGCCGGCGACGGCGACCTGCAGGAGGGCGTCACCAGCGAGGCCTCCTCGCTGGCCGGCCACCAGAAGCTCGGCAACCTGGTCGTCATCTACGACTCCAACCAGATCTCGATCGAGGACGACACCAACATCGCCTTCACCGAGGACGTCAAGGCGCGCTACGAGGCCTACGACTGGCAGGTCCAGGTCGTCGACTGGAAGAAGACCGGCGAGTACCACGAGGACGTCGCCGAGCTGCACGCCGCGATCGAGGCCGCGAAGGGCGAGACCGACAAGCCGTCGCTCATCATCCTGCGCACCATCATCGGCTGGCCGTCGCCGAAGAAGCAGAACACCGGCAAGATCCACGGCTCCGCCCTGGGCGCCGACGAGCTCCGCGGACTCAAGGAGGTGCTCGGCTTCGACCCCGAGAAGACCTTCGACGTCGCCGACGAGGTCATCGAGCACACCCGCAAGGCCGTCGAGCGCGGCCAGGCCCAGCACGCCGAGTGGGACGAGCAGCTCGCCGCCTGGGCCTCCGCGAACCCCGAGAAGAAGGAGCTGCTCGACCGGGTCCTCTCGGGCGAGCTGCCCGAGGGCGTCCAGGAGGCGCTCCCCGTCTTCGAGCCCGGCAAGGAGGTCTCGACCCGCGCCGCGTCCGGCAAGGTCATCAACGCCCTCGCCGGCGTGATCCCCGAGCTGTGGGGCGGCTCCGCCGACCTCGCCGAGTCGAACAACACGACGATCGAGGGAGCCGGCTCCTTCGTCCCGACGGAGTTCTCGACCCACGAGTGGACCGGGAAGAAGGGCGGCCGCGTGCTGCACTTCGGCATCCGCGAGCACGCCATGGGCGCGATCCTCAACGGGATCGTCCTGCACGGCAACACCCGCCCCTTCGGCGGCACCTTCCTGATCTTCTCCGACTACATGCGCCCGGCGGTCCGTCTCGCCGCGCTCATGAAGGCGCCGGCCATCTACGTCTGGACCCACGACTCCGTGGCGCTCGGCGAGGACGGCCCGACGCACCAGCCGGTCGAGCAGCTGTCGACCCTCCGCGCGATCCCGGGCCTGGACGTCGTCCGCCCCGGCGACGCGAACGAGGTCGCCTACGCCTGGAAGACCATCCTCGAGCGCCGCGAGGGCCCCGCCGGCCTCGCGCTCACCCGTCAGAACATCCCGGTGTTCGAGCGCGGCGAGGGCGACGCGGAGGGCGAGACCTTCGCCTCCGCCGCGAACGTCGCCCGCGGTGCCTACATCCTGGCCGAGGCGCCGGGCGGCACCCCGGACGTGATCTTCATCGCGACCGGCTCCGAGGTCCAGATCGCCGTCGAGGCGCGCGAGGCCCTGAGGAGCGAGGGCGTCAACGCCCGCGTCGTCTCGGCTCCGTCCCTCGAGTGGTTCGAGGAGCAGGACGCCGAGTACCGCGAGAAGGTCCTGCCCTCCTCGGTGAAGGCGCGCGTCTCGATCGAGGCCGGCCTGAGCCTGGGCTGGCAGAAGTACGTCGGCGACGCCGGCCGCTCCGTCTCGATCGAGCACTTCGGCGCCTCGGCCGACTACAAGACCCTGTTCCGCGAGTTCGGGATCACCACCGAGGCGGCACTGTCCGCCGCCAAGGAGTCGCTCGCAGCCTCCTGACCCGAAGGCCGCGTCCACCACGGACGCGGCCTTCGCCGTCGGAGCAGCGGCTCCCCCTCACACCACGCACCACCTACGCAGAAGAAGAAGAGACATGACCGAGAACACCCCCACCGCAGAGCTCTCCGCCGCCGGCGTCAGCATCTGGCTCGACGACCTCTCCCGCTCGCGCATCTCCACCGGAGGGCTGCAGAAGCTCATCGAGGAGAAGAACGTCGTCGGAGTCACCACGAACCCCACGATCTTCGCCGCGGCCCTGACCAACGGCGAGTCCTACGACGCCCAGGTGCGCGAGCTCGCCTCCGCCGGCACCTCGGTGACCGACGCCGTCTTCGAGATCACCACCGACGACGTCGCCGCGGCGTCCGACATCTTCCGCCCGATCTACGACGCGACCAACGGCTACGACGGCCGCGTGTCGATCGAGGTCGAGCCCGGCCTGGCGCACGACGCCCAGGGCACCATCGAGCAGGCCAAGGCCCTCTGGGCCAAGGTCGACCGCCCCAACGCGATGATCAAGATCCCCGCGACCGTCGAGGGCCTCGAGGCCATCACGGAGGTCATCGGCTCCGGCATCTCGGTGAACGTCACCCTGATCTTCTCGCTCGCCCGCTACCGCGCCGTCATCAACGCGTACCTGGCCGGCCTCGAGAAGGCCAAGGACGCCGGCATCGACCTGTCGACCATCCACTCCGTCGCCTCGTTCTTCGTCTCGCGCGTCGACACCGAGATCGACAAGCGCCTCGAGGCCGTCGGCACCGACGAGGCCCGCGCCCTCAAGAGCAAGTCCGGCGTCGCCAACGCGCAGCTGGCCTACGAGGTCTTCGTCGAGGCGTTCGCCACCGAGCGCGCGCTGCTGCTCCAGGAGTCCGGCGCCAACCGCCAGCGTCCCCTCTGGGCCTCGACCGGCGTCAAGTCGACCGACCTCCCCGACACCCTCTACGTGACCGAGCTCGTCGCGGCCGGCGTGGTCAACACGATGCCCGAGAAGACCCTCGAGGCGACCTTCGACCACGGTGTCATCACCGGCGACACCGTCACGGGCTCGTACGCCGACGCGAACGCCGTCCTCGACGCCGTCGCGGCGCAGGGCGTCTCGTACGCCGACGTCACCGAGCTGCTCGAGAAGGAGGGCGTGGAGAAGTTCATCGTCTCCTGGAACGAGCTGCTCGACACCGTCACCGCGGCGCTCGAGGGCGCGAAGGCGCAGGCCTGATCATGGCCATCCAGATCCACGTCAGCGGAGACGCCGAGAAGGCCGTCGACCGCGTCGTCCCGGAGCTCGTCGCCGACGAGGTCGCCTCCGGCATCACCGCCCAGGTCCCCACCCTGTGGGGCGCCGCGGCGGAGGAGGAGGCGGCCAAGCGCCTCGGGTGGACCGAGTCGACCACCGTCTCCCGCCCCCTGATCCCCCAGATCCTCGCCCTGCGCGAGGAGTTCCAGGCCAAGGGCGTCGACCACATCGTCCTCGGCGGCATGGGCGGCTCCTCGCTCGCGCCCGAGGTCATCACCCGCACCGCCGGCGTCGAGCTCACCGTGCTCGACTCGACGGCGCCCGGCCAGGTGCTCGCGGCCCTGAACGACCGGCTCGCGTCGACCGCGGTCGTCATCTCCTCGAAGTCCGGCTCGACCGTCGAGACCGCGAGCCAGAAGAAGGCCTACGAGAAGGCGTTCACGGAGGCGGGCATCGATCCGCTCGACCGCATCGTCATCGTGACCGACCCGGGCTCGCCCCTGGACACCTCCTCCCGCGAGGCCGGCTACCGCGTGTTCAACGCCGACCCGAACATCGGCGGGCGCTTCTCGGCGCTCTCCGCGTTCGGCCTCGTGCCGTCCGGGCTCGCCGGCGCCGACATCGAGGCCCTCCTCGACGAGGCGGCCGAGGCCTCCCTCGGGCTCGCCGTGGACTCCCCCGAGAACCCGGGCCTGATCCTCGGAGCGGCGATCGCCGCGACCAGCCCGCGCCGCGACAAGCTCGCGATCGTCGCCGACGGGACCGACATCGTCTCCTTCGCCGACTGGGCGGAGCAGCTCATCGCCGAGTCCACCGGCAAGGACGGCACGGGCATCCTCCCCGTCGTCCTCGGCACGCTGGCCCCCGAGCTCTCGGAGGACCTGCCCGACCTGCAGGTCGTCCGCCTGGTCGAGGACGCCACGGCGCTGCACCTGTTCCCGCGCGACCGCCACGAGGGCGAGATCCTCCTCTCCGGCTCGCTCGGCGCTCAGATGCTCACGTGGGAGTACGCCGTCGCCGTCGCGGGTCGCCTCCTGGGCATCAACCCGTTCGACCAGCCCGACGTCGAGTCGGCGAAGGTCGCGACCCGGGCCCTGCTCGAGAAGCGCCCCGAGCCCGAGGCGCCCGCGTTCACCGACGCGGGCATCGAGGTCACCGGCAGCAGCAGCGTCACCGAGGGCGTCTCGACCGTCGCCGCCGCTGTCGACCGCCTCCTCGCGCAGCTGGGCGACGGCGGCTACGTCTCGATCCAGGCGTACGTCGACCGCCTCGCGCTCCCGCAGCTCGAGGGCGTGCGCGACCTCCTCGCCGCGCAGGCCCAGCGCCCCGTCACCTTCGGGTGGGGCCCGCGCTTCCTGCACTCGACCGGGCAGTACCACAAGGGCGGGGCGCCGACCGGCGTGTTCCTCCAGATCACCGAGCGCTCCGACGTGGACCTCGAGATCCCGGACAGCCCGTTCACCTTCGGCCAGCTCATCCTGGCGCAGGCCGCCGGCGACGCGAGCGTGCTCGCCGAGCACGGCCGGCCGGTGCTGACCCTCACGCTGACCGACCCCGAGGCCGACCTCGAGGCGCTCTTCGAGGCCCTCAACACCTGATCCGACGGGCACGCCGCCGCTGCGCTCTCGAGCGCGCGGCGGCGTGCCCGCGGTCGTCCCGCGACCACTTCCCGGGGCAGCAGCCGGGCCCGCCCGCTCCTCCCCCTCCCTCACCGATAGCAGTGCGCCGGTCCCACCGGCACACAGAAGGACACTGCACATGTCTGTGGACATCACCCCCGAGTTCAATCCGCTGAGGTTGAGCTTCGACCGCCGGTTGAACCGGATCGCCGGGCCCAGCGGCCTCGTCATCTTCGGCGTGACCGGCGACCTCTCCCGCAAGAAGCTCATGCCCGCGGTCTACGATCTCGCCAACCGCGGCCTCCTGCCTCCCGGCTTCGCCCTCGTCGGATTCGCCCGGCGCGACTGGGACGACCAGGACTTCGAGCAGGTCGTCCACGACTCCGTGAAGAAGCACGCCCGCACCGAGTTCCACGAGGAGGTCTGGGCGCAGCTCGCGCAGGGCATCCGGTTCGTGCAGGGCGAGTTCGACGACCCCGAGGCGTTCGCCCGCCTGAAGACGACCGTCGACGACCTCGACCGCGAGCGCGGCACGAACGGCAACTTCGCCTTCTACCTCTCGATCCCCCCGAAGTCCTTCCCGCAGGTCACCGAGCAGCTGCGCAGCTCCGGCCTCGCCGAGCAGAAGGACGGCCAGTGGCGCCGCGTCGTCATCGAGAAGCCGTTCGGCAGCGACCTGAAGACGGCTCGCGAGCTGAACGACGTCGTCGAGTCGGTCTTCCCGCCCGACTCCGTCTTCCGGATCGACCACTACCTCGGCAAGGAGACGGTCCAGAACATCCTGGCCCTCCGCTTCGCCAACATGATGTACGAGCCGCTCTGGAACTCGAACTACGTCGACCACGTGCAGATCACCATGGCCGAGGACATCGGCGTGGGCGGGCGCGCGGGCTACTACGACGGCATCGGAGCGGCGCGCGACGTCATCCAGAACCACCTGCTGCAGCTGCTCGCCCTGACCGCCATGGAGGAGCCGATCTCGTTCGACGCGGCCGACCTCCGTGCGGAGAAGGAGAAGGTCCTCGCGGCCGTCCGCCTCCCCGCCGACCTCTCCACCGCGACCGCCCGCGGGCAGTACGCCGGCGGCTGGCAGGGCGGCGAGAAGGTGCTCGGCTTCCTCGAGGAGGACGGCATGAGCCCCACCTCGACCACCGAGACCTATGCCGCCATGCGCCTGGACATCGGCACCCGACGCTGGGCCGGCGTGCCGTTCTACCTGCGGGCCGGCAAGCGCCTCGGCCGCCGCGTCACCGAGATCGCGGTCGTGTTCAAGCGGGCACCGAAGCAGCTCTTCGCCGAGAGCCAGACCACGTCGCTGGGCCAGAACGCGCTCGTCATCCGGGTCCAGCCCGACGAGGGCGTCACCATGCGCTTCGGCTCGAAGGTGCCCGGCGCCGGCATGCAGGTGCGCGACGTGACGATGGACTTCGGCTACGGCCACGCGTTCACCGAGGCGAGTCCCGAGGCCTACGAGCGTCTCATCCTCGACGTCCTCCTGGGCGAGCCGCCGCTCTTCCCCCGGCACGAGGAGGTCGAGCTGTCCTGGAAGATCCTCGACCCGATCGAGGAGTTCTGGGCCACGCAGGGCCAGCCCGAGCAGTACCGCCCCGGAACCTGGGGCCCCGATTCCGCCGACGAGCTCCTCGCCCGCGACGGCCGCACCTGGAGGCGTCCATGATCGTCGATCTGCCCGACACCACGACGAGCGAGGTCTCGAAGACCCTCGTCAAGATCCGCGAGGAGGGCGGCGCCGTCGCCCTCGGCCGCGTCCTCACCCTCATCATCGCGACCTCCCGGGGTCACGAGGAGGAGGCCATCGAAGCCGCGAACGACGCGTCCCGCGAGCACCCGATGCGCGTCATCGTGGTCTCGAAGGACGACGGCACCACCACGGTCCCGGTCGACGCGACGGCGCGGGTCGACGCGCAGATCCGGGTCGGAGGCGACGCCGGCGCGAGCGAGGTCGTCGTGCTCCGTCCCTACGGGGACGCGGCCGAGGACGAGGAGAGCCTGGTCACGGGCCTGCTCCTCCCCGACGCCCCCGTCGTGGCCTGGTGGCCGAACAGCGCTCCGGACAACGCCTCCGCGTCCCCGATCGGCCGGATCGCCACCCGGCGGATCACCGACGCGTCGGCCCAGGCGAACCCGGCGGAGGCGCTGCACCACCTCGCCTCCACCTATGCCCCCGGCGACACCGACTTCGCCTGGACCCGCCTCACCCTCTGGCGCGCGCAGCTCGCAGCAGTGCTCGACCAGCCGCCCTACGAGCCGATCACGGCCGTCGAGGTCTCGGGCGCGCCCGACTCCCCCTCGACGATCCTGCTCGCCGCCTGGCTGCAGCTCGAGCTCGACATCCCCGTCGACCACGAGCTCACGATCAGCGCCACCGGGTCCAGCGGGATCCACGGCGTGCGGCTCATCCGCGACTCCGGAGTGATCGAGCTCGAGCGCTCGGTGCCCAACGTCGCGACGCTCACGCAGCCCGATCAGCCGGTCCACGACATCTCGCTCCCCCGCCGCAGCCTCCGGGACTGCCTGGCGGAGGAGCTGCGCCGGCTCGACCCGGATGACCTGTACGGTGAAGTGATCTCGCGCGGGGTCGACATGCTCACTGAGAAGGCCGAGGCCCGCAGCGCCTCCTGAGGCGTGGGCGCCCGTCCAGGGCGCCCACGCCTCAGAGCTTCCCGACACGGAGCCGAACCCCGCCGATCGGCACCCGAACCCGAAGGAGTCCCCTGAGATGACCACCGAACGCCGCGTGCTGGTCCACCGCGACAAGCAGACCCTCGCCGGCTCGGTCGCCGCCCGGTTCCTCACCAAGACGATCGACGTCCTCGACGACCTGGGTTCGGCGAACGTCGTGCTCACCGGAGGGACGATGGGAGCCGCCACGCTCAAGGAGATCGGCTCCTCCTCCGCCGCCGGCAACGTGGACTGGTCGCGCGTGCACTTCTGGTGGGGCGATGAGCGCTGGGTGCCCCGCGGCCACGAGGACCGCAACGACGTCCAGGCGGGGGACCTCTTCAGCGTCCTCGACGTGCCGGCGGCGAACGTGCACTCTTACCCGGCCTCGGACGAGGGTCTGGACCTCGACGGCGCCGCCGCTGCCTACGACGCGGAGCTGCGCGAGCACGCCTCCGAGGGGCGCGACTACCCGCGCTTCGACATCACCTTCCTCGGTGTCGGGCCGGACGGGCACATCGCGTCGCTGTTCCCCGAGCGCTCCGCGATCCGCTCCACGACTCCCGGCGTCCTCGCCGTCCGCAACTCGCCGAAGCCGCCGCCGGAGCGCCTCACCCTCACGCTGCCGCTGATCAACCAGTCGGACCGCATCTGGATGGTGCTCGCCGGCGCCGACAAGGCCTCGGCCCTGGGCCTCGCGCTCGCGGGTGCCAGCACGAACGAGGTGCCCGCGTCGGGCGCGTTCGGTCGCAAGCGCACGGTGTTCTTCGTCGACCAGGAGGCTGCGGCCGAGGTCCCCGAGTCGCTCATCGCTCCGAGCTACTGAGGCCGGTCCGGAAACGACGGAAGGCCCGTCCCCTGAGGGGGCGGGCCTTCCGTCGTTCGTCGTGCGGTGAGGATCAGGACGGGGTCGCGGTGCCTCGTCGGGCGCGCAGCTGCTGCAGCGCCTCCTCGAGGAGCTGAGCCGCCTCGGCCTCGGTGCGGCGCTCCTTCACGTAGGCGAGGTGCGTCTTGTAGGGCTCGGTCTTCGCGACCTGGGGCGGGTTCGCCCGGTCGCGGCCCGCGGGGAGACCGGACTGCGGGGAGTCGATCACCTCGGGTATCTCGTCCTCGGGGAGGGCCGCCGAGAAGTGGCGCACCGTCTCGTTGCCGAGAGCGTCCCAGTAGGAGACCGCGACGCGCTCCGCGTGGAAGCCCCGGTCCTGCTCGCCCATGGGTCCTGCGCCGACGCGCGAACCGCGGATTGCACTGCCGCCTGATGCCATTGCGAGTACCCCTATGCTCCGGTGGTGAACTTGGTGATGAGTCCGAGCACCACGATGCAGGCCAGCCAGACGACGCCCAGGATCACGGTGATGCGGTTGAGGTTGCGCTCGGCGACGCCCGACGCGCCGAGGTTGGAGGTGACTCCGCCCCCGAACATGTCGGACAGACCGCCGCCGCGCCCCTTGTGGAGCAGGATCAGCATGGTGAGCAGGAGGCTCGTGATGCCCAGGATGACCTGGAGCACGACCTGGAGGATGTCCACGCGGTACCTTTCGAAGTTCTGGCGCGTTGCGCGCCCCGACGAGTATAACGGCGCCTGCGAATCCGCGAGGAATGCGTCGTCCCGTGTTCGGGGCGATGTATACGAGTGTCCGTCGAGGGGCGGAGCGGGTGGCCTCGTCGCGGTGCCCTCGACAACCTCTTCAGTCGCCGGACCGCGAGCCTGTGATCCACGTACCAGCGGACCGATCGAGCCGAACGCGCCACTCTCTCGGAGAGCACCCCGCGACGAGCCGACGGCACCGCACCGGCCAACGCGCGAAGCCGGTGTGGGATCTCCGAGGCGAACCGGCGATCCGCGTCCCAGCGGATCTCCGTAGCCGAACGCATCCCGCTCTCGGAACCGCGCCCCGTCGCGAAGCCGACCCCGCCACACCGCGCGGGGAGCGGCGTGGACGAAGCGAGGCGAACCGGCGATCCGCGTCCCAGCGGATCGACGTAGCCGAACGCATCCCGCTCTCGGAACCGCGCCCCGTCGCGAAGCCGACCGCGCCACGCCGTGCAGGGAGCGGCGTGGACGACGAGAGGGCGGGCCCGATGGGCCCGCCCTCTCGTCGCAGCAGCTCAGACCCCGACGTGGTTCCGGAATCGTGCGATCGCCGCGAACTCGTCGACCTGGAGGCTGGCGCCTCCGACGAGTGCTCCGTCGACGTCGGGCTCGCGCATGAAGCCGGCGATGTTTCCGGACTTCACGGAGCCGCCGTAGAGGATGCGGGTCTTCGCGGCGGTGTCGGCGCCGAGGACGTCGGCGACGACTCCGCGGAGCGCCTTGCAGACCTGCTGGGCCTGCTCGGGCGTCGCGGCCTGTCCGGAGCCGATGGCCCAGACCGGCTCGTAGGCGACGACGAGGTCGGCGTCCGCGGGGAGGCCGGTGAGGGCCTCCTTCAGCTGGGCGACCGGCACGGCCGACGGGCCGTGCTTCTCGAGGTCCTCCGCGGTCTCGCCGACGCAGATGATCGGAGCGACGCCGTGATTGACGGCCGCGGCCGACTTGGCGGCGATGTCCGCGTCCGTCTCGCCGTGGAGCGTGCGACGCTCCGAGTGGCCGACGATCACGTAGTCGCAGTCGAGCTGCTTCAGGAACTGGCCCGAGATCTCGCCGGTGTAGGCGCCGCTGTCGAACTTCGAGACGTCCTGCGCGCCGTACTTGAGCGGCAGCTTGTCCGAGTCGACGAGGATCTGCACGGGCCGGAGGTCCGTGAAGGGCGGGAACACCGCGACCTCGACACCGTCGAAGTCGTGGTCGGCGTCCTTGAGGCTCCACGCCAGCTTCTGCACGAAGGCGATGGCCTGGAGGTGGTCCAGGTTCATCTTCCAGTTGCCGGCGATGAGCGGGGTGCGGGCGGCGGTGTCTACCATCCGAGGACCTCCAGTCCGGGGAGGCGCTTGCCCTCGAGGAATTCGAGGCTCGCTCCGCCTCCCGTCGAGATGTGGCCGAACTGGTCGTCGCGGAACCCGAGGGCGCGGACGGCCGCGGCGGAGTCGCCTCCGCCGACGACGCTGAGACCGTCGACCTCGGTGAGCGCCTGCGCGACGGTCTTGGTGCCCGCCGCGAACGGCTCGAGCTCGAAGACGCCCATGGGGCCGTTCCAGAACACCGTCTCGGACGCCGCGATGATCTCGGCGAAGTGCGCGGCGGTGTCCGGTCCGATGTCCAGGCCGAGGCCCTTCTCACCGAAGGGCGTGCCCTCGATCGCGTCGGCCGAGGCGACCTGGTGCTCGGCGTCGGGGCCGAACTCCGACGCCACGACGACGTCCGTCGGCAGGACGATCTCCACGCCCAGCTCCTTCGCCTTCGCGAGGTAGCCGAGCACGGTGTCGACCTGGTCCGCCTCCAGCAGGCTGGCGCCGACCTCGTGGCCCTGGGCCTTGAGGAAGGTGAACAGCATTCCGCCGCCGATGAGGATCGAGTCGACCTTCGGCAGCAGGTGCTCGATCACGCCGAGCTTGTCCGAGACCTTCGAGCCGCCGAGGACGACCGCGTAGGGGCGCTCGGGCTTCTCGGTGAGCCGCTCCAGCACCTCGAGCTCGGCCGCGATCAGCGTGCCGGCGGCGCTGGGGAGAAGCTCGGCGAGCTCGTAGACGCTCGCCTGCTTGCGGTGCACGACGCCGAACCCGTCGGAGACGAAGGCGTCGCCGTAGGCGGCCAGCTTCTCGGCGAAGGTGCGGCGCTCGGCTTCGTCCTTGCTCGTCTCGCCGGCGTTGAACCGGAGGTTCTCGAGGACGACGACCTGGCCGTCCTCGAGGGCGTCGACGGCGGCCGAGGCCGCCTCCCCGACGGTGTCCTCGGCGAAGGCCACCGGAGCGTCGAGCAGCTCGCCGAGGCGGGCGGCGACGGGAGCGAGGCTGTACTTCGCCTCGGGCTTCCCCTCGGGGCGCCCGAGGTGGCTCACGACCACGACTCGGGCGCCCTCGGAGACCAGACGCTGGAGCGTGGGCACCGACGCGCGCACGCGGCCGTCGTCCGTGATCGTTCCGTCCTTCAGGGGGACGTTCAGATCGCAGCGGACGACGACGCGCTTGCCTGCGAGGGAGCCCAGTGAGTCCAGAGTGCGGAGCGTCACTGCGCGCAGCACTTAGAGCTTGCCGGCGACGAACTCGGTGACGTCGACGAGGCGGTTGGAGTAGCCCCACTCGTTGTCGTACCAGGAGGCGACCTTGACTTGGCTGCCGATGACCTTCGTGAGGCCCGCGTCGAAGATCGACGAGTGCGGGTCGGTCACGATGTCGCTCGAGACGATCGGGTCCTCGGTGTACTTGAGGATGCCCTTGAGGTCTCCCTCGGAGGCCGCCTTGTACGCCGCGTTGATCTCCTCGACGGTGGCGGGCTTGGTCAGCTCGACGGTGAGGTCGGTGATCGAGCCGGTCGGGACCGGGACGCGGAGGGCGTAGCCGTCGAGCTTGCCGACGAGCTCCGGGATGACCAGGCCGAGCGCCTTGGCGGCACCGGTCGAGGTCGGGATGATGTTGACGGCGGCGGCGCGGGCGCGACGCAGGTCGCTGTGCGGGCCGTCCTGGAGGTTCTGGTCGGCGGTGTACGCGTGGACCGTGGTCATCAGGCCGCGCTCGATGCCGAAGTTGTCGAGCAGCACCTTGGCGAGCGGCGCGAGGCAGTTCGTGGTGCAGGACGCGTTCGAGATGATGTCGTGCGTCGCGGGGTCGTAGGTGTTCTCGTTCACGCCGAGGACCAGGGTCGCGACGTCGCTGCCGGTGGCGGGAGCGGAGACGATGACCTTCTTGGCACCCGCGGTGATGTGCTTGCGCGCGTCCTCCGACTTGGTGAAGCGGCCGGTCGACTCGATGACGACGTCGACTCCCAGCTCGCCCCAGGGGAGGTTCGCGGGGTCGCGCTCCTCGAGGACGATGATCGGCTTGCCGTTGACGACGATGCGGTCGCCGTCGAGCTCGACGGTCGCGTCGAGGCGTCCCGTGATGGAGTCGTACTTCAGGAGGTGCGCGAGGGCCTTGTTGTCGGTGAGGTCGTTGACCGCGACGATCTCGAGGTCGCTGCCCTTGGCGAGGGCTGCACGGAAGAAGTTACGGCCGATACGGCCGAAGCCGTTGATGCCGATCTTGACGGACACAGATATCTCCTGGTGAGGAAAGGCACCTCGACGGTGCAGTGGAGGGGTGGAAGCCGACGACAGGGCGTCCCGGACGCGGGGCCCGGGACGCCGAGATCGCTACGACAGTAGCAGCAGGCCCGAGGTCTTCTCGCGGGCCTTCTCGAAGCGCGCGGAGACGTCGGCCCAGTTCACGATGTTCCAGAACGCCTTGACGTAGTCGGCCTTCACGTTGACGTAGTCGAGGTAGAAGGCGTGCTCCCACATGTCGAGGAGGAGGACCGGGACGGTAGCCGCGGCGAGGTTGCCCTGGTGGTCGTAGAGCTGCTCGATGATGAGCTTCTCGCCGAGCGAGTCCCAGGCGAGGATCGACCAGCCGGAGCCCTGGATGCCGAGGGCCGAGGCGGTGAAGTGGGCACGGAACTTGTCGAACGACCCGAAGTTGTCGTCGATGGCCGCGGCGAGCTCGCCGACGGGCTTGTCGCCGCCGTCCGGCGAGAGGTTGTTCCAGAACACGGTGTGGTTCACGTGACCGGCGAGGTTGAAGGCGAGGTCCTTCTGGAGCTTGTTCACGTTCGCGAGGTTCTCGCTGTCGCGAGCCTCCTGCAGCGAGGCGAGGGCGGTGTTCGCCCCGGCCACGTACGTCGCGTGGTGCTTGTCGTGGTGGAGCTCCATGATCCGCCCACTGATGTTCGGCTCGAGGGCCGAGTAGTCGTAGGGCAGTTCGGCGAGCGTGTAGTCAGCCATGTGCGATCTCCTGTTCGTGGTCGTCGCTCCCGTGCGACCCGCCGGCGTCTCGGCGTCCTCCGCGAGGCGGAGGAGGAGGGCCGGGAGTGTCCTGAGCGACCCGATCAGTCTAGCGAGGGGGCCCCTCCGCGTTCGGAGGGCTTGCGTTGTTCGACCAGGAGACACTCAGCGTTCGCCGGGCGGGGCGCGCCGTGCGGCCGGGCCTACAGGTCCTGCAGCTCTGCCGGGAGGTTCGCGTCGGTGCCCGGGATGTCGAGGTCGGACGCGCGCTTGTCGGCCATCGCGAGGAGGCGGCGGATGCGGCCGGCGACGGCGTCCTTCGTCATCGGCGGATCGGCGTGGTGGCCGAGCTCGTCGAGGCTCGCGTCGCGGTGCGCGAGGCGCAGGCGCCCGGCGTAGCGGAGGTGCTCGGGGATGTCGTCGCCCAGGATCTCCATCGCGCGCTCGACGCGGGCGCACGCCGCGACGGCGGCCTGGGCGGAGCGGCGGAGGTTCGCGTCGTCGAAGTTGACGAGGCGGTTCGCGGTCGCCCGCACCTCGCGGCGCTGGCGCAGCTCCTCCCAGCTCGCGACGGTCGCGGTCGCGCCCATCAGGGTGAGCATCGCGCTGATGCTCTCGCCGTCGCGGATGACGACCCGGTGGACGCCGCGCACCTCGCGGGACTTGGCCTGGACTCCCAGGCGTCCGGCGGCTCCGACGATCGCCATGGCCGCCTCGTTGCCGGGGCAGATGATCTCGAGCGCCGCGGAGCGGCCCGGGTCGGTCAGCGAGCCCTGGGCGAGGAAGGCGCCGCGCCACAGGGCGGCGAGCTCCTCGCGGGAGCCGGTCGTGAGGCGGTTGGGCAGGCCGCGGACGGGCCGGCCCCGCTGGTCGAGGAGGCCGGTCTGCCGGGCGAGGGTGTCCCCGCCCTCGACGACGCGCACCAGCCAGCTCGTGGTCCTCCGGGATCCGCCGGCCGAGACGATGCTGCCCTCGCTGCGGACGCCGTACAGCTCGGCGAGGTCGCGGCGCACGCGGGTCGCGAGCGGGGCGGAGTCGAGCTCGACCTCGACCGCGAGGCGGTTGGAGATGATGTGCAGTCCTCCGGAGAAGCGGAGGATGGTCGCCAGTTCGGCGGCACGGACGGTGTTCTTGCGCGAGACGATCGCGACCAGTTCGCCCTTGACGTCTGCGGTGAGGGCCACGGAGTCTTCCTTACGTCGGGTGCGCGGCTGAGCGCGCGGGGATCATTCTCGGCCGAGGTCGCGGTGCGCCACGTTGACGGCGACGCCCGGCAGCTCGGCCAGACGGGCCGCGACACGGCCCGCGACCGCGACGGAGCGGTGCTTGCCTCCCGTGCAGCCGATCGCGATGGTCGCGTGGCGCTTGTTCTCGCGCTGGTAGCCGTCGAGCACGGGGCGCAGGGCCCGGGAGTAGGAGTCGATGAACTCCTCGGCGCCCTGCTGGGCCAGCACGTAGTCTCTCACCTCTTCGTCGAGACCCGTGTGCGGGCGCAGCTCCGGGATCCAGTACGGGTTCGGCAGGAACCGCGCGTCGGCCACCATGTCGGCGTCCGTCGGCAGCCCGTACTTGAAGCCGAAGCTCATCACCGTGACCTGGAGGCCCGCGCGGCCGGCCTCGGCGAAGCGCTCGGTGATGCTGGTGGCCAGCTGGTGGATGTTGAGGTCCGAGGTGTCGATGACGATGTCGGCCGACTCCCGCAGCTGAGCGAGGCGCGTCCGCTCGGCGGAGATGCCGTCGAGGAGGGTCCCCCGGCCCTGCAGCGGGTGCGGACGGCGCACCTGCTCGAAGCGGCGGACGAGCGCGGCGTCGGTGGCCTCGAGGAACACCACTCGGAGGTCGACCCCGGCGCGCAGCTCGCGGACGATGTCGCCGAGGTCCTCGAAGAAGTCGCGTCCGCGGACGTCGACGACCGCCGCGATCTTCGGCAGCGTGTCCCCCGCACGCTGCGCCAGGTCGACCAGCGGGCGCAGCATCTGCGGCGGCAGGTTGTCGACGACGTACCAGCCGAGGTCCTCCAGCGCGTTCGCGGCCGTGGACCGGCCCGCTCCGGACATCCCCGTGACGATCAGCACGTCCTGCTGCTCGCTCTCCGTGCTCATGCGCTCTCCGTGCTCGTGTCTGCTCGTGTCCTCGGTGCCGGGCACCGGCCGCTCTCCCCCGGAGCGCGGGCCTCCAGCCTAGGGCGTGCCCCCGACGGCGGACCCGTCCGGATGCAGGTGCGCGTGGATCGCGCCCGCCAGCGTCGGGCCGATGCCCTTGACCTCGGCGATCTCGGCCTCGCCCGCCTCGCGGAGCCGGGCGACGGATCCGAAGTGCTTCAGCAGGTCGCGGACTCGCGTCCCTCCGAGCCCGGGCACCTCGGCCAGCTGCGACGAGATGTCGCGCTTGCGACGCGTCCTCTGGTGGGTGATCGCGAAGCGGTGCGCCTCGTCGCGGATGCGCTGGAAGAGGAAGAGCGCATCGCTGTTGCGCGGCAGGATGACGGGGAAGTCGGAGTCCGGCAGCCAGATCTCCTCGAGGCGCTTGGCGATCCCGCAGAGGGTGATGCCGGTCACCCCGGACTCGTCGAGCGCGCGCTGCGCGGCTGCGACCTGCGGCTGGCCGCCGTCGACGATCAGCAGCTGCGGGGGGTACGAGAACTTGCGCCGCTTGGCCTCGCCGGTCTCGGGGTCGACCGCCGCGGGCTCGACCGGCTCGCGGAGGTACGCGAGACGGCGGGTGAGCACCTGGTGCAGCGACTCGGTGTCGTCCGTCGACTCCGCGATGGAGAACCGCCGGTACTGGTCCTTCCGCGCGAGCCCGTCCTCGAAGACCACCATCGAGGCGACGATGTTGGTGCCGCTGAGGTGGGAGACGTCGTAGCACTCCATCCGGAGCGGCGCCTCGCTCATGCCGAGGGCGTCGCGGATGTCCTCCAGGGCCTGCGTCCGAGCGGTGAAGTCGGCGGAGCGGCGGGTCTTGTAGAGCATGAGCGAGTGCTTCGCGTTCTGCGTCGCCGTCTCGAGGAGGGCGGCCTTGTCTCCGCGCTGGGCCGCTCGGAGGCGTACGTTCGTGCCGCGCAGCCCGCTCAGCCACTCCTCGAGCGCCTCGGTGTCCTCGGGCAGCTCCGGCACGACGACCTCCCGGGGCGGGACGTCGCCGGTCTCGTAGGCGGCCTGCAGGGCCGTGTCGACGAGCTCCGCCGTGCTCATGTCGAGCTCCTTGTCGACGACCCAGCCCCGCTCGCCGCGGATGCGCCCGCCGCGGACCCGGAACTGCTGCACGGAGGCGGCGAGCTCGTCGTGGACGATCGCGTAGAGGTCGACGTCCACGTTGTCCTTGAGCACGACCGCGCTCTTGGCGAGGACCGCGTCGAGGGCGGCGGCCTGATCGCGCAGCTTCCCCGCGCGCTCGTACTCCATCGCCGCCGCGGCCTCGCGCATCTCCTTCTCGAGCTCGCCGATCATCCGGCGGTCGTGGCTGCCCATGAAGGCGACGAAGCGGTCGACCATCTCGCGGTGCTCGGCGAAGGTGACGCGGTGGGAGCAGGGCCCGCCGCAGCGGCCGATCTGCGACGCGAAGCAGGGCTTGCCGCTCTGCATGGCGCGCTTGTAGTTGGAGTCGTTGCAGGTCCTGATCGGGAACGCCTTGATCATCAGGTCGATCGTCTCGTGGATCGCCCAGATCTTGGGGTAGGGCCCGAAGTAGCGGGCCTTCCTGATCTTGGCGTTCCGCGTGACCATCACCCGCGGGGCCTCGTCGCCGAGCGTCACCGCCATGTAGGGGTAGGACTTGTCGTCGCGGAACTTGACGTTGAAGGGTGGATCGAACTCGTTGATCCAGGTGAACTCGAGCTGCAGGGCCTCGACGTCGGTGCCGACGACGGTCCACTCGACGCCGGAGGCCGAGGTGACCATCCGCCGGGTGCGCTCGTGCAGGCTCGGCAGCGGGGCGAAGTAGTTGCTCAGCCGCGCGCGGAGGTTCTTGGCCTTGCCCACGTAGAGCACCCGCCCCCGGGCGTCCGTGAAGCGGTACACGCCCGGGAGGGTGGGGATCTCCCCCGGCTTCGGCCGGAAGTCGACTGTCTGCGCCATGCCTCTCGCTCGCGTCAGCCGAGGATCTCGGCGAGGAACATGCCGGTGTGGCTGCCCTCGACCTTCGCCACGTGCTCGGGGGTGCCCACCGCGACCACCTGTCCGCCGCCGGCGCCGCCCTCGGGACCCATGTCGATCAGCCAGTCGGCCGACTTGATGACGTCGAGGTTGTGCTCGATGGTGATCACCGTGTTGCCCTTGTCGACCAGGCCGTTGAGGACGAGGAGGAGCTTGCGGACGTCCTCGAAGTGCAGGCCCGTCGTCGGCTCGTCGAGCACGTAGACGCTGCGGCCGTTGGAGCGGCGCTGGAGCTCGGTCGCCAGCTTGACGCGCTGCGCCTCGCCGCCGGAGAGCGTGGTCGCGCTCTGCCCGAGGCGGACGTAGCCGAGGCCCACCTCCACCAGCGTGCGGAGGAAGCGGTGGATCGCCGTGATCGGCTCGAAGAAGTCGGCCGCCTCGGCGATCGGCATGTCGAGCACCTCGGCGATGTTCTTGCCCTTGTAGTGCACGGTCAGGGTGTCGCGGTTGTAGCGCGCTCCCCCGCAGACCTCGCACGCGACGTAGACGTCGGGCAGGAAGTTCATCTCGATCTTGATGGTGCCGTCGCCCGAGCAGGCCTCGCAGCGGCCGCCCTTGACGTTGAAGCTGAAGCGGCCGGGCAGGTACCCCCGCGCCTTCGCCTCGGTGGTCTCGGCGAAGAGGTTGCGGATGCGGTCGAACACGCCCGTGTAGGTGGCGGGGTTCGAGCGCGGCGTGCGGCCGATCGGATTCTGGTCGACGTGCACGACCTTGTCGAGGTTCTCGAGGCCGGTTACGCGCGTGTGCTTGCCCGGCACCTTGCGGGCGCCGTTGAGCTGGTTGGCGAGCACGCGGTAGAGGATGTCGTTCACGAGGGTGCTCTTGCCGGAGCCGGAGACCCCGGTGACCGCGACGAACGTGCCGAGCGGGAACTCCGCGTCGACCTTGCGGAGGTTGTTGGCGTTCGCCCCGACGACCTTGATCATCCGCTTGCGGTCGATCTTCCGCCGCTTCTTCGGGACCTCGATCGCCTTGCGGCCCGAGACGTAGTCGCCGGTGAGCGAGTGGGTGTTCTCGAGCAGCGACTCGTAGGAGCCGGAGTGCACGACCTTGCCGCCGTTGACCCCGGCGCCCGGGCCGATGTCGACGATCCAGTCGGCGGTGCGGATGGTGTCCTCGTCGTGCTCGACCACGATCAGCGTGTTGCCCAGGTCGCGCAGCTTGATGAGGGTGTCGATCAGGCGGCGGTTGTCGCGCTGGTGGAGGCCGATGCTCGGCTCGTCGAGCACGTAGAGCACGCCGGTCAGCCCGGAGCCGATCTGGGTCGCCAGGCGGATGCGCTGCGCCTCGCCGCCCGACAGGGAGGCGGCGGCGCGCGAGAGGTTGAGGTAGTTGAGCCCGACCTCGATGAGGAAGTCGATGCGCGCGCGGATCTCGCGCAGCACCTGCGCGGCGATGTGCGCCTCGCGGTCGGTCAGCTCGAGCCGGCTCATGAAGTCCTGGGCGTCGCCGAGGCTGAGGTCGGCCACGTCCGCGATGCTCGCCCCGTGCACGAGCACGGCGAGCACCTCGGGCTTGAGGCGGGAGCCCTTGCACACGGGGCAGGGCACCTCGCGGAGGAACTCGGACCAGCGGGTGCGCTGGACGTCGGTCTCGGCCTGGACGAACTGGCGCTCGATGTAGGGCACGACGCCCTCGAAGCCCGAGGTGTAGCTCATCTCGCGGCCGTAGCGGTTCTTCCACTTGACCTTGACCTCGAAGTTGTCGCCGTGGAGGACGGCCTGCTGCACCTCGGTGCTGAGGCGCTTCCACGGGGTGGTGAGCGTGAAGCCGAGGTCGCGGGAGAGGCCGTCGAGCAGCTTCTCGTAGTACTGGAACAAGCCCTTGCCCTGGGTGGTCCAGGGGATGATGACGCCCTCGGCGATGCTCAGGTCGGGGTCGCCGAGCAGCAGCTCGTCGTCGACCGACATGCGCGTGCCGAGGCCCGAGCACTCCGGGCAGGCGCCGAAGGGCGCGTTGAAGGAGAAGGTCCGCGGCTCGATCTCGGTCAGCGAGATCGGGTGGTTGTTGGGGCAGGACAGCTTCTCGGAGTAGGTGGTCCAGGCGCCGTCGCCCTCGCCGTCGACGTAGTTGATCTGCACGATGCCGTCGGTGAGCCGCAGGGCCGTCTCGAGCGAGTCGGTGAGGCGCCCGAGGATGTCGGGGCCGGCCACGAGCCGGTCGACCACGACGGAGATGTCGTGCTTGTACTGCTTCTTGAGCACCGGCGGCTCGCTCAGCTGGACGAGCTTCCCGTCCACCATGGCGCGGGAGTAGCCGCCCGCGGTCAGCTCCTTGAAGAGGTCGACGAACTCGCCCTTCTTCTGCGAGACGACGGGGCTGAGGATCTGGTAGCGGGTACCGGTCTCGAGCTCCATCAGCTGGTCGGCGATCTGCTGCACGGTCTGCGCGGAGATCCGCTCGCTGCAGATGGGGCAGTGCGGGACGCCGATGCGCGCCCACAGCAGACGCATGTAGTCGAAGATCTCGGTGATCGTGCCGACGGTGGAGCGCGGGTTGCGGTTCGTCGACTTCTGGTCGATCGAGACCGCGGGGCTGAGGCCCTCGATGAAGTCGACGTCCGGCCGGTCCACCTGCCCGAGGAACTGGCGGGCGTACGCGGAGAGGGACTCGACGTAGCGCCGCTGGCCCTCCGCGAAGATCGTGTCGAAGGCCAGGGAGGACTTGCCCGAGCCCGAGAGACCGGTGAACACCACCATCGAGTCGCGCGGGATCTCGAGGTCGACGTTCTGCAGGTTGTGCACCCGCGCGCCGCTCACCACCAGCTTCGAGGACGACTCGTCGAGCGAGGAGACGAAGCGGTGGAAGGAGGGAGAGGGGGTGGAGGAGGGGTCCGTAACGGCGTTCAGGATCGACACTCCGAAAGTGTATGCGGAGCCACCGACATCGCCCGTGGCGTTCGCTGGGCGCTGATCCGCGGGCCCCTCCCCTTGCGGATCAGCGCCCCCGATCAGGACAGGTGCCCGGCCTTCTCCATCTGGCGGAGCTCGCGCTTGAGCTCCTGGACCTCGTCCCGCAGCCGGGCCGCGAGCTCGAACTTGAGCTCGCCCGCCGCCTGGAGCATCTGCCCGTTGAGGTCGGAGATGATCGCCTCGAGATCGTTGCCGCCGTTCGCGGCGAGACCCTGACGGCGCAGGTTCGGCGTCGGGCTCTTCTTCTTGGCGTCGCGCCCGGCGAGCAGCTTGGCGGTGTCGGCCCCCTCGCGGGCGAGGGCGTCGGTGATGTCGGCGATCTTCTTCCGCAGCGGCGTCGGGTCGATGCCGTGGTCGAGGTTGTAGGCGACCTGCTTCTCGCGTCGGCGGTCGGTCTCGTCGATCGCGAGCCGCATCGAGTCCGTCACCTTGTCGGCGTACATGTGGACCTCGCCAGAGACGTTGCGCGCCGCACGGCCGATCGTCTGGATGAGCGACGTGGACGAGCGGAGGAAGCCCTCCTTGTCGGCGTCGAGGATCGCCACGAGCGAGACCTCCGGCAGGTCGAGCCCCTCGCGCAGCAGGTTGATGCCGACCAGGACGTCGTACACGCCCGCCCGCAGCTCCGAGAGGAGCTCGACGCGCCGCAGGGTGTCGACGTCGGAGTGCAGGTAGCGGACCCGGACGCCGGCCTCCGTGAGGAAGTCGGTGAGCTCCTCGGCCATGCGCTTCGTCAGCGTCGTGACGAGCACGCGCTCGTCGCGCTCGGTGCGGCGCTTGATCTCCTCGAGCAGGTCGTCGATCTGGCCCTTCGTCGGCTTGACGACGATCTCGGGATCGATCAGGCCGGTCGGGCGGATGATCTGCTCGACGATGCCGTCGGCGATGCCCATCTCGTAGCGGCCCGGGGTCGCCGAGAGGTAGACGGTCTGACCGACGCGAGACTTGAACTCCTCCCACTTCAGGGGCCGGTTGTCCATCGCCGAGGGCAGGCGGAAGCCGTGCTCGACCAGCGTGCGCTTGCGGGAGGCGTCGCCCTCGTACATCGCACCGATCTGCGGCACCGTCACGTGCGACTCGTCGATCACGACGAGGAAGTCGTCCGGGAAGTAGTCGAGCAGGCAGTGCGGGGCCTCGCCCGACTCGCGGCCGTCGATGTGGCGGGAGTAGTTCTCGATGCCGGAGCAGAATCCGATCTGCTGCATCATCTCGAGATCGAAGGTCGTGCGCATCCGCAGGCGCTGCGCCTCGAGGAGCTTGTTCTGCTTCTCGAGGTCGGCCAGGCGCACCTCGAGCTCCTGCTGGATGGTGTCGATCGCACGGTGCATGACGTCCTGGCTGGCGACGTAGTGCGAGCCGGGGAAGACCGACACGGAGTCGAGCTTCCGGACGATGTCGCCGGTGAGCGGGTGGAGCGTGTAGAGCGCCTCGATCTCGTCGCCGAACATCTCGATCCGGATCGCGAGCTCCTCGTACATCGGGATGATCTCGATCGTGTCGCCCCGCACCCGGAAGGTGCCGCGGGCGAAGTCGACGTCGTTGCGCGCGTACTGCATCGACACGAACTTGCGGATGAGGCGGTCCCGGTCGACCCGCTGGCCGACCTGGAGCGCCACCATCGCCTCGAGGTACTGCTCGGGCTGGCCGAGGCCGTAGATGCAGGAGACGGTCGACACCACGATCACGTCGCGGCGGCTCAGGAGCGAGTTCGTGGTGGAGTGGCGCAGCCGCTCGACCTCGGCGTTGACCGAGCTGTCCTTCTCGATGAAGGTGTCGGTCTGCGGGACGTAGGCCTCGGGCTGGTAGTAGTCGTAGTACGAGACGAAGTACTCGACGGCGTTGTTGGGGAACAGCTCGCGGAACTCGTTGGCGAGCTGCGCGGCGAGGGTCTTGTTGTGCGCGAGCACGAGCGTGGGGCGCTGCACGGCCTCGACGAGCCAGGCCGTGGTCGCGGACTTGCCGGTCCCGGTGGCGCCCAGCAGGACGACATCGGTCTCGCCGGCGTTGATGCGGGCGCTCAGATCGGCGATCGCGCCGGGCTGGTCACCGCTCGGCTTGTACTCGCTGATGACCTCGAACGGGTGCACGGCACGGGTTGGCTCCATGGTTCGAAGCGTAGCCGCGACCACCGACACCGGACGGCGCGTGCGCTGGCGGCGAACGGGGCTGCGCTCTCCGGCCGGGCCGCTCGGCCACGAGGGCGGGTGTCCGGGACGGACCGTCAGCGGGCGAGACGCTCCCACAGCGCGTCGGTCCGAGCGAGCGTCTCCTCCAGCGTGCCGGAGGAGTCGATCACGACGTCGGCGAGGGCGAGGCGCTCCTCGTCGCTCGCCTGCGACGAGACCCGCGCACGAGCCTCCTCCTCGGTCAGTCCCCGGAGGGCGACGAGACGCTCGATGCGGAGGTGCTGCGGCGCGTGCACGACGACCACCTCGTCGAACTCCCCCGCTCCACGGCCCTCGGCGAGGAGGGGGACGTCGTAGACGACCACCGCGGCCGGGTCCGCCTCGGCGGCCTCCGCGAACAGCCGCTGCGAGCGGAGCGTCACCGCCGGATGGGTGATCGCATTGAGGTCGGCGCGGGCCGCCGCGTCCGAGAAGACGATCGCGCCGAGCGCCGGGCGGTCGAGCGCGCCGTCCGCGCGGATCACGGACGGGCCGAAGCGCTCGGCGATCGCCGCCAGCGCCGGCTCCCCCGGCTCGACGACCTCGCGCGCGAGGACGTCGGCGTCGACCACCACCGCTCCGTGCTCGGCGAGACGGCGGGCGACGGTGGACTTGCCCGAGGCGATGCCTCCGGTGAGGGCGACGAGATGCACCCGGCCACCCTACCCAGCGCCGTCGCCCGGAACGCCGAACGGCCGGCCCCCGAGGGGACCAGCCGTTCGATGCGATGTGCTCGCGATCAGTTGTTCGAGGACAGCTTCTCGCGGAGCGCCGCGAGCGACTCGTCGTCGGCGAGGGTGCCGCCGGTGGTCGACTCGCTGGTGAAGCCGGCGCCGACCGAGACGCCCTCGGAGACGGTGGCCGCCTCCTCCTGCGACTTGGCGACCTGGGCCTTGTGGGCCTCCCAGCGCGCCTGAGCAGCGGCGTACTCCAGCTCCCAGGCCTCGCGCTGCGACTCGAAGCCCTCGCGCCACTCGTTGGTCTCGGGGTCGAAGCCCTCGGGGTACTTGTAGTTCCCCTGGTCGTCGTACTCCGTGGCCATGCCGTAGAGCGCCGGGTCGAACTCGGTGCCCTCGGGGTCGACGTTCTCGTTCGCCTGCTTGAGCGAGAGGGAGATGCGGCGACGGTCGAGGTCGATGTCGATGACCTTGACGAACACCTCTTCGCCGACCGACACGACCTGCTCGGCGAGCTCGACGTGCTTGCCCGACAGCTCGGAGATGTGGACGAGGCCCTCGATGCCGTCCGCGACGCGGACGAAGGCACCGAACGGGACCAGCTTCGTGACCTTGCCCGGCGCGACCTGTCCGATCGCGTGGGTGCGGGCGAAGACCTGCCACGGGTCCTCCTGGGTCGCCTTGAGCGAGAGCGACACGCGCTCGCGGTCGAGGTCGACCTCGAGGATCTCGACGGTGACCTCCTGGCCCACCTCGACGACCTCGGAGGCGTGCTCGATGTGCTTCCAGGAGAGCTCGGAGACGTGGACGAGACCGTCGACGCCGCCGAGGTCGACGAACGCGCCGAAGTTGACGATCGACGACACGACGCCCTTGCGGACCTGACCCTTGTGCAGGTTGTTCAGGAACGTGGTGCGGCTCTCGGACTGGGTCTGCTCGAGGAGCGCGCGACGCGACAGGACCACGTTGTTGCGGTTCTTGTCGAGCTCGAGGATCTTCGCCTCGATCTCCTGGCCGAGGTACGGCGTGAGGTCGCGGACGCGGCGCAGCTCGATGAGCGAGGCCGGGAGGAAGCCGCGGAGGCCGATGTCGACGATGAGACCGCCCTTGACGACCTCGATGACCGAGCCGGTGACGACGCCGTCCGACTCCTTGATCTTCTCGACGTCGCCCCACGCGCGCTCGTACTGCGCACGCTTCTTGGACAGGATCAGGCGACCCTCCTTGTCCTCCTTCTGGAGGACGAGGGCCTCGACGCTGTCGCCCACGTTGACGACCTCGGAGGGGTCGACGTCGTGCTTGATGGAGAGCTCGCGCGAGGGGATGACGCCCTCGGTCTTGTAGCCGACGTCGAGGAGGACCTCGTCGCGGTCGATCTTCACGACGGTGCCTTCGATGAGGTCTCCGTCGTTGAAGAACTTCAGAGTCTTTTCGACCGCGGCAAGAAAGTCTTCAGCAGACCCGATGTCGTTGATCGCGACCTGCTTGGTTGCCTTGTCGGTCGTTGCGGTTGTCATTAAGGGATGCTCCAGGATGGATGGGTCTCGGGCGGCGGCCGCCTGCGGGCCTCGCGGCTCGGCGGAGTGGTGACCACTGCGGTGGTGAGGGATGTGCCTCCGGCCCGGGAGCCGCGCTCGGCCGGCCGGAGGACCGGCCTTCCTCGCGCGCCGCGGGCACGGCGGCGCCACAGATGTGACACCCCAGCTTAGACGCCCCGGGAGGCGCACGGCAATCTCGCCGCGCCCGTCCAGGCGCGGGTTCCGGAGTCAGCCGGCGAGGGAGGAGCGGAGGGTGTCGAGACCGACGCCGCCGAGGTCGAGCGCCCTCCGGTGGAAGGCCGCGAGCGAGAACGCGGCGCCCTCGCGCGCCTCCGCCTCGTCGCGCAGCTGCTCCCAGATCCGCTGCCCGATCTTGTAGGACGGAGCCTGCCCCGGCCAGCCGAGGTACCGGTTCACCTCGAAGCGCACGAACGCGTCGTCCATGTTCACGTTGGCCCGCATGAAGTCGAGGGCCGAGTCGGCGGTCCAGACGGTGCCGGAGCCCGGCATCGGCTTCTGGAGGTGCACGCCGATGTCCAGCACGACGCGCGCCGCGCGCATCCGCTGGCCGTCGAGCATGCCCAGGCGGTCGGCCGGGTCGTCGAGGTAGCCGAAGCGCTCCATCAGCCGCTCCGCGTAGAGCGCCCAGCCCTCGGCGTGGCCGGAGGTCCCGGCGAGCTGACGGCGCCAGGTGTTGAGGCGGGCGCGGTTGTGGACGGCCTGGCCGATCTGCAGGTGGTGGCCCGGGACGCCCTCGTGGTAGACCGTGGTCAGCTCCCGCCAGGTGGCGAACTCGGTGACTCCGGCCGGGACCGACCACCACATCCGCCCCGGGCGCGAGAAGTCGTCGCTCGGACCGGTGTAGTAGATGCCGCCCTCCTGGGTCGGCGCGATCCTGCACTCGAGGCGGCGCACCTCCTCCGGGATGTCGAAGGCGGTGCCGGCGAGCTCGCGGACGGAGCGGTCGCTCGTCTCCTGCATCCAGGCCTGCAGAGCGTCGACGCCGTGCAGAGTGCGGGCCGGGTCCGCCTCGAGGTGGGCGATCGCCTCGGCGACGGAGGCGCCGGGCAGGATCTCGCGCGCGATCGCCTCCTGCTCGGACGTCATGCGGGCCAGCTCCTCGATCCCCCACTCGTAGGTCTCGTCGAGGTCGACGACAGCGCCGAGGAAGCGGCGGGAGTGCAGCGCGTACAGCTCCCGGCCGACGGCGTCCTGCTCGGTCGCGGCGGGGGCGAGCTCGCCCCGGAGGAACTGCGCGAGCGACCCGTAGGCGGCCGAGGCACGGCGGGCGCCGTCCTCCAGCCGCTGAGCGAGCGACGCGGGCAGGGATCCGGCGGCGGGAGCGGCCTCCGCGGCCAGCTCGGCGAAGAACCCGCGGGGAGCGGCGATCTTCCGCGCCTGCTCGGCGACGAGCTCGACCTGGCGGCGGGCGGGGACCACGCGTGTGCGGATCCCCTCGCGCAGGGTCTCCGCGTAGCCCTCGAGGGCGGCCGGCACGGCCAGCAGCCGCTCGGCGACCGCCTCCCAGTCGGCGACCTCGTCCGTCGGCATCAGGTCGAAGACGTCGCGCAGCTCCTGCGCCGGGGACGCGATCACGTTGAGGTCCCGCAGCGGCAGACCGGCGTCGTGCCCCTCCAGGGAGAGCCGGAGCTCGGCGCCGAGGTCGGCGGCCGTGACGCGGTCGACGTCGTCCACGGGGTCGGCGGCCTCGAGCTCGGCGAGGGCCGAGGCGGTCGCCGCCCGGGCCTGCTCGAGACCGGCCGGCGAGTAGTCGCCCAGACGGCCGTTCGCGCCGCTGCGTCCGATCGCGGTGCCGAGGGTGGGGTCGAGGTCGACGAGCGTGTCGACCCAGCGCTCGGCGACGGCGTCGACGGCGGTGGGCTCGCGGGGGGTGTCGGTGCTCATACCTCCGAGCCTAGCCAGGCCCTGCGGCCGGCTCAGTGCGCGGCGACGTCCCAGTCGGACCCGTGGCCCACCTGCACCTCGAGCGGGACGCTCAGGTCGGCGGCACCCGCCATCCGGCCGCGGACGACCGCCTCGAGCGACTCCTCCTCGCCGGGGGCGACGTCGAAGATCAGCTCGTCGTGCACCTGGAGGAGCATCCGCGAGCCGAGCCCCTGCTCGTCGAGGTCGGCCTGCACGCCGATCATCGCGCGCTTCATGATGTCGGCGGCCGAGCCCTGGATCGGCGAGTTGAGCGCCGCCCGCTCGGCGTTGTCGCGGAGGACGCGGTTCGCGCTCTGCAGGTCGGGGAAGGGACGCCGGCGACCGAAGATCGTCTCGGTGTAGCCGGTCTCGCGGGCCTGCTCGACGACGCTGCGGAGGTAGTCGCGCACCGCGCCGAAGCGGACGAAGTAGTCGGTCATCAGCTGCTTCGCCTCGGCGCTCGAGATGCGCAGCTGCTTCGACAGGCCGAAGGCGCTCAGGCCGTAGGCGAGGCCGTACGACATCGCCTTGACCTTGTTGCGCATGGCCGAGGTGACGTCGCCCGGATCGACGCCGAAGATCCGCGATCCGACGAAGCGGTGCAGGTCCTCGCCGGAGTGGAAGGCCTCGATCAGCCCGGCGTCGCCGGAGAGGTGCGCCATGATCCGCATCTCGATCTGCGAGTAGTCGGCGGTGAGGAGGGTGCTCGCCTCCGCTCCGTGGACGAAGGCGGTGCGGATGCGGCGGCCCACCTCGCTGCGGACGGGGATGTTCTGCAGGTTCGGGTCGTTGGAGGAGATCCGGCCGGTGGCCGTGCCGGTCTGGTCGTAGCTGGTGTGGATCCGGCCGTCGGCGGTGACCGACTTCTCGAGCGTCTCGATGATCTGCTTGAGCTTGGTCGCGTCGCGGTGCTCGAGGAGCAGCCCGAGGAACGGGTGCGGGTGCGACTCCTGCAGGTCGGCGAGGGCGGAGGCGTCGGTGGTGTAGCCCGTCTTCGTGGCCCGGGTGCGCGGCATGTCGAGCTCCTCGAAGAGGACCTGCTGCAGCTGCTTGGGCGAGCCGAGGTTCATCTCGTGGCCGATCTCGGCGAACGCGCGGCTCGCGAGGTCGGCGGCCGAGACGGTCAGCTCGGCGCGGAGGCGCGCCAGCACGTCGGCGTCGATCGCGACGCCGGTGAGCTCCATCGTCGCGAGGACCTGGACGATCGGCAGCTCGATGTCGACGAGCACCGAGAGCATCCCCTCGCCCAGCCGCTCGCGCAGCGGAGCGACGAGCCGGTACGCGTACCAGGCCTCGGTGGCGGGCCCCATCAGCTCGACGGTGGGGACCAGCTGGTTCGGGTCGCCCTGCGCCAGGGTCTCGTCGAGGTGCTGCGCGACCTGCGCCGCGAGCGTGGCCGGGTGCCCGGTGGGCTGCACCAGCCAGGAGGCGACGCGGGTGTCGAACGCGAGCCCCGCGACGGGGAGTCCGGCCCTCCGCAGCGCCTTGATCTGGGGCTTCGCGTCGGCGAAGTACTTGGGGGCGGGCCCGGCCAGCCACTGCTCGAGCGCGGTGTAGTCGGGCCGCTCGGCGGCCCACGGGACGAACGCCGTCTCCTTCTCGACCGCGAGACCCACACCCTCGAGCCCGCCGGCTCCGAGCAGGACCTGCACGGCGACGGGCGCGGTGCCCTTCGCCGACACGCGGTCGAGCCAGTGCGCGAGCTCCTCGTCGACCAGGGTGCGGACGGCGGGTGCGGAGGTCGTGACCACGTCGCCCGCCAGGGCCGCGGCAGCGCCGTCGACGCCCTCCTCCGCGGCGATCGTGAGGACCCGCTCCTGCAGGGTCTTGAACTCGAGGCGGCTGAAGATCTCGCGGACCGCGTCGGGATCGATCGGACGGCGCGTCAGATCGTGCGGCCCGAGGGGGAGCTCGACGTCCGTCACCAGCCGGTTGAGGCGGCGGTTGCGGAGCGCGTTCTCCTTCTGCTCGCGCAGCTTCTCGCCGACCACGCCCTTGATCTCGTCGGCGTGGGCGATGATGTCGGCGACCGTGCCGTACTGGTTGACCCACTTCGCGGCCGTCTTGGGGCCGACCTTGTCGACGCCGGGCAGGTTGTCGCTGGTCTCGCCGACGAGCGCGGCGATCTCGGGGTACTGGTGCGGCTCGACGCCGTACTTCTCGAAGACCTTGTCGCGGTCGTAGCGGGTGAGCTGCGAGACGCCTTGGGTGGAGGGGTAGAGCAGGGTGACGTCCGGGGTCACCAGCTGGATGGTGTCGCGATCGCCCGAGACGACCAGCACGCGGAAGCCGGCCTCGGCCCCCTGGCGCGCGAGCGTCGCGAGGATGTCGTCGGCCTCGAAGTCCTCCTTCGAGACGGTCCGGATGTTCATGGCGTGCAGCGCCTCCTCGAGGAGGGGGACCTGGCCCTTGAACTCGGGCGGCGTCTCGCCGCGGGTGCCCTTGTACTCCGGGTACTCGCGCGTGCGGAACGAGTAGCGGGAGATGTCGAACGCGACGCCGAGGTGGGTCGGCTTCTCGTTCTTCAGCAGCAGGATCAGCATCGAGAGGAAGCCGTGGATGGCGTTCGTGTGCTGGCCCTCGCGGGTCTGGAAGCTGTCGACCGGGAGCGCGTAGAACGCCCGGAACGCCAGGGAATGGCCGTCGACGAGCAGGAGGGTAGGCTGTTCCGGATCTGACACAGGGCCAGACTACACAGCGCCTCCGACACCGGATCGGCCCGCTCGCGCCCGCCGGTCAGGGCCGCTCCGAGGCTCCAGCGCGAGGAGCGACGTGACCGAGCCGACCCCCACCACGACCGCCTGGATCCGCCCGCCCGCGCTCGACCTGGTCGCCGGGATCGGCCGCGGCATGGGCGAGCTCGCCGAGCGGATGGGGATCCTCTGGCACGAGCTCACCCCGCAGCACTCGGTGGCCTCGATGCCCGTCGAGGGCAACCGGCAGCCGGTCGGCATCCTGCACGGCGGCGCGCACGTCGTGCTCGCCGAGTCGATGGGCTCGATCGCGGCGAACGTGCACGCCGGCGCGGGCCGCCTGGCGATGGGCATCGAGCTGAACGCGAGCCACAGCCGCTCGGTCCACTCGGGCTTCGTGATCGCCACCTGCGACGCGATCCACCTGGGGTCCACCCTCACCACCCACGAGATCGTCGTGCGCGACCAGGAGGGGCGCCGCCTCTCCACCGTGCGGATCACCAACATCATCCGCGACGCCCGCTGACGGGAGCGGACGGGTCCCCCTCGCGGGAGCGGAGGGCGAGGACCGCGATCGCCGTCGGGACCGCCCGCGCCTGCGCGCGACCGGGGATCGACCGGTCGGCCGCGCCGCTCGGAGGCCCGGCACCGCGGCGAGCGGCACTGTCAAGCGACGGCGCGCGACTGTGCCCGGTGGTGCCCGAAGGGCGACACTGAGCGGATGAGCCTTCGCCATCTCCTCAAGAGCCTCCCGTCCATGCCCTCCGACCTGCCCTCGTTCGATGCGGAGGCGGCTCCGGCCGATCCTCTCGAGCTGTTCGCGCAGTGGCTCGAGGAGGCGAAGGACGCGGGCCAGCTCCTCCCCCACGGCGCCACGCTCTCCACCGCCTCCGACGACGGCACCGTCTCGGCGCGCGTGCTCGTGCTGCGCGAGATCGACGAGGCGGGCTGGGCGTTCTCCACCCATGCCACCAGCCCCAAGGGACGCGCCATGGAGGAGAACCCGCACGCCGCGCTGACCTTCTTCTGGCCGGTCCAGGGCCGTCAGGTCCGGGTCGAGGGCCGGGTCGAGCGCGCCTCCGCGCAGGAGTCGGCCGACGACTTCCGCCGCCGCTCCGAGGCCGCTCGCACCGCCCTGCTCGTCGGACGCCAGAGCGAGCCGATGCGCAGCGCGCAGGACTTCGGCCTCGTCACGCTCCAGACCAGCGTCGCCGTGGGCTGCTCGCCCGCGACGCTCGACCGGGAGTGGGCCGTCTACCGCGTCGTGCCCGAGCGCATCGAGTTCTGGCAGGGCTCGACCGCGCCGGAGCAGGATCACACCCGTCTCGAGTACCGCCCGGGAACGACGGAGGCGGGCGGCTCCCCGTGGGAGCGCACCCGCCTCTGGCCCTGAGGACTTGGGCCCTCGGGCCCGGCCTCGCGCTAGGCCTTCTTCGTGCTCAGCTGCTCGATGATCGCCTGCGCGACGTCGTGCATGGTGAGCCGGCGGTCCATGGAGGCCTTCTGGATCCAGCGGAACGCCTCGGGCTCGGTGAGCCCCATCTTCTCGTTGAGCAGGCCCTTGGCGCGGTCGACGAGCTTGCGGGTCTCGAAGCGCTCGACCATGTCGGCGACCTCGGCCTCGAGGGTGAGGATCTGGGCGTACCGCGAGAGGGCGATCTCGATCGCGGGCAGCAGGTCGTTGGGCGTGAAGGGCTTCACGACGTAGGCGAGCGCTCCGGCCTCGCTGGCGCGCTCGACGAGCTCCTTCTGGCTGAAGGCGGTGAGCAGGACGACGGGCGCGATGTGCGCCTTCGAGAGGCGCTCGGCCGCCGAGATGCCGTCGAGCTGGGGCATCTTGACGTCCATGATGACGAGATCGGGGCGCAGCTCGGTGGCGAGGGCCACAGCGGTCTCGCCGTCGCCGGCCTCGCCGACGACCTCGAAGCCGTTGTCGCGGAGGATCTCCACGATGTCGAGGCGGATGAGGGATTCGTCTTCGGCGACGACGACCCGACGGGGTGCGGTCGACGAGGGTTCCTGGTCAGTCACGCCGATGAGCCTACGGTATTCTCGACGGGCTGGTGATGAGCCGGTGTGGCGGAATGGCAGACGCGGGGCACTCAAAATGCTCTGTCCGAGAGGGCTTGTGGGTTCGAGTCCCACCACCGGTACCCGCCTGGTCGCGCGGTGCGCGCCGCGCTCGCTAGCGTCGTCGGATGAGCACCGACCCCTGGCCCCTGTTCTCGCTGGAGATGCGCACGCCGCGGCTCGAGCTGCATCCGGTCCGCGACGCCGACCTCGGCCCTCTCGCCGAGGCAGCCCTCGCGGGCGTGCACGAGAGCGGCCGCTCGCCGTTCCCCTCCCCCTGGGCCGAGGCGCCGGCGGAGCGCCTGCCCGGCGAGCTCGCCCGCTTCCACTGGTCGCAGCGCGCGCAGACGACGCGGGAGTCCTGGCGCGTCGCGTTCGCCGTGATCGAGGACGGCCGGGTCGTCGGCTGCCAGGACGTGGTCGCCGAGTCCTTCGCCGCCACCCGCACCCTGACCTCGGGCTCGTGGCTCACCCGCTCGGCGCAGGGCCGCGGCCTCGGGCAGGAGATGCGCGCCGCCGTCCTCCTCCTCGCCTTCGACCACCTCGGAGCCGAGGTCGCCGAGAGCGCCGCTCTCGCCTGGAACACCCGCTCGATCCGGGTCTCGGAGGCCCTCGGCTACCGGCCGAACGGGACGCACCGGATCGTCGGTCCGGACGGTATGTCGGTCGAGGAGCTGCGGTTCCGCGTCACACCGGAGACCCTGGTGCGGCCGGAATGGACGCTGGAGGCCTCAGGGATCGACGCCGCACGAGCGGTCCTCGTCCAGGACCCGCTCGGTCCGCCCTCCCCCGTCTGATTCACCAGAACATCGTGCCCGGCGAGCCCTTGAACGGACCGACCACGCGCGAGGTGATCCAGCCACCGTAGAAGTCGCCCGGCTGCGGCTGGACCGCCTCGCCGTCGACCGTGCAGGAGTCCATCCGGCCGGGGTAGAGGGCGACGGTGTCGACGAGGGCCTCGAAGCCGGCCATCGGCTCGGGGTACGTCCAGCCCGCCGCCTCCGCGACCGCTCCTCCTCCCCCGCGCACGGTCAGGTAGGAGGCCGCGCCCTTGAACTCGCAGATGCTGCGGCCGGGCGCGGGCTCGAGCGCCCCGGGCGCGAACGAGGACACGGGGAGGTAGTAGACGGGAGGGTGGCTCGTCTCGAGGACGCGGAGAGCGTCGCGGGACTCGGCGACGACGACGCCGCCCAGCCTCACGACCACGTGCTCGGTGGTGGTCTCGACCCTCGGGGGTCGCGGGTAGTCCCAGACGGATTCCTGGCCCTCGGCGGGCGGCACGCGCTTCATCCCGCTCACGCTACGCGGCGGGGAGCGGTGCTCCGGCGCCTCCCAGAGGATGCCCGGGCGGACGCCGCGGCTCCGCAGATCCCCGCCGCCGGGACGCGCGGGGGCCCCGGTCGCGTAACGTCGTCCCTGCGGCGGAACCCCGAGCCCGCGCGCAGAAGGAATCCAGAGTGCCCACCGAATGCATCCACGGCCTCGACATCGCGCTCTGCGACGTCTGCACCCCGAAGAAGCTCCCCGAGCAGGTCGGCCGTGCCACCCGCGCCCCCGCGCGCGTGCCCGGGACCTCCCGTGCGGCCACCGCCCGCGCCGCCGCCCGCGGCACGGCGCGCGAGAAGCCCCTGCCGAAGGTCGACATCGCCGCGCAGCGGATCTACCACGTCACCCACCTCGACAACCTCGAGGCGATCGTCGCCGCCGGCGCGATCCTGGCGGACCAGCAGCTCCAGGAGCGCCCCGCGATCGACGTCAGCGCCGAGACCACCCGCGAGCACCGCCGTGCCGTGCAGGTGAAGGACGGCGTCAGCGTCGCCGGCTTCGTGCCCTTCTTCCTCTCCCCCGACGCCGCCCTCTGGGCCGACCTGCGCGGCGAGCAGGTCGCTCCGCACTGGTCGCCGAGCGCCCACGAGACCACCGCTTCGCAGTACGTCGTCCTGGTGGGCTCGCTCGCCTCCGCCCCGGTGCTGAGCGACGGCGACGCCTCCCACGTCCTCACGCGCTTCACCGAGGGCGACGCGCTCGTGCGCACCTTCGCGCGCCTCCTGGTCGACGAGCCGGCCCTGCGCAGCGCGGAGGCGCTCGTGCCCGAGCGCTTCCCGCTCGAGGGCGTCGCGACGGTCGGCGTGGCGTCGGTCGCCGCCCGCAACCGCGTCAAGGCTCTCTTCGAGGGCATCGACGCCTCTCCCCGCGTCGCCGTCTATCCGCCGTGGTTCCACCCGGTGGCCGAGGAGGAGTGACCCGGCGCTAGTCGGCCTCGAGGAGGTCGAGGCGGTCGGCCAGGTACCGGCGCAGCGGCATCAGTCCC
Organism: Rathayibacter sp. AY1F6; assembly: GCF_002932035.1. Lineage (NCBI taxonomy): Bacteria > Bacillati > Actinomycetota > Actinomycetes > Micrococcales > Microbacteriaceae > Rathayibacter > Rathayibacter sp. AY1F6. The sequence goes on along the minus strand of NZ_PSVD01000006.1, from coordinate 37,841 downwards.
TGCTCGCCCAGACCGGGCGCCCAGCGCACGAGCACCTCGGAGCCGCGCAGGGCCAGCGGCTCCTGGCCCGACTCGAGCGCTGCGGCGTCCAGTGCGAGGCGCCGCCAGCCGTAGTTGACGATCTCGCCCTCCTGGAACGGACCGTCGAAGGCGGCGCGCCGGATCTCGCGGCGCGCCTCCTGCGACTCGGACTGGTTGTTGGCGTGCAGCGGAGCGACGGCACGAGTGACCGATCCCGTCGCGAGGAGCTCGCCCTCGCGTCCGAGGAGCACCACGCCGAGGCGCCACGCGCGGGTCACCGGCGCCATCACCGGCTTGCGGCGGAAGCCGAGGATCGCGCGCGGCGTCCGCAGCTCGGCGACGGCCTGGTCGGCGATGCCGCGGGCGTCGAGCTCGGCGGAGACCTCGCGCAGGAGCGCGGCCAGATCGGCGGCGGCGTGCTCGGCCCCGGGTGCTGCAGGCATCGCTCCTCCTCGGCTCGTCCCGCCAGCCTACGGGCGCGGTGTGCACCGGCCACCCCGCTCCGCACCGCTAGCATCGCCTGACGACACCGAGGAGGACGAGCGATGCGCGTCATCATGATGGGCCCGCCCGGCGTGGGCAAGGGCACCCAGGCGGCCGTGCTGTCGCGCGAGCTGGGGGTGCCGGCGATCTCCACCGGCGATCTGTTCCGCGCGCACGTCGCCGACGGCACCGACCTCGGACGGCGTCTGCGGGCGCTCGTGGAGGCCGGCGAGTACGTGCCGGACGAGCTGACGAACGCCCTGGTCGCCGAGCGCATCACCGAGGAGGACGCCCGGGACGGGTTCATCCTCGACGGCTACCCGCGCACGCTCGCCCAGGTGGACGCGCTGGCGGAGCTCCTCGAGGAGCGGGGCACGCCGCTCTCGTGCGTCGTGCTGCTGACGGCCGACGCGGACGTGGTCCTCGAACGGCTGCACGTGCGGGCGCAGGAGCAGGACCGCGCCGACGACGACCCCGAGGTGGTGCGGAACCGGATCGAGGTCTACGAGCGCGAGACGGCTCCTCTGGCGGAGGTCTACGACGAGCGCGAGCTCCTGGTGCGGATCGACGGCTCCGCCTCGCAGGACGAGGTCGCCGCGAGGATCATCGCGGCGTGCCGGCCCGAGTGAGCCGACCCGCCGCGACGCGGGGTCAGATCGCCGAGGCGAGGACCTCGTCGAGCTTGGCCGAGGCCTCCTCGTCGGTGCCCTTCAGGGCGAGCGAGAGCTCCGACACGAGGATCTGACGCGCCTTGAGGAGCATCCGCTTCTCGCCGGCCGAGACGCCGCCCGCCTGCTCGCGGCGCCACAGGTCGCGGACGACCTCGCTGACGCGGTACACGCTGCCGCTGGCCATCTTCTCCTGGTTGGCCTTGAAGCGGCGGGACCAGTTGCTGGCCTCCTCCGCGACGTCGCTGCGCAGGACGTCGTAGACCGCCTGGACTCCGGCGTCGTCGATGATCTCGCGGACGCCGACGAGCTCGGCGTTCTCGACGGGGAGGGTGATGGTGAGCTCGCTGGTGTGCACGTTCATCGTCATGAACGTCTTCTCGACGCCCTTGACCGAGCGCTTCTCGAGCCCGGTGATCGTCACCGCTCCGTGGTGCGGGTAGACCAGGGTCTCGCCGACCTCGAATGTCATCATGTCGTGCCTTTCGTCGTGGGGCGTGGTGGGAGTGAGGAGTCCAGGGGGCGCAGCGGCGCCGCGGCGAGCCAGGCCGGGAGCAGCGCGACGAGGTGCTCGACCAGCTCCTCGTCGGTGCCGTCGAGGGAGCCGGCGAGCCAGGCGCCGACCACGGAGAGGACGCCGCCGGCCGCGAAGACCGCGGTGAGCTCGGGGTCGACCGCTGCGGGGACGTCGACCCGGGCGAGCACCTCGCGGTGCAGGGCGAGCGCCGTGTCGAGCACGGCGTCGTCCGAGGCGACCCGGGCGGAGGCCCGCGCGCGGAGCCGGGCATGGAAGGCGTGGCGGTCGACCAGCCGCTCGACGAGCCGCGAGTAGCCGCGCTGCAGGGCGTCGGCTCCGGAGCGGTCGGCGGGGTCGCCCTCGGCGACGTCGGCGACCACGAGGTCCTGGCGGAGCAGCGCGGCGGCGACTCCCGCCGCGTCGTCGAAGTGGGCGTAGAACGAGCTGCGGCTGATCCCGGCCTCGCGCACGATGTCGCTCACCGCGATGCCCTCGGCCCTCTCGCCGTCGCTCTGCATGACGAGCCGCTCGACCGCGTCGAACACGCGGCGGCGGGTGCGCCGGGCTCGCGGATCGGCGGAGCCGAGCGCCGAGGGGGACTCCGCCGCGGGCACGGAGGCGAGGCGGGCGGGAGTCATCGACGTCAGTCTACCACTTCTCGGACAGGTGTACGGGAAGAGCGTCAGGCGCCCGTGCGAACCTGGTCGAGGCCGGCGATGCGGTCGATCGCGGCCTGCTCGCTCGGCGAGACCCGGCCGAGATACCGGCCCAGGAACACGAACAGCAGGCGGTTCGCCGTGATCGCGGGCCACCACGGGCGCCGGAGGCCCAGGAGCCTCCGCACCTCGGGGCTGAGTGAGGCGACCGCGCCGGCGAACAGCAGCGGGTAGACCACGCCCGCCTCGCCCGGCAGCCGGATGTCGCGGAGGAAGCCGACCGCCTCGTGCACGCGTGCGTCGGGCTTGAGCTCGCCCGCGAATCCGGCGAGCTGCGCGCGGAGCTCCGCGACGCTCTCGGGCGGATCCTGCACTCCGAGCAGCCGGCCGGAGGCGGCCCACTCGCGCACGTAGGCGTCGGGGCCGCCGGGGATCCGTCCGCCCCAGATCTCGTGGGCGCCGAGGAACGCGTCGGTGAAGGCGTCGTGCACCCAGAGCAGCAGGCGGGGGTCCTGCGCCGAGTAGGAGCGCTCGCGCCCGCCGGCGTCCTCGTAGGAGCCGACGATCCGCTCGTGCACGCCGGTCACCCAGCGCGCCGCTCCGCTCGCCGCGGCGGTGTCGCCGAAGCTGGTGGTCAGGACCCAGCGGACCGTGTTGTCGAGCCGGCCCATCGGGTCCTCGCGGTAGCGGGAGTGGTCGTGCACACCGGCCATCGCTCCGGCGTGGAGGGTCTGCATGAGCAGAGCCCGCACTCCGGCGATCATCGTGGGCAGGCCGCCGTTGACCGCCCAGACCGCGCTGCCCGGTCCGAAGAGCCCGGCGTCGTCGCCCTTCTCGAGGGCCACGATCCAGTCGGCGCGGGGGCGGGGGCGGCGGCGTCTCATCCGCTCAGTGTGCGCTCGGATCCTGGGCCGCGGCTGGCCGTTCTGTCACCCTTCGTGGGGCCGTGGTCACTCGGCCAGCAGTTCGCGGACGTCGTCGGCCGACAGCGCCCGGGCGAAGAGCTCGCCCTCGTCGAGCACCGCCGTGCTGAGGCGGCCCTTGCGCTCCTGGAGGCGCACGATCTTCTCCTCGATCGTGTCCGTCGCCACCAGCCGGTACACGTTCACCCGCCGCTCCTGGCCGATGCGGTGCGCGCGGTCGACGGCCTGCGCCTCGGCCGCCGGGTTCCACCACGGGTCGAGGATGAAGACGTGGTCGGCCTCGGTGAGGGTGAGCCCGGTGCCGCCCGCCTTCAGGCTGATCAGGAAGACGGGCGCGGCTCCGGAGCGGAACTCCTCGATCACTCCCGCGCGGTCCCGCGTGGAGCCGTCGAGCTGCACGAACGGGATGCCGCGCCGACGCAGCCGCTCCCCCGCCCGCTCCAGGTACGAGGTGAAGGTGCTGAAGACGAGGGCCCGACGGCCCTCCGCGATCACGTCGTCGAGCTGCTCGACGAGCACGTCGAGCTTCGCGGACGGGACGTGCCGGTAGGCCGGGTCGACCAGGGACGCGTCGAGCGCGAGCAGGCGCAGGAGGGTGAGCGATCGGAACACCGTGAAGCGCTGCCGGTCGAGGTCGTCGACCAGGCCCAGGAGCTTCCGCCGCTCGCGCTGGAGGTAGCCGTCGTAGAGCACCCTGTGGGCGGGCGTCAGCGCGACCTCGATCGTCTGCTCCTGCTTCTCGGGGAGCTCTGGCGCCACCGCCTCTTTGGTGCGGCGGAGCAGGAACGGACGCAGTCGTCGGCGCAGTCTCTCGAGGCGGTGGCGCGCGCCCTCGGTGTGGCTGACGGTCCGTCCCTCGGACAGATCGGGCGAGGCGATGCCGACGGGCGCCTCCGCGTGCAGGATCGGCCGGGTGTACTCCTCGCGGAAGCGGCGCAGCGGCGGCAGGAGCCCGGGCGCCACCAGGGCGAGGACCGCCCAGAGCTCGTCGAGCGAGTTCTCCAGCGGTGTGCCGGTGAGCGCGAGCGTGACGGGCGCGCCGACCCCGCGGGCGGCCCGGTGCGTCTGCGAGGCGGGGTTCTTGACGAACTGGGCCTCGTCGAGGATCAGCGCCGACCACGTCCTCGACGCCCAGCGCTCGCCGCCGAGGCGCAGGACCGCGTAGCTGGTGAGGACCACGTCCGCGTCGGCCGGGATCGCGTCGAGCGCGCCCTCCCGCGAGCTCGCGACGACGTGGACGCGCAGGGCGGGCGCGAAGCGCTCGGCCTCCGAGCGCCAGCCCGGCACGACCGAGGTGGGGGCGACCAGGAGGAACGGCGCGCGGCGGATCCCGGCGCGGCCCGCCTCCTCGACCGCGTCGAGCATCATGGCCAGCGCCTGCAGGGTCTTGCCGAGGCCCATGTCGTCGGCCAGGATCCCGCCGAGCCCGTGACGGAGGCGGTGCACGAGCCAGGCGTAGCCCGCCCGCTGGTACGGACGCAGCCGGGCGGTCAGGCCCTCCGGCGGCTCCACGTCCTCCGGCGACCCGGCGGCCAGCGCGGAGTCGAGCACGGCGCGCCACGCGTCGGAGGGGACGCTCTCGTCGGCGAGCTCCTCCAGCTCGTTCCACAGCCCGGCCTGGTGCCGGCCGAGCCGCGGTCCCGTCTCCCACTCCTCGAGCTCGTCCGCCCGGGTCAGCAGCTCCCGGAGCCGGTCGAGGCCGGGGTGCGCGAGCGAGAGGTAGGAGTGGTCGACCAGGCGGATGCGGTCGCCGCCCGCGGCCAGAGCGCGGAAGAGGGGCAGGAACGGCACGGTCGCGTCGCCGATGCTCACGACGACGCCGAGGTCGAACCAGTCGGCGCTCTCGGTGTCGACCGCGGTGATGGTGAGCGTGAGCGGTCCGGTCAGCAGGCGGTAGTCCGGGGCCGCGCCCTCGCGCTCGATCCGGACCCCGCCGATCCCCTCCAGCTGCGGGAGCTGCTCCACCACGAACACCGCCGCCTCGGCTCCGCGCAGGACCGCGCTCGTCCCCGGCTCCGGCACGAGAGCGGACCCGGCCTCGCCGAGCACCGAGCGCACCCGGCGGAGCACCGCGCGCTCGAGAGCCGCGTCGGCCGTGCCGTCGAGCTCGCCCGCGCGATCGGGCGCGCGGCGCCAGTGCCAGCCCACTCTGACGGCTCGCCGCGGCTCGAACGAGACCGTGCAGACCAGGCGCGGGGGCTCCGGATCGTCCAGGACGAGGTCGACGCCCTCCTCGCGGACCGCGACGCGGCCGCGGAGGGCGGGGAGGTGCTCGCCGACGAACTCGAGCACGTCCTCCGCCGGGACCTCCGTCTCCCCGGGGTGGTCGAGGAGCCGCAGCTCCTCGTCGTCGAAGGGCAGGGACGCGGGCGCGAGCAGGAGCGAGGACGGATCGCCGCCCTCGACCGCGTAGACGCCGTGCCGGGCGACCGGACGCGCGGACTCCGGTAAGTGCTCCGCGCCGTCGATCCGCAGGACGGGCCGCAGCCGCAGGCCTCCCGCCTCCGCCGAGACCGTCACCGCCACATGGGCGGGACCGGCGAGGCGGACCGCGCCCTTCTCCGGGGCGAGCAGCGGGATCCCGACGGCCTGCGCCTGCTCGAGCAGCCGCCAGAGCAGCGGGCTCTCGTAGTCGTCGAGGTGGATCCAGTCGGGGTCCTGCCCCAGGTGGACGGTGCGCGTGGCGCGGTGCAGAGCCGCGAACTCGGCGAACCAGCGCTGGTGAGCGGGGTCGAGCGAGAGCCGGTGGGTCTGGAAGTTCAGCGACTTCCAGGTCAGGGTGGTGCGGTTCCAGGCGCCCCCGCGCCCACGGACGGCGGGGCGGGTGGCCAGACGGTGGTCGCGGCGCTCGTCGGGGTCGTAGGTCTTCGCCGTGACGCGCTCGCTCGCCGGCGCCCGCCACGGATCGTCGGCCCGGCGCACCAGCCGGCGCAGCTCGAACTGCAGCCCGATCGGAGTGAGGACGGTCGGCGACTCGGCCTCGGCGGATCCGCTGAGCTCGCCGACGCGGGCGCGCCAGGAGGAGGGGGTCGACTCGGGAGGCACCGCCCCATGCTGCCACGCGCCGCCGACACCCCCGCCCGCACCGCGTGACGGGCAGAATCGGAGGATGACCAGCAGCGACTCCCCCGCGCCCACCGTCCTCACCCTCGGCAGCGAGAGCCTGCGCCTCGCCCTGACGACCGCCGGGGCCGAGATGACGTCCCTCCGCGACGACGAGGGCCGCGAGTACCTGTGGCAGGCCGGCCCGGAGTGGCGCCGGCACGCTCCCGTCCTGTTCCCGATCATCGGGCGCCTCCCCGGCGACACGCTGCACCACGACGGCGCGGACCACCGGATGGGGCAGCACGGCTTCGCGCGGGACCGGGTCTTCGAGCTCGCGGGCGTCTCGGCGGACGAGGCGGTGTTCCGGCTCCGGAGCGACGACGCCACGCGCGCGGTGTTCCCCTTCGACTGGACGCTCCTCATCGCCTACGCCGTGACCGGCGCCTCGCTCCGGATCACCCAGACCGTCGAGAACAGGGGTCCCTCTCCGCTGGGCTTCTCGCTCGGGAACCACCCGGCCTTCGCGCTGCCGCTGCCCGAGGGCCGCGGCGAGCACCGCATCCGCTTCGCGCAGCCCGAGCCGGAAGGGTACCGCCGCGCTCCGGAGAACCTGCTGCTCGAGGCGCGCCACCCGGCGCCGCTCGAGGACGGGGTCCTGACAGTGGACGACGCGCACTTCGAGGAGGGCGTGATGATCTTCGACGAGCCGCGCCGGCGGACCCTCCGGCTCGAGGCCGACGGCGCCGCCCGCGCGATCGTCGTCGACACCGGGGACTTCGACGTGGTCGGCGTGTGGAAGCCCGTCGGGGCCCCGTTCGTCTGCCTCGAGCCGTGGCGGAGCGTCCCGACCCCCGAGGGCTGGGACGGCGACATCGTCGACAAGCCGCGCCAGATCGTCCTCGAGCCGGGCGGCCGGCGGTCGCTGTCCTACAGCATCGCGCTGAGCTGAACGTCCTCGCGCTGGATCTGCGCGTCGAGCAGCTCGAAGCGGCGGATGATCAGCCCCTCGCGGGTGGCCCAGGGGCAGATCACCAGGGTCTCGATGCCGAGGGCGTCCATGGCCGCCTCCGCGACGAGAGCGCCCGCGAGCAGCTGCGGAGCCCGCAGAGCGGAGACGCCGGGCAGCGCTGAGCGGTCGGCCGCGCTGATCGCGGCGAGGCGGGCGGACCACAGCCGGAGATCGACCAGGTGCAGCTCGCGGCGCACCAGCGGACCGGCGGCGCTCGGAGCGGCGCCGGTGATCCGCGCCAGCGAGCGGAAGGTCTTCGACGTGCCTGCGACCAGGTCGGGGCGCGCCAGGGCGAGGAAGCCGCGGACGGGCTCCGCGAGCACCTCGCGGGCGTGACGCCGGGCGGCCTTCACGCTCGTGGCCGAGGCGGGATCGCCGACCAGCAGGTCCCGCGTCACCCGCCCCGCTCCGAGCGGGACCGACACGGCGAGCTCGGGCACCTCGTCCACGCCCATCGAGAGCTCGAACGAGCCGCCGCCGATGTCGAGGTCCAGGATCGAGCCCGCGCCCCAGCCGAACCAGCGGCGCACGGCGAGGAAGGTGGCCGACGCCTCCGCCTCGCCGCCGAGCTCCTGGAGGTGCACTCCCGTCTCGGCGCGGACCCGGTCGAGGACCGCCGCGCCGTTGCCGGCCTCGCGGATCGCCGAGGTCGCGAACGCCAGCAGGTCCTCCGCGCGGTGCTCGCGGGCGACCTCGGCGGCCTCGGTCACGAACGCGATCAGCTCGCGCTGGCCCCGCTCGGTGATCTCCCCCGCCTCGTCGAGGTGCGCCACGAGAGCGAGGCTCCGCTTGTGCGAGCGGTAGGGCACCGGGCGGGCGCCGGGGTGCGCGTCGACGAGGAGCAGGTGGACCGTGTTGGAGCCGATGTCGAGCACGCCGAGTCGCATGGGTCCACGGTATCCGCCCGCGGAGGCGCGTCCCGCCACGCGGACCGCCGGGGAACGCCGGAGGGCCCGGCCGCTCTCGCGACCGGGCCCTCCGGGGGTGCTGGACTCAGTGGTCCCAGTTCTCGGCCCTGTCGGCCGAGCTGGACGAGCCGACGATGTGCACCCGCATGTCGTTCGTCGTGCCGGCGCGCCCGGGGGGCGATCCGGAGACGACGACCACGGTCTCGCCCGCCTGGGCGAGGCCCTCGCGGAGCAGCACCGCGTCCACCTGCGCGAACATCGCGTCGGTGTGGTTGACGCGCGGCGTGACGAAGGACTGGACGCCCCAGTTCAGCGCCATGCGGCGGCGGACGGCCGGCTCGGGGGTGAAGCCGATGATCGGGATGCCGTGGCGCAGGCGCGTCATGCGGCGGACCGAGTCGCCCGACTCCGTGAACACGCAGAGGAACTTCGCCTCGACGAACTCCGCGACCTCGGCGGCGGCCAGCGTGACCGATCCGCCCTGGGTGCGGGGCTTGCTGCCCAGCGGGGGGATGCGCTCCAGGCCGTGCTCCTCGGTGGACTCGACGATGCGGGCCATGGTCTGCACGGTGACGACGGGCCAGGCTCCGACGCTGGTCTCGCCCGAGAGCATGACCGCGTCCGCGCCGTCGAGGATGGCGTTCGCGACGTCCGAGGCCTCGGCCCGCGTGGGGCGGGGGCTCTCGATCATCGACTCGAGCATCTGGGTCGCGACGATGACCGGCTTCGCCCAGCGGCGGGCGAGCTCGACGGCGTGCTTCTGCACGATCGGCACCGCCTCGAGGGGCAGCTCGACGCCGAGGTCGCCGCGGGCGACCATGATGCCGTCGAAGACGTCGATGATCTCCTGCAGGTTGTCGACCGCCTGCGGCTTCTCGATCTTGGCGATGACGGGAGCCTTGCGGCCCTCCTCCGCCATGATCTCGTGCACGCGCTCGATGTCGCTGGCGTTGCGCACGAAGGAGAGGGCGATGATGTCGGCGCCGAGGCGGATCGCCCAGCGGAGGTCGTCCTCGTCCTTCTGGGAGAGGGCGGGGACGTTGACCGCGACACCGGGCAGGTTGATGCCCTTGTTGTTCGAGACGTTGCCGGGGACGACGACCTCGGTGACGACCCGGGGGCCCTCGACGGCGGTGACGCGGACAGCGACCTTGCCGTCGTCGATGAGGAGCATGTCGCCCGGGTTCACGTCGTCCGGGAGGCCCTTGAACGTGGTGCCCGAGAGCTCGCGCGTGCCGAGGACGTCCTCGGTGGTGATGGTGAAGACGTCGCCCTCGGCGAGGGCGTACGGGCCGCCCTCGAACTTGCCGAGGCGGATCTTCGGACCCTGCAGGTCGACGAGGATCGCGACCGCGCGCCCGGCGTCGTCCGCGGCCTTCCGCACGATGCGGTAGATGCCTTCGTGGACGTCGTAGCTTCCGTGACTGAGGTTCATGCGGGCCACGTCCACGCCGGCGTCGATGATCGCACGAATGGTCTCGTACGACGACGTTGCCGGGCCGAGGGTGGCGACGATTTTCGCTCGTCTCATTGAGGGGGTGCTCCGTTGTTCTGCGCCCGGAGGCGCGTCGTTAGCGGGGAGGGTGAGCTGATTGCTGGCGGGCCGAGACTATCGCGTCCCGGGGACTAGAGCGTGAAGCCCCGGTCGTTGGGGCCGACCGGCGCCGGCAGCTGGGTCGTGCCCTCGAGGTAGCGGTCGACCTCGGCCGCGACGGAGCGGCCCTCCGCGATCGCCCAGACGATCAGGGACTGGCCGCGCCCGGCGTCGCCGGCCACGAAGACGCCGGGGACGGAGGTCTCGAAGGCGTCGCCGCGCGCGACGTTGCCGCGCTCGGTGAAGGGGACGTCGAGCTGACGGCCGAGATGGTCCGCCTCCGGGCCGGTGAAGCCGAGGGCGAGCAGGACCAGGTCGGCCGGGATCTCGCGCTCGGTGCCCGCCTTGGGGACGCGGCGCCCGTCGAGGTACTCGGTCTCGGCCACGCGCACCGCGCGGACCTCGCCGCCCTCGTTCGCGAGGAACTCCACGGTCGACGCGAGGAACATCCGCTCCCCGCCCTCCTCGTGGGCGCTCGAGACCTCGAACACGGTCGGGTCCATCGGCCAGGGCTGGCTGTCCGGGCGCTGCGACGGCGGCTGCTGCCCGATCGCCAGGTTCGTGACCGACGCGGCCTTCTGGCGGTGGGCGGTGCCGATGCAGTCCGCTCCGGTGTCGCCTCCGCCCAGGACGACGACGTGCTTGCCCTCGGCCGAGATCTGCTCGAAGACGCGGTCGCCCGCGATCGCGCGGTTCGACTGCACGAGGTACTCCATGGCGAAGTGCACGCCGTCGAGGTCGCGCCCCGGGATCGGCAGGTCGCGCGGCACGAGAGCGCCGGTGGCGACCACGACCGCGTCGTAGCGCGCCCGCAGGTCGTCCCAGGTGATGTCGGAGCCGATGTCGACGCCCGCGCGGAACCGGGTGCCCTCGGCCTTCATCTGGTTCAGGCGGAGCTCGAGGTGCTTCTTCTCCATCTTGAAGTCCGGGATCCCGTAGCGCAGGAGGCCGCCGATGCGGTCGTCGCGCTCGTAGACCGCGACGGTGTGTCCGGCGCGGGTGAGCTGCTGAGCTGCGGCGAGCCCCGCCGGGCCGGAGCCGACGACCGCGACGGTCTTGCCGGTCAGGCGCTCCGGCGGGTGCGGCTGCACCCAGTCGTTGCCGAAGGCCTGATCGATGATCGAGACCTCGATCTGCTTGATCGTGACGGCGGGCTGATTGATGCCGAGCACGCAGGACGACTCGCACGGCGCCGGGCAGAGCCGTCCCGTGAACTCCGGGAAGTTGTTCGTCGCGTGCAGGCGCTCGATCGCCTGGCGGCCCTCGCCGCGCCACATCAGGTCGTTCCACTCGGGGATCAGGTTCCCCAGCGGGCAGCCCTTGTGGCAGAACGGGATGCCGCAGTCCATGCAGCGGCCCGCCTGCCGGCGCAGCACGGCGGAGTCGCCCTGCTCGTAGACCTCTTTCCAGTCCATCAGGCGGACGGACACGGGACGCCGCTTGGGCAGCTCCCGGTCCTGCACCTTCAGGAACCCCTTGGGATCAGCCACCGGTCACCTCCAGAATCCGTCCCCAGACGACGTCGCCGTCGGGGTCGAGCCCCTCCTCCACAGCGGATGCGCGCGTCGCGAGCACCGCGGCGAAGTCGCGGGGCAGTACCTTGACGAAACGCGAGACCGTTCCGTCGAAATCGTCGAGCATCCCCTGGGCCAGGGTCGACTCGGTCTCCGCGACGTGCCGCTCGAGCAGGTCGCGAAGGATCTCCACGTCGGCGCTGCCGAGCTCGGAGAGGGTCAGCTCGCCGGAGGCGATCGCGTCGCGGTTCACGAGCTCGCGGCGCAGGCCGTGGATGTAGGCCGTGCCGCCCGACATGCCGGCGCCGAGGTTCCGCCCGGTCTCGCCGAGGATCACCGCCAGGCCGCCGGTCATGTACTCGAGCGCGTGGTCGCCCACTCCCTCGACCACCGCGGTGGCGCCGGAGTTGCGGACCAGGAAGCGCTCGCCGACCATCCCGCGGATGAACATCGTGCCCTGGGTCGCCCCGTAGCCGATCACATTGCCCGCGATCACGTTCGTCGAGGCGTCGAAGGTGCTGCGGCGGTCCGGCCGCACCACGATCTGGCCACCCGAGAGGCCCTTGCCGACGTAGTCGTTGGAGTCGCCCTCGAGCCGCAGCGTGATGCCGGCGGGGAGGAACGCTCCGAGCGACTGCCCGGCCGAGCCGCGGAGCGATACGACGATGGAGTCGGCCGGCAGGCCGTTCTCGCCGAAGCGGACGGTGACCTCGTGGCCGAGCATGGTGCCGACGGCGCGCTCGGTGTTCTTGATCTCGCGCTCGATCCGCACGGTGCCGCGGTGGTCGAGCACGTTCGCCGCGAGGCGGATCAGCTCGTTGTCGAAGTGGTGCTCGAGCTCGTGCTCCTGCGCGCGGCCGTGGCGGCGCGGCTCCTCCGCCGTGAAGACCGGTCCGACGAGGATCGGCGTCAGGTCGAGCCCGCTCGCCTTCCAGTGCTCGATCGCCTGGTCGACGTCGAGCAGCTCGCGGTGTCCGACGATCTCGTCGACGCTCCGGAAGCCGAGCTGCGCGAGGTACTCGCGCACCTCCTGGGCGATGAACTCGAAGAAGTTGACGACGAACTCCGGCTTTCCGGAGAACCGCTGGCGCAGCTCCGGGTTCTGCGTCGCGACGCCCACCGGGCAGGTGTCGAGGTGGCAGACGCGCATCATGATGCAGCCCTCGACGATCAGCGGGGCCGTCGCGAAGCCGAACTCCTCGGCCCCGAGCAGCGCGCCGATGACGACGTCGCGACCGGTCTTCATCTGGCCGTCGACCTGCACGACCACGCGATCGCGCATGCCGTTGAGCATCAGCGTCTGCTGGGTCTCGGCCAGGCCGAGCTCCCAGGGCGTGCCCGCGTGCTTGAGCGAGTTCACCGGGCTCGCGCCGGTGCCGCCGTCGTGACCCGAGACGAGGATCACGTCGGCGAGGGCCTTCGCGGTGCCGGCGGCGACCGCTCCGATGCCCGACTGGCTGACCAGCTTCGCGTGGATGCGCGCCGACGGGTTCGCCCGCTTGAGGTCGAAGATCAGCTGCTTGAGGTCCTCGATCGAGTAGATGTCGTGGTGCGGCGGCGGCGAGATCAGGCCGACGCCGGCGGTCGCGTGCCGGGTGCGCGCGATCCACGGGTACACCTTCGTCGGCGGCAGCTGACCGCCCTCGCCGGGCTTGGCGCCCTGGGCGAGCTTGATCTGGATGTCGTCGGCGTGGGTGAGGTACATGCTCGTGACGCCGAAGCGGCCCGAGGCGACCTGCTTGATCGCGGAGCGGCGCTCCGGGTCGAGCAGCCGCTCGGTGTCCTCGCCGCCCTCGCCCGTGTTCGACTTGGCGCCGAGGCGGTTCATCGCGATGGCGAGCGTCTCGTGCGCCTCCGGCGAGATGGAGCCGTAGCTCATCGCGCCCGTCGAGAAGCGCTTGACGATCGCCTCGACCGGCTCGACCTCGTCGATCGGGATCGGCGTGCGCCCCGCGGTGTCGAGCTTGAACATGCCGCGGAGGGTCATCAGCGAGCTCGCCTGGTCGTCGACCATCTTCGTGTACTCGCGGAAGACGTCGTAGCGGCGGTTGCGCGTCGAGTGCTGCAGGCGGAACACCGTGTCCGGGTTGAACAGGTGCGGGGCGCCGTCGCGGCGCCACTGGTACTCGCCGCCGACCGCCAGGCGCTCATGCGCGACGATCGCGCCGTCCTCGGGGTACGCGGCGCGGTGACGCGCGGCGTTCTCCTCGGCGACGACGTCGATGCCGATGCCGCCGAGCTTCGAGACGGTGCCGGTGAAGTACTGGTCGACGAACGCCTGGCTAAGGCCGACGGCCTCGAAGGTCTGCGCCCCGGCGTAGCTCGACACGGTGGAGATGCCCATCTTGGACATGATCTTCAGCACGCCCTTGCCGAGCGCCTTGATCACGTTCTTCACGGCCTTCTCCGGCGAGACGTCCGACAGCATGCCGCTGCGGACGAGGTCCTCGCAGGTCTCCATCGCCAGGTACGGGTTGACCGCGGAGGCGCCGTAGCCGATGAGCGTCGCCACATGGTGCACCTCGCGGACGTCGCCCGCCTCGACCACGAGCCCCACTCGCATCCGGTTCTCGGTGCGGATGAGGTGGTGGTGCACGGCGGCGAGCATCAGCAGCGAGGGGATCGGCGCGAGGTCCTTGGTGGAGTCGCGGTCCGAGAGCACCAGGAACTGCGCTCCCGCGGCGATGGCCTCGTCGGCCTCATCGCACATCTCGTCGATGCGGTCCTGCATCGCGCGGGGTCCCGCGTCGACGCGGTAGAGGCCGCGGATCGTCGTGGTGATGTGGCTCAGCGGGCGCGGCGCGATGTGCTGGATTTTCGCGAGCTCGTCGTTGTCGATGACCGGGAAGTCGAGGACGACCTGGCGCGCGTGCTCGGCACCGGCGGTCAGCAGGTTGCGCTCGGGGCCGAGGCCCAGACGGAGCGAGGTCACGACCTCCTCGCGGATCGAGTCCAGCGGCGGGTTCGTCACCTGCGCGAAGGCCTGCGTGAAGTAGTCGAAGAGCAGGCGGGGGCGCTTGGACAGGACGGCCACGGGGGTGTCCGAGCCCATCGCTCCGAGCGGCTCCGCACCGGCGCGCGCCATCGGCAGCAGGAGGAGGCGGACCTCCTCCTCGGTGTAGCCGAAGGTGCGCTGGCGGCGGTTGACCGAGGCGGGCGTGTGCACGATGTGCTCGCGCTCGGGGAGGTCCTTGAGGTTGATGCGGCCCTTCTCGAGCCACTCCTCGAACGGACCGGAGGCGGCGAGCTGCCCCTTGATCTCCTCGTCCTCGACGATGCGGCCCTGCTCGGTGTCGACCAGGAACATGCGGCCGGGCTGCAGGCGTCCCTTGCGGACCACCTTCGCGGGGTCGATGTCGAGCACGCCGATCTCGCTGGCGAGCACCACGAGCCCGTCGTCGGTGACGACGTAGCGGCCGGGTCGGAGCCCGTTGCGGTCGAGGGTGGCGCCGACGAGCTCGCCGTCGGTGAAGACGATCGCGGCCGGGCCGTCCCACGGCTCCATGAGCATCGAGTGGTACTCGTAGAACGCGCGGCGCTTCGGGTCGAGCGCGCCGTCCTGGTTCTCCCAGGCCTCCGGCACCATCATCATGATCGCGTGCGGGAGCGACCGGCCGGCCAGATTGAGCAGCTCGACGGTCTCGTCGAACGAGGCGGAGTCGCTGCGGCCGGGCGAGACGATCGGGAACAGCGGGGCCAGGTCGCCCAGCTCGCGGCTCTTCAGCTGCGACTGGCGCGCGCGCATCCAGTTGCGGTTGCCCTGCACCGTGTTGATCTCGCCGTTGTGCGCGATCATCCGGAACGGCTGAGCGAGCGGCCACGAGGGGAAGGTGTTGGTGGAGTACCGGGAGTGCACCAGCGCGAGCTTCGACGCGAAGCGCTCGTCGGACAGGTCCGGGTAGAACGGCTCCAGCTGGAGCGTCGTCACCATCCCCTTGTAGACGAGCGTGCGGCTCGAGAGCGACATGAAGTAGACCTCGAGCTCGCGCTCGACGCGCTTGCGCAGGCGGAAGGTCAGGCGGTCGAGGCGCACGGAGGAGAGGGGCGTGCCGCTCTCGTCGGTCAGCTCGCTCCGGATGAACAGCTGCTCGATCGCCGGCATGGCGGCCCGGGCGAGCGTGCCGATCTCGTCGGGCTGCACGGGCACGGAGCGCCAGCCGACCACGGCGAGGTTCTCCTCGCGGGCGATGTCGGCGATCGTCGACTTGACCCGCTCGCGCTCGAACACGTCCACCGGGAGGAAGGCGTTGCCCACCGCGTACTGGCCCAGCGGCGGGAGCTCGAAGGGAGCGACCGCGCGGAGGAACTCGTCCGGGATCTGCGTGATGATCCCCGCGCCGTCGCCCGTTCCCGCGTCGGAGCCGACGGCGCCGCGGTGCTCGAGGTTGCGCAGCGCGTTCAGCGCGGCGTCGATGATGTCGTGGCCGGCGGTGCCGCGCATGGTGGCGACCATCGCGAGACCGCACGCGTCCTTCTCGGCGGCCGGGTCGTACATCCCCTGCGCCGGCGGCATGCCCAGGAAGGGCACGGCGCGGGCCGGGGTCGAGGGCTGGGCGGAGGCCATGGGAACCGTCCTCACGGGGGTGATGGCTGATCGGGACGTCGCTGGCCCGCGGTGGTGGAGGAGGAGCGGCTCCCCGATCGGGAGGGCCGCAGGGTTCTGCCGTGGCGCGAGCGTCGCGCGCCGCCGGCGGTGCCTGCACGACGACCCGCCCGCGGCAGCGCTCGTGGCTGCGCCGCGATGGGGCGGTCGTGGAGGTGTCGGGCACCCGGGAGGCGGTCGCGGAGGCTCCGCGACCTCCGTCAGGTGCGGGAGACCGTCGGCTTCTCGGCGTCGGTGCCGGAAGCAGGGGTGGTGGTGTCGTCGGAGTCGGACTCGACGTCCTCGAATTCTACCGCAGCCGGGGCGGGCGTCCACTCGCGACCCGGCCGGTAGGCCGAGGGCTCGGCGCCCGGGTGCTCGCGCTTCTGGATCACCACGAGGACCAGGCCGATGACCACGGCGATGAGCGCGGCCCAGACGTTGGTGCGGATGCCCCAGAAGAACTCGCTCGGGTCGATCCGGATGGACTCGAACCAGACGCGGCCGATCCCGTACCAGATCAGGTAGGCGGCGAAGACGGTGCCCCACTGCAGCTTGAGACGGCGCTCGAGCAGGAGGATGACCGCGATGCCGACGACGTTCCAGAGGATCTCGTAGAGGAAGGTCGGGTGGAAGAGCGTGCCCGCCGGGAGGCCGACGGGGAAGGCCGGGTTGGTGGTCTCGATCTCGAGGCCCCAGGGCAGGGTCGTGGGCAGGCCGAAGAGCTCGTGGTTGAACCAGTTGCCCAGACGCCCGAGCGCCTGCGCGGCGAGCATGCCGGGGGCGAGGGCGTCGGCGAAGGTCCAGAACCGCACTCCTGTCCAGCGGCAGCCGATGAACGCGCCGACCGCGCCTCCGATCAGCCCGCCGAAGATGGCGTTGCCGCCGTTCCAGATGCGGACGACCTCCCACGGGTCGGCGCCGTCGTAGAAGTAGTCGCCGGGGTGGGTGAGCACGTGGTAGGCGCGGGCGCCGACGATGCCGAGCGGCACAGCCCAGATGATGATGTCGAGCACGACCCACGGCTCCGCGCCGCGGCGCTTGAGCCGCTGGTTCGTCATGATCGTCGCCACGATGATCCCCGCGAGGATGCAGAGCGCGTAGGTGTGGATCGCGAGCGTGAAGGTGCCGATCGTGAGGTCGTACTGACTCCACGCGTCGGGGGGGCTCGGAATGCTCAGCGGTACGGACACCGGTACTCGACCTTTCGAAGGAGGGGGTCCCCCGGGCACGGCTCGGCCGCGCCCCGGTGGGCATCCCGATTGTAGCGGGAGGGTGTCAGCGCGCGGAGCGCAGGCGGGTGCCCTCGGCGAGGCCGCGGGAGGTCTCGGCGACCGCGTCGACCCCGCCGGACGCCAGCGCCCGCACCAGGGCGGATCCGACGATGGCGCCGTCCGCGTAGGCGAGGATCTCGGCGACCTGCTCGCCGGTCGAGATGCCCAGGCCGACGCACGCGCTCTCGGAGCCGGCGGCGCGGAGGCGGTCGACCAGGGTGCGGGCCGCGGAGTCGACGTCGGTGCGCGCGCCGGTGATGCCCATCGTCGAGACCGCGTAGACGAATCCACGGCTCGAGTCGACGGCCTGGCGCAGGCGCGTGTCCGTCGAGGACGGCGCCGCGAGGAACACGCGGTCGAGTCCGAGCCGCTCGGAGACGGCGAGCCACTCGGCGCCCTCGTCCGGGATCAGGTCGGGCGTGATGAGGCCGGACCCGCCGGCCTCGGCCAGATCGGTGGCGAAGCGCTCGACCCCGTACTGCAGGACGGGGTTGTAGTAGGTCATCACCAGGACCGGCACGTCGACGCGCGCCCGGATCTCGCGGACGGCCTCGAAGCCGTGGCGGAGGCGGAAGCCGCCCGCGATGGCGGCCTGGGTCGCCTCCTGGATGACGGGTCCGTCCATCACCGGATCGGAGTAGGGCAGACCGAGCTCGATCGCGTCGACGCCGTTCTCGGCCATGGCCACGGCGGCGTCGATGCTGGTCGGCAGGTCGGGGAAGCCGACGGGGAGGTAGCCGATCAGGGCGCCCGCCGCCTCCTCGTTCCGGCGCCGGACGGTCTCGGCGACGCTCGGTCCGCGGCCGCTCACGACTGCACCGCGCCCTGGTCCATGAGGCCGAAGTAGTGCGCAGCGGTCGTCATGTCCTTGTCGCCGCGGCCCGAGAGGTTGACCAGGATGGTGGCCTCGGGGCCGAGCTCGCGCCCGAGCTCCAGCGTGCCGGCCAGCGCGTGCGCGGACTCGATCGCCGGGATGATCCCCTCGGTGCGGCTGAGCAGCATGAGCGCGTCCATCGCGGCCGAGTCGGTGACCGCGCGGTAGTCGGCGCGGCCGATGCTCGAGAGCCACGCGTGCTCCGGGCCGATGCCCGGGTAGTCGAGGCCGGCCGAGATCGAGTGCGACTCGACGGTCTGGCCGTCCTCGTCCTGGAGGAGGAAACTGCGGGCGCCGTGCAGGACGCCGGGGCGGCCCTTGCTGATGGTCGCCGCGTGGCGGGGGGTCTCGATCCCGTCGCCGCCGGCCTCGAAGCCGACGAGGCGGACCTCGGGGTCGTCGAGGAAGGCGTGGAAGATCCCCATCGCGTTGGAGCCGCCGCCGACGCAGGCGGTGACCGCGGTGGGCAGCGAGCCGGTGAGCTCGAGGACCTGCTCGCGCGCCTCCTCGCCGATGATCTTCTGGAAGTCGCGGACGAGGGCCGGGAACGGGTGCGGGCCGGCGACGGTGCCGAAGATGTAGTTCGTGGTGCCCACGTTCGTCACCCAGTCGCGCATCGCGTCGTTGATCGCGTCCTTGAGGGTGCGCGAGCCGGTCGTCACGGGGATCACCTCGGCGCCGAGCAGGCGCATGCGGGCGACGTTGAGGGCCTGGCGCTCGGTGTCGACCTCGCCCATGTAGACCACGCAGTCGAGGCCGAACAGGGCGGCGGCCGTGGCGGTCGCGACGCCGTGCTGGCCCGCTCCCGTCTCGGCGATGACGCGGGTCTTGCCGATCCGCTTGGTGAGCAGCGCCTGGCCCAGCACGTTGTTGATCTTGTGCGAGCCGGTGTGGTTGAGGTCCTCGCGCTTGAGGATGATCCGCGCACCGCCGGCGTGCTCGGCGAACCGCGGCACCTCGGTGATGATCGACGGACGACCGGTGTAGCTGCGGTGCAGCTCCATCAGCTCGGCCGCGAACGCGGGGTCGACCTTCGTGCGCTCGTACTCGGCGCTCAGCTCGTCGAGGGCCTCGACGAGGGACTCGGGGACGTAGCGTCCGCCGAACTCGCCGAAGTAGGGGCCGAGTTCATCCCGGAGTGCCATGGGGGTACCGCCTATCGGAGTGGTCAGTGCGCCAGGAAGCCGGCGAGGGTGGAGACGGGGTCGCCGCCGGTGACGAGAGCCTCGCCCACGAGGACGACGTCGGCTCCGGAGCCGCGGTAGTGCGCGACGTCGTCGGCGGTGAGGACGGCCGACTCGGCCACCTTCACCGCGTCGTCGGGGAAGCGCTCGGAGAGGCGGCCGAAGAGGTCGCGGTCGAGCTGGAACGTGGAGAGGTCGCGGGCGTTCACGCCGATGAGCCGCGCGCCGAGGTCGGCGGCCCGCTCGAGCTCGTCGGCCGAGTGCGTCTCGACGAGCGGGGTCATCCCCAGCTCGAGGACGAGGGCGTGCAGCTCGGCGAGCAGGGGCTGCTCGAGCGCGGCGACGATGAGGAGGACCAGGTCGGCTCCGGCCGCGCGGGCCTCGAGGACCTGGTACGGCTCGGCGACGAAGTCCTTGCGCAGGACGGGGATCGACACGCGCTCGCGGACCGCCTCGAGGTCCGCGAGGGACCCCTTGAAGCGGCGCTCCTCGGTGAGGACGCTGATCGCGCTCGCTCCCCCGAGCTCGTACTGTCCGGCCAGCTCGGCGGGGACGGGGATGTCGGCGAGGGCTCCGCGCGACGGGCTGGCGCGCTTCACCTCGGCGATGATCCTGACGCGCTCGGCGGGGGCCAGAGCGGCCAGGGCGTCGAGGGCGGGCGCCTGGGCGAGCGCGCGGCGCTCGACGGCTTCGAGCGGGGCGCTCTCGCGGCGCCGGGCCGCGTCGGCC
This sequence comes from Rathayibacter sp. AY1F6, assembly GCF_002932035.1. Taxonomy (NCBI): domain Bacteria; kingdom Bacillati; phylum Actinomycetota; class Actinomycetes; order Micrococcales; family Microbacteriaceae; genus Rathayibacter; species Rathayibacter sp. AY1F6. The sequence goes on along the minus strand of NZ_PSVD01000006.1, from coordinate 17,860 downwards.
AGGGCGCCGGCGGTGAGGTCGGCGAGCACCTAGGCGCGCGCCTTCGGGTTCGCCTTCGCGCCGTTGACGCCGTAGCCCGCCTTGGCCATGCCCATGCCCACGAGCAGACCCACCACGACCAGGCCGGCCGAGAGCCAGACCACCAGGGGCACGTCGAACCAGAACGCGATCGTGCCGATCGTGAATCCGACCAGCATGATGACGACGGCCGTCCACGCTGCGGGCGAGTGGCCGTGGTTGTCGTCGTCGTGCTCGGTGCTCATGGGTCTCCTCCTGGGGGTGCAACGGGACCAGAGCAGTCTAGCGTGAGGCGCCTGAGCGCCCGGCCCCGGACTCGCCTGCGCAGCCGCCTGCAGGAGGCGGGGATGCCGGACCGCCGGACACGACCGCGGCCGGTGTCAGCGGCCCGAGGTGGGGTCGTCGCCGCGCGAGAGCTCGTCCCACGAGACGACCGGGTCGATGTCGCCGTCGTCCGTCTGCACGGTCGACGCGCCGTGGCCGTAGCCGTCGGCGGGCTCGAAGCGGGAGGCGCGCTTCCGCGCCGCTCCCGGCCAGCGGCGCGAGGTCGCGAGGACGCCGATCCCGAGCAGCGCGGTGAGCACGCCGCAGACCAGGGCGACGACGGGCCAGGCCGTCGCGGAGGACGAGGCCACGAGCGCGGCGACGGACTGCTCCCCCGCGATGGCGGTCGCCTCCGTGACCAGCGAGGCGCCGGCGCGCACGGGGTCGCCCAGTGCCGTCGCGGCCGCGAGCACCACCGAGGCGCCGAGGACGGCCTGGAGCAGACCGAGCACGATCCGGAAGACGGGGCCGGCGATGGCGAGGGCCGCGGCGAGGGCGAGGCCTGCGAGCGCCAGGGCGGAGAGCGCGGGCGCGGCGACGGTCCCGGCCACGTCGATCCGCTGGCCCTCCCCCTCGATCGCGGCCAGGGTCAGCGTGGACCAGGTCTGGGTGGAGGAGGTCAGCTCGAGCGCGGCGAGGAGCACGACCCCGAGGATCGCCGTGTACTTCAGCCGCCGTCCGCTCATGCTCACTCCGCCGGGCCGAGGCCGGTGAACGGCACGAGGGGGTCGACGTCGAAGCAGGCGTGCTCGCCCGTGTGGCAGGCTGCGCCGATCTGCTCGACCTGGACCAGCAGAGTGTCGGCGTCGCAGTCGAGGGCGGCACCCCGCACGTACTGCGCGTGCCCGGACGTGTCGCCCTTGCGCCAGTACTCCTGGCGCGAGCGCGACCAGAAGGTGACGCGGCCCTCGGTGAGGGTCCGCCGGAGCGCCTCGCGGTCCATCCAGCCCATCATGAGCACCTCGCGGGTGTCGTGCTGCTGGATGATCGCGGGCAGGAGCCCGGTCGGATCGAAGGCGGCGCGGTCCAGGACGGCGTCGAGCTCGGCGGGGGTCATCGGATCTCGATCCCGGAGGCGGCGAGCGCGCGCTTGACGTCGCCGATCGTCAGCTCGCGATTGTGGAAGACGGAGGCGGCGAGCACGGCGTCGGCCCCCGCGTCGACGGCCGGAGCGAAGTGCTCGACGGCGCCGGCGCCTCCGGAGGCGATGACGGGCACGGAGCTCAGCTCGCGCATCGCGGCGATCAGCTCGAGGTCGAAGCCCTGCTTGGTGCCGTCGGCGTCGATGGAGTTGACCAGCAGCTCCCCGGCGCCGCGCTCGACGGCCTCGGCCGCCCAGGCCAGGGCGTCGAGCTCGGTCTCGCGGCGTCCGCCGTGAGTGGTGACGACGAAGCCGGACGCCGTGGCGTCGCTCCGCTTGACGTCGAGCGAGAGCGCGAGCACCTGCGCGCCGAAGACGTCGGCGATCTCGCCGAGGAGCTCGGGCCGGGCGATCGCGGCGGAGTTGACGCCCACCTTGTCGGCGCCGTGCGCGAGCAGTCGCGAGACGTCCTCGGCGCTGCGCACGCCTCCGCCGACCGTGAGCGGGATGAAGACCTGCTCGGCGGTCGCCCGCACCACGTCGTAGGTGGTCGAGCGGTCGTCGACCGTGGCGGTGACGTCGAGGAAGGTCAACTCGTCGGCGCCCTGCTCGAAGTAGAGGCGGGCGAGCTCGACGGGGTCGCCCGCATCGCGCAGGTTCTGGAAGTTGACGCCCTTCACGACGCGGCCGGCGGCGACGTCGAGGCAGGGGATGACGCGGACGGCGAGACTCATCGGCTCCCCCTCTACAGGCGCGCGGCGTGGATGGAGGTGACCAGGATCGCGCGGGCGCCCAGGTCGTACAGGCGGTCCATCACCTGGTTCATGTCCGAGCGCGGCACCATCACGCGGACGGCCACCCACTCGGCGTCGTGCAGCGGCGAGACCGTCGGCGACTCGAAGCCCGGGGCGATCGCCGTGGCGCTCTCCAGGAGCGCGACGGGGCAGTCGTAGTCGAGCAGCACGTACTCGCGGGCGACCAGCACGCCCTGCAGGCGGCGCAGCAGCACCGGGATGCCCTCGGGCTCCCCCGCGGCGGAGACCAGGACGGCGGTCGAGTCCAGGATGACCGGCCCGAAGATCTCGAGGCCGGCCTTGCGGAGCGTGGTGCCGGTCTCGACGACATCGGCGATGACGTCGGCGACGCCGAGCTGGATCGCGGACTCGACCGCGCCGTCGAGGCGGATCAGCGTCACCTCGACGCCGTGCTCCCGGAGGAAGCGGCCCACGAGGCCCGGGTAGCTGGTCGCCACGCGGAGGCCGTCGATCTGCGCGAGCTCGTCGTAGCGGCCTGCGGGCCCGGCGAAGCGGAAGGTGGAGTTCGCGAAGCCGAGGCTCGCGATCTCGCGCGCCTCGGAGCCGGAGTCGATCAGGAGGTCGCGGCCGGTCACCCCGACGTCGAGAGCGCCGGAGCCGACGTAGGTGGCGATGTCGCGCGGGCGCAGGTAGAAGAACTCGACCCCGTTGCGCTCGTCGACGACGTGCAGCTCCTTCGGGTCGCGGCGGCCGGTGTAGCCGGCCTCCGCGAGCATCTGACCGGCGGTCTCCGAGAGGGAGCCCTTGTTGGGGACGGCGACGCGCAGGAGCGCCGGGGCGGGGGTGGTGGTCACGGGACGTCCTTCATGACTCGACGGCTGTTCAGGGGGCGGCACGGCTCCTCGGGGAGCGTGCGGGCGCGACGGCGCGGAGCGGAGGCGCACCCCGGCGAGCGGGGCGGGGCTCACAGATGCCGGTAGACGTCGGCCGTCGTCAGTCCCTTGGCGAGCATGAGCACCTGCAGGTGGTAGAGCAGCTGCGAGATCTCCTCGGCGGTGCGCTCGTCGCCCTCGTACTCGGCGGCCATCCACACCTCGGCGGCCTCCTCGACGATCTTCTTGCCGATGAAGTGCACGCCGGCGTCGAGCTCGCGGACGGTGCCCGAACCCTCGGGACGGGCGGCGGCCTTCTCGCCCAGCTCAGCGAAGAGGTCGTCGAAAGTTTTCACCGGGGAAGTCTATACGGCGGCCGGGCGCGGGCCGCCTCAGTGCCGGTGCAGGTGAGCGGTCGCCGTCTCGCGCAGCGATGCGATCGCGGCCTCCGGGTCGTCCGCACCGAAGACCGCGGAGCCCGCGACGAAGGTGTCGGCTCCCGCCTCCGCTGCGATCTCGATCGTGCCGGGAGCGATCCCGCCGTCGACCTGGAGCCAGACGTCGAGCCCGGTGCGGTCCACCACGTTCCGGAGGGTGCGCAGCTTGGGCATCGTCTCCTCCATGAAGGACTGGCCCCCGAAGCCGGGCTCGACCGTCATCACGAGGACCTGGTCGAACTCGGGCAGGAGGTCGAGGTAGTCGTCCACCATCGTGCCCGGCTTGAGCGCGATTCCCGCTCGTGAGCCGATCTCGCGCAGGCGCCGCGCGAGGGCCACGGCGTCGCGCGCGGCCTCGGCGTGGAAGGTCACGGAGTAGGCGCCGGTCTCGGCGTAGTCGGGGGCCCACCGGTCGGGGTCCTCGATCATCAGGTGCAGGTCGAGCGGCCGGGGCGAGACGTCCTGGAGGCGCTGGACCATGGTCAGCCCGAAGGTGAGGTTCGGCACGAAGTGGTTGTCCATCACGTCGACGTGCACGAGGTCGGCTCCGGCGATGCGCTGCAGCTCGGCCTCGAAGTTCACGAAGTCGGCGGAGAGGATGCTGGGGTTGATCCGTGCGGGCATGCCTCCAGCCTAGATCGGAGCGTCCTCCGCGTCCGCCCGGCCGAGCGCGTTCCCGCTCCGGAGGGTTCAGGCGTCTCCGGACGCCGCCTCGAGGGGCCGGCGGCGGAGGAGCTGCACGAACATGGCGTCGGTGCCGTGCCGGTGCGGCCAGAGCTGCACGTGGAGGGTGCCCTCCGGCAGCGGGAGCGGGTCCGCCGTCAGCGCGCGCAGCACGGCCGGCGTGTCGACGAGCTCGAGCTCGTGCCGCTCCTGCGCGAGGGCGAGCACGCGCCGGGTCTCGCCGAGGTGCGGCGAGCAGGTCACGTAGGCCAGCAGGCCGTCGGGAGCGAGAGCCCTCACCGCGGAGTCGAGCAGCTCGCCCTGGAGGGCGGCCAGCGGCTCCACGTCGGCCGCGGACTTGCGCCAGCGCGCCTCGGGCCGACGCCGCAGCGCACCGAGACCGGTGCACGGCGCGTCGAGGAGGATGCGGTCGAACGATCCCGGCTGCTCGTCGCCCAGGTCGCGCCCGTCGCCGGTGCGCACCTCGACCGACGGGTCGACGGCGGCCAGCGCCTGCCGCACCAGGCCCGCGCGGCCCGGAACCACCTCGTTGGCGAGCAGCGCCGCCCCGCCTGCGCGCGCCTCCGCCGCGAGCAGCGCCGCCTTGCCGCCGGGTCCCGCGCACAGGTCGAGCCAGCGCTCGCCCGGGCGGACCGGCCGTGCCCGGGAGAGCGCCAGAGCGGCGAGCTGGGAGCCCTCGTCCTGCACGCGCACGCGGCCCTCGTGCACCGCGGGGAACGCCTCCGGGTCGCCGCCGGTGCTGGTCATGCCGACCGGCGAGAACCGGTCGGTTTCGGCGTCGGCGATCTCGCCGCGAGACGCCAGGCCCGGCAGAGCCACAAGGTTCACCCGCGGAGCCGCGTTGTCGGCGGCGAGCAGCGCGTCGAGCTCGTCGGCCGCCCCCTCCGCCGCCAGCGCCCGTCGCAGGGCGCGCACGATCCACACGGGGTGGGAGCTCAGCGCGGCGATCCGGTCGTCGCCGGAGACCGCGGCCGCGGAGACCCGCTCGCGCCACTCGCCGGCGCCCGAGCGCGAGACCGCGCGCAGCACGGCGTTGGCGAAGGCCACCGCTCCCCGCGAGGAGCCGGCCGCGACGAGCGCGACGCTCTCGTTCACCGCGGCGTGCGGGGCCACGCGGGTCGCGAGCAGCTGGTGCACGCCCAGGCGCAGCGCGTCGAGCACCGGCGCATCGATGCTCTCGACGGACCGGCCGGCCGCGAGGGCGATCACGCGGTCGTAGTAGCCGGACATCCGCAGAGTGCCGTAGCAGAGCTCGGTGGCCAGTCCCGCGTCGGCGGGCGAGAGGCCGGCGGCGCTGATCCGCGCGGGCAGGACCAGGTTGGCGTAGGCGTCCGACCCGCTCACCGCGAGCAGGACGTCGTAGGCGACCCGCCGGGCGGGAGCGGCCTCGCGACGGGCGCTCACGCGAGCACCGTGCTCTCGCGCAGGCCGCGGGCCCAGGCGGCGCCGGCCATCGGGGTCCTGCCGGCGGGCTGGACGGTGACCAGCTCGACCGCTCCGTCCGCGGTGCCGACGAGGGCGCGCCCCGAGTCGAGGCGGACGACGCCGGGAGCGAGGTCCCCCTCGGCCGCGCGGACCGCGAGCACCTTGAGGCGCGCGTTCCCCACCGCGGTCGAGGCTCCGGGCTCGGGAGTCGTTCCGCGCACGAGCGCGAGGACCCGCCCGGTCGGGAGGCTCCAGTCGATCCGGCCGTCGGCGGCGTCGAGCTTGGGAGCGGGGGTCGCCTCTCCGGCCTGCGGAGTCGCGACGGCCGTGCCCTCCTCCAGCGCGCCGACCACGCCGAGGGTGAGGCCGGCGCCGCTCGCGGCCAGCTCCGTCAGCAGCTCGCCCGCGGTGTGCTCCCCCGCGTCGACGGCGAGCTCGGCGTACACGTCACCGGCGTCGAGCTCGGCGACCAGCTGGAAGACGCTCGCGCCGATCCGCGTGTCGCCCGCCATCAGCGCCCGCTGGACGGGAGCCGCCCCGCGCCAGCGCGGCAGCAGGGAGAAGTGCAGGTTGATCCAGCCCAGGCGCGGCACCGCCAGCAGGCGCTGCCGGACGAGGCCGCCGTAGGCCACGATCACGCCGAGGTCGGGGGCGAGCTCCGCGATCCGGTCGGTCACGTCCTCGTCGAGGCGGTTCGCCCGGATCACCGGGATCCCCAGCTCCTCGGCCACGACGGCGACCGGCGAGGGGGTGAGCACGCGCTTGCGTCCCACCGGGGCGTCCTCCCGGGTGACCACGGCCACGACCTCGTGCGCGGAGGCGGCGAGGTCGCGGAGGGTCGGAACGGCGGCGGCGGGCGTGCCGGCGAAGACGAGGCGCACGGGGGTCTCCTGGGGAGTCAGAGGATGTCGGGGTCGTCGAGACGGACCCGGAGCCGGGGGGCCGGCCGGAAGCGGCCGGGCGTGGTCGGCGGGCGACGACGGCGCGTGGCGTTGCGGATCACGGCGGAGCGGAGGCGCGCGGCCACATCCGCACCGCGAGCGTAGTCGAACCGGACGATCGCCCGGACGGAGCCGTCCTCGAGCCCGACAGGACCGAGGACCTCGTGCCGGTCGTCCTCGTCGAGCGCGTCGAGCGCCTCCTCCACCGCGTGCGCGTCGCCGCTCACCGTGGCCAGGCGCACCGCGGGCGGGAAGCGCAGAGCGCGCCGCTCCTGGAGCTCGGCCCGGAGGTACTCGGCCTGCCGCCAGGTCGCCAGGGCGGTCGCGAGCCGGCCGCCGACCCCGACCAGGAGGACCGGCGCGCCCGGGCGGGCCAGCGCCGCGGCGTTCGACCAGGTGCGGAGCGCGTCGTCGGCGACCCGCAGGCTCTCGCGGGCCAGCATCCGCTCGCCGTCCAGCAGCAGGACGGCGTGGTAGCCGCCGTCGGCCCGCGGCTCCGCCCCGCGCGTGGCCACGACGAGCGCGGGCTCGTCGGGGAGGGTGAGCACGGGGCGCTGCCCGTCGGCGACGATCACCTTGGCACCCGGGAAGGCGCGTCCGAGCTCCTCCGCGGTGCGGCCCGCGCCGAGGGAGACGAGGCGCAGAGCCGTCGCCTCGCAGACGGAGCAGGTCCAGTCGGCCGCGATCAGGCCGCACCAGCCGCAGCTCGGCCGCCCGCCCTCGGAGTGCACGCCGAGCGGACCCTGGCAGCGGTTGCAGCGTGCGACGGTCCGGCAACGGGCGCAGGCGACCACCGGCGCGTAGCCGGGGCGCGCGACCTGGACGAGCACGGGACCGGAGTCGAGGGCCTTCCGCGCCTCCCGCCAGGCGGAGGAGGGGATGCGCGCTGCCGCGTCGTGCTCGTCGGCCGCCCACTGCTGGGCGGTCGGCACGACGTGCGGGCGGCGGCTCGGCCGCGGCTCCACCTCGGTCGCGAAGCCGATCTCGACGAGCCGCTCGACCTCGACCGTGCGCGTGTTGCCGAGCAGGACGAGGCCGGCGCCGCTCTGCTCCTGCCGCACCAGGGCGACGTCGCGGGCGTGCGCGTAGGGCGCGAGCGGCTCGGCGAAGAGCGGATCGCCGTCGTCCCAGAGCGCGATCAGGCCGAGGGCGGAGGAGGGCGCGTAGAGGACGGAGCGGTTGCCGACGACGACCCGCGGCCCGGGATCGAGGCAGCGGACGAAGGCGGAGTAGCGCTCGGCGCCCTTCTGCCGCGCATCGAGGCGCACCACCGCCTCCGCGGGGACGAGGGCGGCGAGAGCGAGCTCCAGCTGCTCCTGGTCGCGGTAGTCGGGGACGGCCAGGATCGCGTCGCGGCCCGCGGCGAGCGTGTCCCGGGCGAGCTCGGCGAGCGTGACGGCCCAGCCGCCGACCCACGCGCCCGAGTCGAGCCTCACGGGAGCCGGCACGGCGCCGACCGCCAGCCGGGCCCCCTCGGCGAGTCCCGCGAAGGAGGCGTCGGGGTAGCCCGTCACGCCGCCCGCCTCGACCGCGCGCGCCGCAGGAGCGGGACCCGCGGCGAGTCGCGCCTTCTCGACGCGGACGTGGCGGCGCGGCACGGCCAGGCGCAGCACGTCGCTCGCGCCCCCGGAGGCGCGGTCGGCCACCCGGCGGGCGAGGGCCCAGACCTCCGGGGTCAGTACGACGAGCGGCGAGACCAGCTCCTCGATGCCGCTGAGCGCTCCGGCGTGCTCGGTCCCCTCCCCCGTCTCGACGACGAACGCGTCGGCGATCCGGCCTCCGGTCCGCAACGGCACCCGCACGCGCACGCCGGGGACCACCTCGCCGCGCAGCGCCTCCGGCACCGCGTAGTCCAAGAGCCGGTCGAGCTGCGGGAGGGGCGAGTCCAGGAGCACGCGCGCGACGGCTCCGCTCGTCGCCATCGCCGCCGCGCCCGCTACGAGAGGCCCGCGGCGGAGCGCAGGTCGTCGACCCGGTCGAGGCGCTCCCAGGTGAAGTCGGGGAGCTCCCGGCCGAAGTGGCCGTAAGCCGCGGTCTGCGCGTAGATCGGGCGGAGCAGGTCGAGTGCGTGGATGATCGCGGCCGGGCGCAGGTCGAAGACCGAGCGGATCGCCTCGGTGATCGTCTCGTCGGAGACGGTGCCGGTGCCGAAGGTCTCGACGTAGAGGCCGACCGGGGCCGCCTTGCCGATGGCGTAGGCGACCTGCACCTCCAGCCGCGAGGCGAGCCCCGCGGCGACCGCGTTCTTGGCGACCCACCGCATGGCGTAGGCGGCCGAGCGGTCCACCTTCGACGGGTCCTTGCCCGAGAACGCGCCGCCGCCGTGGCGGGACGCTCCGCCGTAGGTGTCGACGATGATCTTGCGGCCGGTGAGCCCGGCGTCGCCCTGAGGCCCGCCGATCTCGAAGCGGCCGGTCGGGTTGATCAGCAGGCGCACGGCGGAGGAGTCGAGGTCGACCGTCTCGAGCACGGGGCGGATGACGTGCGCCGCGATGTCCGCGTGGATCGTCTCGGTGCTGACGTGCTCGGCGTGCTGGGTGGACAGGACGACGGTGTCGATGGTGGACGGCGTCGTGCCGTCGTAGCCGATGGTGACCTGGGTCTTGCCGTCGGGCCGGAGGTAGTCGAGCTCGCCCGACTTGCGGACGGCGGCCAGGCGCTCGGCGAGGCGGTGCGAGAGCCAGCTCGGCAGCGGCATGTACTCGGGGGTCTCGTCGGTCGCGAAGCCGAACATCAGACCCTGGTCGCCCGCGCCCTGGCGGTCGAAGGCGTCCTCGCCCGCCTCGGAGGAGCGGACCTCGAGCGCCGTGTCGACGCCCGCCGCGATCTCGGGCGACTGCTGGCCGATCGAGACCGAGACGCCGCAGGAGCGGCCGTCGAAGCCCTTCTCCGAGGAGTCGTAGCCGATCTCGACGATCGTGTCGCGCACGATCTTGGGGATCTCGACGTAGCCGCTCGTGGAGACCTCGCCCGCGACGTGCACGAGCCCCGTCGTGACCAGCGTCTCGACGGCGACCCGGCTGTGCGGGTCCTCGCGGAGCAGGGCGTCGAGGATGCGGTCCGAGATCTGGTCGCAGATCTTGTCCGGGTGGCCCTCGGTGACGGACTCGGAGGTGAACAGGCGGAGGGGACCGGAGGTCATGCTTCTCTTCTCGTCCCGGCTCGTGCGGACCGGGGTCGTTCGTACCGGGAGTGGCCTGGCGGGCGCGATGCCGGGCGGCAGGCGATCGGCGCCTGGGCGGGCGGACCGGCGGGGCTAGCGCACGACCGCGTCGAGGACGCGATCGGCCACCTCCGCCTTGCTGCCCGAGGCCTCGCCAACTATATCGCCGGCCCGATCGAGGACCACGACGGCGTTGCTGTCGCTCTGGAAGCCCTCGGCCCAGCCCACCCTGTTGAGGACGAGCAGGTCGCAGCCCTTGCGGGCGATCTTGGCGCGGCCGAGGGCGAGCATCGCGTCCCGGTCCGGCTCGGTCTCCGCGGCGAAGCCGACGACGATCTGCCCCTCCCGCCGGGAGGCGGAGATCTCGGCGAGGACGTCCGGGTTCTTGACGAGCTCGAGGACGAGACGGTCGCCCTGCTGCTCCTTCTTGATCTTCGCGTCGGCGACCGCGGCGGGCCGGTAGTCGGCGACGGCCGCGGCCATGATCACGACGTCCGCGCCGGGGGCCGCGGCGAGGGCGGCCTCGCGCAGCTCGAGCGCGGTGCCCACCGGGAGGACCGTGACGCCCTCCGGCGCCGGCACGTCGAGGTTCGCGGCGAGGAGGGTGACCTCCGCGCCCCGGGCCGCAGCGGCCAGCGCGAGCGCGACGCCCTGCCTGCCGCTGGAGCGGTTGCCGACGAAGCGCACCGGGTCGAGGGGCTCGCGGGTGCCGCCGGCGGTCACGAGGACGCGCACGCCCGCGAGGTCGCGGCGGGCGGAGGCGGAGCGGGCGTGGACGGCGAGGGCCTCCGCCACGATCGTCTCGGGCTCCTCCATGCGGCCGGGGCCCGAGTCGGCGCCGGTGAGGCGGCCGACCGCGGGGCCGACGACGTGCACGCCGCGGGAGCGGAGCACCGCCGTGTTCGCGACGGTGGCGGCGTTCGCCCACATCTCGGTGTGCATCGCGGGGGCGACCACGAGCGGGGCGGTGCTCGCGAGCACCGTGTTGCCGAGCAGGTCGTCGGCGAGGCCGGCGGCGAGCTTGGCGAGCGTGTGCGCCGTCGCGGGCGCGATCACGATGAGGTCGGCGGCCTGGCCGATGGCCACGTGCCGGACCTCGGCGACGCCCTCGTAGAGCTCGGTGTGCACCGGGTTCCGCGAGATGGCCTCGAGGGTGGGCTTGCCGACGAAGCGCAGCGCGGCCTCGGTCGCGACGACGTGCACGTCGTGCTCCGCGAGGACCAGCGCGCGGACGACTCCGACGGCCTTGTACGCGGCGATGCCGCCGGTGATGCCGACGACGACGTTGAGCCGTCGGCCGGCCTCGAGAGAGGAGCCCACCCGGAGGGGACTACTCGGCGAGGGGCTTGGCGACGAGCTTGTCCTCGTTGATCTCGTGCAGTGCGACCGAGAGGGGCTTGTCGTCGATGGTGGAGTCGACCAGCGGGCCGACGTTGTCGAACAGGCTGCCCTCGTGGAGGTCGGCGTAGTAGTCGTTGATCTGGCGGGCGCGCTTGGAGGCGAAGATCACCAGGGCGTACTTGGAGTCGACCTTCGAGAGGAGCTCGTCGATGGGCGGGTCGATGATGCCGAGGTTGTTGGCCATGGGTGTCTCCTTGCAGGCGCATCAGCGCCGATCTGCGGCTCCGGAGCAACACGGCGCGCGGGCTCCGAGGGGCGTGTGCCCGGTGGGACCCGGGGCGTCGGCCCGGAGGTGGTCGGTGGCCCGGTGTCAGCGGCCCGGGTCAGCGGGCGCGCCGTCGGCACGAGGCGACATCAATTCTACGACCTCGCGGGCCGCTTCGGGCACGGTGCTGTTGACGACGGCGAAATCGAACTCGTCCTGCGCGGCCAGCTCCACCTTCGCGGTGGCCAGACGGCGCTCCTGCTCCTCCGCGCTCTCGGTGCCGCGGCCGACCAGCCGGCGGACCAGCTCGTCCCAGGTCGGCGGCAGGAGGAAGACCAGCCGCGCGTCCGGCATCCGCTCGCGCACCTGGCGGGCACCCTGGATGTCGATCTCGAGCATCACCTGCCGGCCCTGCTCCAGCGCGGCGTCGATGGGGCCGCGGGGCGTGCCGTAGCGGTGAGCGTTGTGGACGACGGCGTACTCGAGGAACTCCCCCGCCGCGACCATCCGGTCGAACTCGGCGTCGTCGACGAAGTAGTAGCTGACGCCGTCCACCTCGCCCGGACGCGGGGCCCGGGTGGTGGCCGAGACCGAGAGCAGGACGTCCGGGTAGTTCTCGCGGATGTAGGTCGACACGGTGCCCTTGCCGACCGCGGTCGGACCGGCGAGGACGAGCAGGCGGTTGCGGCCGGGGCGGCGCTGCCGCGACTCCCGCTCCTCCAGGAACGACGACAGGCCCTCGACCTGGCGCCGGCCGAGCCCGCCGAGGCGCTTCGACTCGGCGATCCGCAGCTGGTCCATCACCCGGGGCGTCTTCACCACGCCGAGTGCGGGCACGGCGCGGAGCAGCTCGCTGACGCGCATCCGCCCCTCGACCCCGAACGGCTCGGCCTGGGCCGCCGCGAGCACGGCGGTCGCGGGGCGGCGTCCGGCGGCGACGGCCTTCTTGACGGCGGCGCGGGCACGGCGCGCCGCGATCGCGGCCTCGGAGGCGGCGCGCCGGTCGACCTCGGGCGGCGAGGGACGGCGCACGGCCTCCGGGCGCGAGGAGGCGCCGGGATCGGGGCTGACGGTTTCAGCGGACAAGGGTCTCCTGGATGTCGGTCGCGCGGCGGGTGATCTCGGCCGCGATCCCCGAGGGGCCGGCGCCGAGCACGCTCCGCGACTCGCTGACGATGGTGGCGGCGCTCAGCGCGCCGAACAGCCGCTGCGCGTCCGCGACGGCCGCGCCCTGGTGGCCGAAGCCGGGCGCGAGCACCGGGAGTGCGGGGTGCAGCGGCTCGTCGATGCCGATGCCGAAGTCGCCCAGGGCGACCGTGGCGCCGAGCACCACGCCGACCGAGCCGATCGACGCGCGAGCGTGAGCGTCGTTCCAGGATGCCACGTCCGCCACGACCGCGCGTGCCACGGTGGATCCCGCCCGGCCGCCGTCCTGCACGAGGGCGCGCTGCACGGGACGGGCCTCGGGGTTGGAGGTGGCTGCGAGGACGAACACGCCCTTGCCCGCCTCCTCGGCGAGGGTCAGCATCCCCTCGAGGGAGCCGAGCCCCTGGTAGGCCGCGGCGGTCATGGCGTCCGCCTCGAGCGGCGAGCCCGGCCGGAGCCACGCCTCGGCGTAGGCGGTGACGCTCGTGCCGATGTCGCCGCGCTTGACGTCGGCGATCACCAGCAGTCCGGCCTCGCGGGCGTCGGCGAGCACGCGCTCGAGCGCGGCGTAGCCCGCCGCGCCGTGCCGCTCGAAGAAGGCGATCTGCGGCTTGACGACGCCCACACGGCCGGCCGCCGCCTCGACGACCGTTCGGCCGAAGCTCTCGAGCCCGGCCGCGTCGTCGGCGAGGCCCCACGCGTCGAGCAGGTACGCGTGCGGGTCGATCCCGACGCAGAGCCGGCCGTGCGCGGCGAACGCCGCCTCGAGGCGCGAGCCGAAGGAGGCGGTGCCCGCCGCGCCGCCGCTCACGCGGTGCGCTCCGCGCGGCGCAGGGCGTAGTCCTGCAGGCTCGTCACCTCGAAGGGCTCGTTCGCCGCGTCGAGCGAGGCGACCGCGGCCGCGAGCTGGGCGATCGTGGTGAACAGCGGCTTGTCCGCGGCGACCGCGGCGGCGCGGATCTCGTAGCCGTCGGCGCGGGTCGCTCCTCCGCTGGGCGTGTTGATCACCACGTCGACCTCGTCGCGGGCGATCAGCTCGACGATGGAGGGCGCGTCGCCCTCGGCGGTCTCGCTGTACTTGCGGACCACGCGGGCCTGGATCCCGTTGCGGTTCAGCACCTCGGCCGTGCCCTCGGTCGCGAGGATGTCGAAGCCGAGCTGGCGCAGGCGTAGCGCGGGCAGGACGATCGAGCGCTTGTCGCGGTCGGCGACCGAGATGAAGACGGTCCCGCTCGCCGGCATGCCGCCGTAAGCGGCGTCCTGGCTCTTCGCGAAGGCGCGCGGGAAGTCGCGGTCGATCCCCATGACCTCGCCGGTGGAGCGCATCTCGGGCCCGAGCAGCGAGTCGACGATCTGGCCCTCCTTGGTACGGAAGCGCTTGAACGGCAGGACCGCCTCCTTCACCGCGATGGGAGAGTCCATCGGGACGTCGGAGCCGTCGCGCTCGGGCAGCAGGCCCTCGGCCTTCAGCGCGGCGATGGTCTCACCCACCATCAGGCGCGACGCGGCCTTCGCGAGCGGGATGCCCAGCGCCTTCGACACGAACGGCACGGTGCGCGAGGCCCGGGGGTTCGCCTCGAGCACGTAGAGCACGCCCTGGCCGATCGCGAACTGGACGTTCAGCAGTCCCCGGACGCCGACGCCCTGCGCGATCGCGAGGGTCGCCTCCCGCACCTGGTCGATCTGCCGGCGGCCGAGCGTCACCGGCGGGAGCGTGCACGCCGAGTCGCCGGAGTGGATGCCGGCCTCCTCGATGTGCTCCATCACTCCTCCGATGTAGAGCTGCTCGCCGTCGAAGAGCGCGTCGACGTCGATCTCGATCGCGTCGTCGAGGAAGCGGTCCACCAGCAGCGGGTGCGCCTCGTCGATGATCCCCTCGCCGGCCATCCGCTCGAAGTAGTCCTCGAGCTGGGGCGTGCCGTAGACGATCTCCATGCCGCGCCCGCCGAGGACGAACGACGGACGGACGAGGACCGGGTAGCCGATCTCCACCGCGACCTCGCGGGCGCCGTCGAGGTCGGTCGCGGTGCCGTTGCGCGGAGCGAGAAGCCCCGCCTCGTCGAGGATCCGCGAGAACGCGCCGCGCTCCTCCGCGAGGTCGATGTTCGCGGGGGTGGTGCCGAGGATGGGCACGCCGGCCGCCTCGAGGCCCGCGGCGAGCCCGAGCGCCGTCTGGCCGCCCAGCTGCACGACGACGCCGACGAGCTCGCCGGACTGCGACTCCGCGTGGATGACCTCGAGCACGTCCTCGAGAGTCAGCGGCTCGAAGTAGAGGCGGTCCGAGGTGTCGTAGTCGGTCGAGACCGTCTCGGGGTTGCAGTTGATCATGATCGTCTCGAAGCCCGCGTCCGAGAGCGCGAACGAGGCGTGCACGCAGGAGTAGTCGAACTCGACCCCCTGGCCGATGCGGTTGGGGCCGGAGCCCAGGATGACGACCTTGCGGCGGTCGGCGGCGACGACCTCCGTCTCCTCGTCGTACGAGGAGTAGTGGTACGGCGTGAGCGCCGGGAACTCGCCCGCGCAGGTGTCGACGGTCTTGTAGACCGGGCGCACGTCCAGCGCGTAGCGGGTGCGGCGGACCTCCGCCTCGTCGAGCCCGCGGAGCTCGGCGATCTGCGCGTCCGAGAAGCCGTGGTCCTTCGCCAGGCGGAGGAGTCCGGCGTCGAGGCCGTCGTGCTCGCGCACCAGGTCGGCGATCTCGTTGATCAGCACGATCTGGTCGAGGAACCAGGGGTCGATCTTCGTGGACTCGAACGCCTGCTCGACCGTGGCTCCCAGGCGCAGCGCCTGCTGCACGGTGACGATGCGGCCGTCGGTCGGGGTCCTCGCGATCTCGAGGAGCTCCTCGACCGAGCGCTCCTGCGCGCCCCAGTGGAACGACGAGCCGCGCTTCTCGAGCGAGCGGAGCGCCTTCTGCAGCGCCTGCGCGTAGTTGCGGCCGATCGCCATCGCCTCGCCCACCGACTTCATGGTCGTGGTCAGCGTCTTGTCGGCGGCCGGGAACTTCTCGAACGCGAACCGCGGGACCTTCACGACCACGTAGTCCAGAGTCGGCTCGAAGCTCGCCGGCGTCACCTTGGTGATGTCGTTCGGGATCTCGTCCAGGCGGTAGCCGATGGCGAGCTTCGCGGCGATCTTGGCGATCGGGAAGCCGGTCGCCTTGGAGGCGAGGGCGGAGGAGCGGGAGACGCGCGGGTTCATCTCGATCACGATGATCCGGCCGTCCGCCGGGTCGATCGCGAACTGGATGTTGCAGCCGCCGGTGTCCACGCCCACGTCGCGGATGATCCGGATGCCGATGTCGCGCAGCTTCTGGTACTCGCGGTCGGTGAGGGTCAGCGCCGGTGCGACGGTGATCGAGTCGCCCGTGTGCACGCCGACGGGGTCGACGTTCTCGATCGAGCAGACGACGACCGTGTTGTCGGCCGTGTCGCGCATGAGCTCGAGCTCGTACTCCTTCCAGCCGAGGATCGACTCCTCCAGGAGAACCTCGGTGGTGGGGCTCTGGTGCAGGCCGTCGCCGACCATCCGCACCAGCTCCTCGCGGGTGTAGGCGAAGCCGGAGCCCAGGCCGCCCATGGTGAACGACGGGCGGATGACGAGGGGGTAGCCCAGGTCCTCGGCGTACTCGATCGCCTCGTCGACGGTGTGCGCGATGTAGGACTTCGCGACGTCGGCGCCCGCGTCCAGCACCAGCTGCTTGAAGATCTGGCGGTCCTCACCGCGGTTGATCGCCTCGAAGCTCGCGCCGATGAGCTCGACGCCGTACTTCTCGAGGATCCCGAGGTCGTGCAGCTGGATGGCCGCGTTCAGGGCCGTCTGCCCGCCGAGGGTCGGCAGGATCGCGTCCGGCTTCTCCTTGGCGATGATCGCCTCGATCGCCTTGGGCGTGATCGGCTCCACGTAGGTGGCGTCGGCGAAGTCGGGATCGGTCATGATCGTCGCCGGGTTGGAGTTGACGAGGATCACGCGCACCCCCTCGGCGCGCAGCACGCGGCAGGCCTGGGTGCCGGAGTAGTCGAACTCGACGGCCTGTCCGATGACGATCGGGCCGGAGCCGATGACCAGGACGCTCTGGATGTCTTCCCTGCGCGGCATTACTTCTGCTCTCCGATGCTGCTGGTCGTGGGGATGTCGGTGGGCTCCGAGGCCGCGCGCCCGGCCGTGCGCTGCACGACCATCTCGCGGAAGCGGTCGAAGAGGTGGTTGGAGTCGTGCGGGCCGGCCGCCGCCTCCGGGTGGTACTGCACCGAGAAGGCGGGGATGTCGAGGCAGCGCAGGCCCTCCACGACCGAGTCGTTGAGGGAGTAGTGGCTGACCTCGACGCGGCCGAAGCCCTCGGGCGAGTCCAGCTCGCCCTCGATCGGCGCGTCCACGGCGAACCCGTGGTTCTGGGAGGTGATCTCCACGCGGCCGGTGAGCTTGTCGAGCACGGGCTGGTTGATCCCGCGGTGGCCGAACGGGAGCTTGTAGGTGCCGAAGCCGAGAGCGCGCCCCAGCAGCTGGTTGCCGAAGCAGATGCCGAAGAACGGCAGGTCGGCGCGCAGGGTGGTGCGCAGCAGCTCGACGTGGCGGTCCGAGGCCTCGGGGTCGCCGGGGCCGTTGGAGAAGAAGAGCGCGGACGGGTCGAGCGCGAGCACCTGCTCGGCGGTCACCGACTCGGGCAGCACGTGGACGTCGAAGCCGCGCTCCGCGAGGTAGTTGACCGTCGAGGTCTTCACCCCCAGGTCGATGACCGCGACCGAGCCGACGCGCTCGCCGCGGGCAGGCACCGTGTACTGCTCGTCGGTCGAGACCGAGGAGGAGAGGTTGAGCCCCTGCATCTGCCGGCCGCCGAGGACCAGCGCGAGCTGCTCCTCCTCGGGGAGGGCGAGGTCCTCGCCGGAGAACACGCCGGCGCGCATCGAGCCGGCCGAGCGGATGTGGCGGGTGATCGCCCGGGTGTCGACGCCGGAGATCCCGACGATGCCGTCGGTCTCCAGGTCGTCGCCGAGGGAGCGCTGCGCGCGGAAGTTGGAGACGACGCGGGAGGGGTCGCGGACGACGTAGCCGGCGACCCAGATGCGGCGCGACTCCATGTCCTCGTCGTTGGTCCCGGTGTTGCCGATGTGGGGCGCGGTCTGCACGACGATCTGGCCGGCGTAGCTCGGGTCGGTCAGCGTCTCCTGGTAGCCGGTCATGCCGGTGGCGAAGACGATCTCGCCCAGGGTGCGGCCTCGGGCGCCGTAGGCCTGTCCCCGGAATCGTCGTCCGTCCTCGAGGACGAGGACGGCGGTGGGTTCGGTGCTGAGGCGTGTCGTTGGCACGGACTAGGAGCCCACCGACATCCCCACGACCAGCAGCATCGGAGAGCAGAAGTAATGCCGCGCAGGGAAGACATCCAGAGCGTCCTGGTCATCGGCTCCGGC
>NZ_PSVD01000047.1:0-648 GCF_002932035.1 Rathayibacter sp. AY1F6 | reverse complement strand
GACGGGGACGCTCGCTCCTGGCGACGGGCCGTCGATGCGACGGCGACCCTCGTTCCGGTCCATCTGCTCGGCCGGCCGCTCTCCACCGCCCTCTCCGTGGGCTGGAGCGCCGCCTCCTCCTCGCGCCTCGACGAGCAGGCGCTGCGAAGCGCCGCCGAGGAGGAGGCGCGCGGCGAGCGGCGCCTCCTCTCGCGGATGCTGGGGGCGACCGGGGCGACCAGCACGACGCTGTCGGCGGCGGTGCCGGCGATCGTGGTCACGGTGGCGATCGCGCAGAGGACGGAGTCCCGCAGCGAGCCCCTCTCCCTCGCCGCCGCCCTGCTCGCCGTCGCGAGCTCGTGGGTGCTGATGGTCTTCTCGGTCGCACAGGCCTGCCTGCGCCTCGAGTCGCGGTCGCCCCGGCGGTCGCAGGTGCGCTTCGCCTTCGAGGAGGCGCCGCACTTCAGTGACGACGCGACCCTCGCGCTCCTGCTGTCCACGATGGCGGCCACGGTCTCGGCCGAGATCCGCTCGAGAGAGGGCTGGCGCCTGGTGCGCGCGAACGTCGTCATCGCGTTCGCCTTCGACTCGGTCATCATCGCGATGACGGTGTCGCTGCTGTTCGGCGGACTCACGGCCTGAGACGGCGGGAGCGGAGCGTCCGGCGGA